>CAKZZO010000156.1 GCA_937885175.1 uncultured Treponema sp. | reverse complement strand
GCTGAAAAAACAATTAAATCTCTATCACCTAATTGACATTTCATAGCAGGTCTTATAACCGCAAGATAAGAATTTGCTTACGATTATACTAGTATTATAAATCTGAAAATTACATTATGCAAGCAAAAAAAATTATCGATTACCGTTTTAATCGTATAATGTCTAAAATGGGATTCAGAGAAAATTTGCGTAACGAACTTGATTTTCAGGATTTGCAGACGAAGGAACTTGCGCAAAAAACAGGAATAAATAAACGCACTCTCGATGGATATCTTGCCAAAAACGGAAATGAACCAACTGTTGGAAATGCCGTAAAAATCGCTCAGGTACTTGGCGTTAGTGTAGAATATTTAACAACAGGCAAAGATTCTGAATTCTCAGGCGAGAATCTTTCCCAAGAAATGATTCTTTTTCATAAATACAAGAGTTTTGTAAATAAAATAGAAAAACTTCCACAAGACGCAAAAAATTGCATGGATTTTTTAGTTGAGAAATTAGGCGGCTAATTACTTTCCGTAAAACTCTCCGCAGACATCAGACATTTTCTTTCGTTTACCCTAGCCAACTGGCAGTAAATCTAGGGATAAATTTGATTTTCAGGAACTTTTGAATCATAAGACTTCAAAAATTCAATGTATTCATCTGCTATGTGATAGGATTTCATGCTTTTTTCCAAAAAAATTGGGCGGATTAACCGCCCTTTTTAGTCTCCCTCTTAATAACCGGGAAACACTGTTTGATTAAAAAATGGCAAAAGGAGCCGTTGTCAAGCGGCAAACAAGTTTTGCCCCTATCTTCATTTTTTTATATATTTTTTCGGCCTTTCCGTCGCAAAAATCTGTATTGTTTCTTCAGCAACCTTCTTTTATCCAGTCTAAATACGGCTTCTGCAAAAAAATATAGTTTCGATTCGTACATATAAATTTTATGTTATCTTCAGCTTTTATTGTATACCCCAACAGACTCTCCATGCTTAACAAAATACCAATCTGCATTATCCGGAACTTCATAGACTGTTATGCCGTCATCTTCCAATTTCAATTTTTGCAAAGATGTGATTTTTGTCTTTAATTTTGTACATATACGAATCTTGCATCCTTTTTCATATTTTATTTCATCAATTGTCATACTCGGTGTACACCATTCTGCTCCGTGAAATGGAATTAAAGAACCTGATTTCCTTTACACGGAGACACTTTGTCTCCGTGTAAAGGAAAGACTTCATCTCCGTGCGAGGAGGGACCTTATCTTCTCTCCGAGAGAGACTTTGTCTCCTCGCTAGGAGGGCGAGCAATATTGCTTGACTTCTGGATTTTCCTGAAAGCACATAAAAAAAGCGCTGATGAAAAACATCAGCGCAAAATACATGAGATCGACGCCTCTGACGGTCTGCCTGAAAACTCGATATTAGTGCTTCACAGCACTATCGCCATTTTTGAAGTTTTTCAAAATCAGCTTTCCCTACAAAAGAACGCCAGCCTCCCATTCAGAAGACTGGCGTAAAACACAAGCAACTCAAATCCACACTTCCGTATAAAACATCCGCGTGTATCTGCGTTAATCTGCGTCTACTTACTGATCATTAAACTCACTTACAAGCGCTGAGACCGTAGCCTTTGCGTCGCCGTAAATCATAACGGTATTGTCGTTTGTAAAGAGCGGGTTCTCAACTCCAGAGAAGCCGGTACCCTTTCCGCGCTTCAATACAAATACCGTGCGAGCCTCGTGGGCGTTTACAATCGGCATACCATAGAGCGGGCTTGACTCGTCGTTGATTGCGTCCGGGTTTACGACATCGTTTGCACCAATGACGATTGCAACATCAACATTGCTCATCTGAGGATTCATCTCATCGGCAGTTTTCAGCTGCTCGTAAGGAACATTTGCCTCAGCAAGCAATACGTTCATGTGGCCAGGCATTCGGCCTGCAACCGGGTGGATTGCGAAGTTTACTTCCGCGCCGTTCTCTTCAAGCTTGTCGCAAAGCTCTTTTACTGCGTGCTGAGCCTGAGCAACAGCCATACCGTATCCTGGAACAAAGACGACATTCTTTGCCGCTTCCAGAATCATGTAAGCATCTTCCACAGACATAGCCTTCGGCTCCTTTGCAGGGCCGCTAGCTCCCTTCTTCTTTGAGCCACCGAAGCTCTTGAAAAGCAGGCTTGCAAATGTACGGTTCATAGCCTTACACATAATCAAGGTCAAAATCAAGCCTGAAGCACCGACCAGACAACCAGAAACAACCAGAACCGTGTTGTTGATTGCAAAACCTGCGAACGCCGCCGCCAAGCCAGAAAGCGCGTTCAAGAACGAGATGATGACAGGCATATCGCCGCCGCCAATCGGGATTACCATCGTAAAGCCGAGGAGCAAGAAAATTGCCGTTGAAGCAATGATTCCGCATTTTTCGATTTCTGCAAATCCAAAGGGATTTTCAGCAGTGAAGAATGAGTAGGCGATGATTGAGACCAAGCCGAGCACGCAGAGAACCGCATTTACCGCATTCTTGGCAGGAATGACCCAGCCCTTGAAAGTCATCTTTCCGCTCAATTTGCCCCAAGCAACCAGAGAACCGGTAAAAGCCACCGCACCGATTGCAATCGTGAGCCCCAAGGAAACTGCCGTGAAGTAGTCGCCTTTTGGAGAAGCGATGTACTGAGTCAAAGCAACCAGCAGAGAAGACAAACCACCGAAACCGTTGAACAAAGCAACAAGCTCAGGCATTCCAGTCATCTGAACTTTCTTTGACCAGATTGCACCGATAACCGTACCAATCAAAACAGCGGCAACAATCCAGCAGTAGCCGTTTGAAAGAAGAGGATTTCCGCCCCAGGCTGCCGCGTCCGTAAAGAAAGCAGACATAACATCTTTCTGAATAAGAACGGTAACAACCGCAATCAGCATACCGATTGCAGAATAAAAGTTACCCTTGCGGGCAGTAGCCGTCTTTCCCAAAAGTTTGATTCCCCGGATAAAGAAGATACAGGAAATCATGTACAGAATTTTAATCAATGTATCGTTCATCTCTGCAGCTCCTTATTTCTTTTTTGAATCTTTCGTCTTGAACATACCAAGCATACGGTCAGTTACCATGTAGCCGCCGATAACATTGATAGTCGCAAACACAATGGCGAGGAAGCCGAGGATTGCCCCAACCTTTCCGCCGATTTTAACAGCCAGTGCCGTAATTGAGATGGCACCGACAACCGTAATGCCGGAAATAGCGTTTGTTCCAGACATAAGCGGCGTGTGCAGCTGTGACGGAACCTTTGCAATCAACTCAAGACCCAAGAAGGCCGCGATTACAAATACGAAAATAAGCATTATATCCATAAATTACCTCTAAAAATCCGTCATTCTGAGCGCAGCGAAGAATCTATTTTTCAGAGATGTTTCGCTTTGCTCAACATGACATTCTTTGTCATTATCGGACTCGGGAACAATCGTTGTCGTTCTCGCTTAGACCCGATAATCTTTTGGGCGTTCGCCGTTCGCTTACGCTCACTTCACGAGTTTTGTCCGCTTCGCTTCCAAAACTCGCACGTCGGGCTTTTCGCACTTCCGCTTTCGCTTCATACCGCAAGCGGTACTGTTTCGCAGGTGCTACAATCCCTAACGCTCAGCCCCGCATGGATGCGGGATGTATGCTGAGAACTAAAAATCCACGGATGGATTTTTAGTTCTTAAACCTCTCATGAATAATCTGTCCGCCCTGTGTGAGCAGGCAGCCCTTCATGATGTCGTCTTCCATGTTGACCTTGAACTCTTTTGCTTCCTTGTCGTAGAAACCTGCATGTGTAAGGAAAGCCGTGATGTTGCCGGAGAACATTTTTGAAGCATCATAGGGAACCTGTCGTTCAAGCAAGTCGCCAGACATGATTGTAACGCCGTTCTCGGTGACCACATTCTCAAAGAGTTTAGAGCCTTCAACGTTACCGCCGGTAGAACAAGCCATATCAACGACGATTGAGCCCGGCATCATGCGGTCAAGAACGTTCTTTTCGATAAGGCGGGGAGCCTTGCGACCGAATACTTTTGCCGTGGTGATTACGATGTTTGCCTTTTCACAGACCTTAGCCTGAGCTTCCTTCTGCTTTGCAATCTGCTCCGGGGTAAGCTCTTTTGCGTAGCCCTGGGCAGTCTGCCCCATTTCGCCAAGGTCGATTTTTACAAAGTTTGCGCCCAGAGACTTAACCTGGTCCTCTACAACCGGGCGGGTATCAAAAGCGTCAACGCGGGCACCCAGGCGTTTTGCCGTAGCGATGGCCTGAAGACCTGCAACACCCACACCAATAATGAAGACACGGGCCGGGTTAATCGTACCGGCAGGAGTAACCATCATCGGAAGAATCTTGGGGAGTTTTGCGGCCGCATTGAGGACGGCAACATAACCGGCAAGAGAAGTCTGAGAAGACTGCACGTCCATCTTCTGGGCAAGTGTCGTGCGCGGAATCATCTCCAGAGAAACCGCCTGAATGCCTTTTTTTGCAAAGTCGTTCAGGAGTTCTTTTTCATTAAAAGGGTCAAGATAGCTTAAATGAAGCGTGCCTTCTTTTATTCCATCAATCGAAGTTGGCTTCATGATTCGGACAATAATTTCTGAATCAGAATAAGCATCCTCTTCTTTTGCAACGATTGTTGCCCCTGCATTCTTATAGGCCTCGTCCGAGAAACCGCTCTTAAGACCGGCACCCGCAACGACTTTAATCTCAAAGCCCATAGAAATCAGTTTTTTTGCGTCATCGGGAATAAGGGCAACGCGTGTTTCACGCTCGTCCTTTTCCTTGCAGACCAAAACCTTCTTCATCTTTGTAAGCCTCCTTTAAGGACAAAAAAAATCATATTTATTATATACCAAATCAAGCTTTTTTACATCAAATTTATATGATTTTTATCAAGAAAAGTCGCGTCAGTTATGGAGCAGTGGCTTGGCTGCCGACAGTTTCCAACCTTTTCTTTTTATGATACAGCATCTGCATGGCAAACAAATCATCCGTGGAACTACCAATATCCGTATCAATGATGACGGAAACTTTACGCCGGCTACAAGAAAAAAGTAGAAGAAGGGGAAAAAAAAGCCAGCAGATAAAAGGATTTTCTCATCAAGTTTCTTACACCCTGTATTGAAGTTTTTCTGCTAATGAAATCCTGCGGTACGCGCCGGCTGAAAATCCACAGGGCAACAAAGGAAAGCAGTGCATTCAGCAGCAGAATCTCAAATCCAAATGAATAGCCGAAGAAAAGCGTTTTAGAGAATCGGTTTATGAAAAAACTTATGACGGGCGACAGGACGGCGATATAGGGCACGACACCATCATTCACGCACCGACGCTTACACAGCATTCCAAAAAAGAAGAGGGCAAGGAGCGGACCGTATGTGTAACCCGCAATCGTAAAAATCGTCGCAATCAGTGAATCCGAATGGAAGGGCCTGAAAAAAACAATTATGAGAAAAAAACAGAGCACAAAGGCAATATGGACAATTTTTCGTATCCAAGTCTTTTTTTCTTCTGTCAAGGAAGTTTTTTTTGATTCAAATTCAAGGATGTCAACACAGAATATGGTCGTAAGGGAGGCAATAGTTCCGTCCGCACTGGAATACCCGGAGGCTACAAGCCCCAGCACAAAAAGAAGCGCCGCCACGCTCCCCGCCTTAAAAGCCACCGTGGAAAAGATTCCTGCAATCTGCTTCCAGAAAAAGACCTTTGATTTCCAGTCGCCCTCATAGATTTTTGTCATCCCCTCTTCACCGGCTTCTCTAAGAATCTCAGCAAAAGAGCCGCCAACTCCACTCTTTAAAATCCAAAAAATTCCTGCCACAGAGAGAATCATGCAGGTGGTCTGCAGGCAGTCCGTCCAGACAAGGGTTTTTATTCCGCCACGGAAGGTGTACAAAAGAATCAGAATCAAAAGAAAGGCCTGCAAGCCAGGGCGAGCGGCGGTTTCCCGTAAAGTAGGCCGCGTTCGACCCGTCTTTATTTGATGCAAGGCAGGAAAGCCCCAGCAGCATAAGAAAATAGAGAATCAAAAAAAGGAAAATAAGGGAAATATTCATGCTCACTACCAGCAGGAGAGACTATACCACAGTTTTTGAACAATTTCTATTCCCTCCGCCCATGTGCTTTCCTGCACTTTTTATATTGCCCGTGTTGCAAAATTCCCCTTTTCCCCTTACAATAGAATGGATATGACAAAATTGACTGGAACCGTACTGAACGGCAGTAACAATGTGTTCGACGTGGAGTGCGATTCTTCCGAAGAGCCAGGAGAATCGAATGAGCCGAACATACGTCAGTGTACGCTCAAAAGCAAGCGACTAAAAACAGACGAAAAGCAGTACAATCCCCTTGCCCCCGGCGACCGCGTGGAAATTGAAGTTGACGAGAATGAGGACGACAAAGGTCAGATTATTTCCCTACTTCCACGCAAAAACGGTTTTGTCCGCTGGAATGTCAAAGGACGGGCACCCCAACTGCTGGCCGCAAACATCGACAATCTTTTTTTGGTGACGACTCCTGATGAACCTCCTTTTCGTGCCCGATTTATTGACCGGGAACTGGCACAGGCAGAGTATCAGGACATTGAGCCCATTATTTTAGTAAACAAATATGATTTGCCTGCCGCTCAGGATGATGACTTCCAGAACCGACTTTCCATTTGGGAAGATCTGGGCTATAAAATCGTTCGGGTTTCAGCACACACGGGCGAAGGTCTGACGGAACTGGCAGAACTGATGCTGGGAAAACTAAACGCATTTGTCGGTCAGTCGGGCGTGGGAAAATCAAGTCTGATAAACGTGCTGGACTCTTCCTGCGTACTCAAAACAGGAAGCCTTTCCCTCAAATACGGGCGGGGAACCCACACCACCACAAAAGGCGAACTCATGCACCTGCACATAAACGAATCTCTGGTTGGCGGCATGCTGAACGCAACGGCTGACATCATCGACACGCCTGGTGTAAGACGCTTTGTCCTCCACAATATTCCCTCAAACGATTTGGCCATGTACTTCAGGGAAATGCGTCCGCTGGTGGGTCAGTGCACCTACGGTATGAAATGCACCCACACATCGGAAAACGGCTGCAAGATTCTGGAAGGAGTCTATTCAGGTGTCATCAGTGAAGAACGCTATGACAGCTGGAAGAGAATCAGTGAAGAAATCCGCACGGGAAGCTGGAGCGACTAGCCGTGCACAAAAAGACTCTTGAGGAACTGGCATTCTACCAGATTCGTGATGAAGCGGCATCATTTTGCGTAAGCGAGGAAGGTCTCTTTTCCTTTCATCATCGGGAACCGCTGACCAATGCTGAGGAAATTGAAAGGCTCAAATCCTACAGCCGAGAATGGACGGCAATCCTGCAGGGTAGCAAATCCAGTCCCCTTTCTGCCTGGCAGCCCATTCATTCGTTTTTGAAGCTGGCTCAGGCAGACGGTGCTACGCTGGAGCAGGAACAATGCTACGCCCTCTTTTTGTTCTGTGAGTCAGCCAAAAAGGTCAGTGACAGTGTGGAAACGGCTTTCCTGTCCATGGACGTAAAAGGGCTGCATGCTCTGACCAAAGAACTGCCACTTGCAGAACTGATGCAGGCAGATTTAAAAATCAGTCGGGTGCTGGACAAAAACGGTCAGCTAAAAGACTTGGCGCAATTGCGGGCCATCAGGGCAAAAATTGCAAGCCTTCACGCAGAAATCGCCTCCGCCCTCAAAAAATATACCAGCGACACCAGCCTTGCATCCGTTCTGGAATCCACGGTGCCAGCCTATCGGGCAGACAGACAGGTACTGGCCGTAAAGGCAGGTCAGCGCAACCGCATTCAGGGCATCGTCCATGAAGTAAGCCAGACAGGACAGACGCTCTACATTGAGCCTGAGGAAGTTGTGCGAAAGAACAATGAATTGGTGCAGGAAGAATTTCATTTGCAGGCGGAAATCCGCAAAGTCTTTACCGATTTGACGGCGGAACTAAGGGAAGCTATTCCATTTTTTTTCAGCAGCCTTAAAATAATGTCGCTCTTGGACACCACCCTTGCAGCAGCCCGATGGGGAATTGAAAACCATGGGGTCTATGCCCTCCCCTGTAACGGACAGCCACCCCTTTTGCTACAGGCACGGCACCCTCTTTTGCGGGAAAAAGCCGTACCCATTGACATCCGTTTTCTGGAAGGAAAATGCGTTCTGATTATCACCGGACCGAACACAGGTGGAAAAACAGTGACGCTCAAAACATTTGCCCTGCTCTGTATGCTCAATCAGGCAGGACTTCCCATTCCGGCGGCAGAAGGCACAAGGCTTCCTCTTTTTAATGCCATTTTTGCCGACATCGGTGACGAACAGAGCATCGACCAGTCTCTTTCCACCTTTAGTGCCCACATGAAAAACATTGCTGCCGCCGTAAAACATGCCGACAGCATGAGCCTTGTGCTTTTGGACGAATTGGGAAGCGGTACGGATCCTCAGGAAGGAAGTGCCATTGCCATGGCTATCCTGGACACGCTTATTGAGCGCAAGGCTTTCATTCTGGTGACGACCCACCATGGCATTCTAAAGAACTACGGCTACACAAATCCTCTCTGCGTGAATGCCTCCGTTGACTTTGACACAAACACCCTTGCCCCAACCTATCGCCTGCAGATGGGCATTCCCGGAGAAAGTCATGCGCTGGACATTGCAAGGCGAAGCGGACTCCCCCATGCAATCGTGGACAAGGCAAAATCATACCTGACCAACGAAGCTGCAGACGTAAGTTCACTCATAAAAGGACTGACTCAAAAACATGCGGAACTTGCGGAGCGGGAAAAAGAATACAGGCTGCAAAATCAAATCCTAAGCGACCGTTCATTTAAAATTGAGCAAAAAGAATTGAAAGTACGGGAAAAAGAAGCGGAAATCAAAAAACGCGAGCATGGCGAAGAATCCGAATTTTTACATGAAACAAGAAAGCGACTTGAAAATCTGGTGAGGGAACTGAGGGAAGGCGAAATCACACGGGAAAAGACCCTTTCTGCAAAGCATTTTATGACTTCACTGGCAGACGACATTAGCGCAAGGGAAAAAGAAGCAAAAGCACTGGCAGAAAAACTTGAAAAAGACCGGGCAGAGCTTGCAGCGCGCATGGAAAAAGAAAAGACTGTCCGCGCAGAAAACGGCATGCTGATTACAAAGGCTGGCGAAAGACATGCGTCAAACAAAAAGACAAAACGCCGTCTGAGTAACGCAGAGGCACTGGAAAAGGCAAAAGTTCCAGAGATTGACGAACATGCAAAAAGCAAAAAAGAGGGAACTTCCTCCAACAGTGAAAAAGCGCAGAAGGTCATGGCATTTACTCCGGGTGCAGATGTTCTGATTGCCTCGTCAAAAATACGGGGAAGTCTGATTCGGGAAGAAAAAAAAGGTCTGTGGCTGGTGCAGGTTGGCTCAGTCCGCATGCCAATAAAACAGAAAGAACTCCTTTTGGCGGACAGTGCCGACCAGAAACCTGCCCTACAATACAGCGTAGAACTTGCTTCTGCCCGTGACGAGGAAAACGCCATCTTTATGAAAGGCGGTGCCACGGCAAAACCAGTATTTGAACTGCGGCTTTTGGGTATGCGTGAGGAAGAAGCCATTAAATTACTGGAACGGCAATTGGACTTGTGCTCCATGCAGAATTTTCGGACATTCAGCGTCATTCACGGCAAGGGAGAAGGCATTTTGCAGCAGGCCGTGCAGGATTATCTTTCCAGTTATCCCGGCGTAAAGGAATTTCATTTTGCCCGTCCTGAAGACGGTGGCACAGGAAAAACCTATGTTACGCTGGCATGAGAGGGCTGAGCAAAAGGAGATACACTGGATTTTGAGCCTGCATGAGATGACAGGAACCAACTTTTTTTGACTGGCTGACGGAAAGTTGCGCTACCTCGTAGTCAAGATTGAGCACAGGGGCGAGAGATTGCAATTCGGAAAGCGTTTCCAGTGTAAGGCAGGAGACAACAATTCGGGCACGGGGATTTTTTTGGTGCACAATGCGCAAAATTGCTTCCAGTTGGCCTTGACTGCCACCCACAAAGACTGCATCGGGTATCGGTAAGTCTGCAAGAGCCTCCGGAGCATGACCACAATGAATTGAAAGATTGACTGCAGCGGCTTTTTTGCGGTTCTGGCGGATAAGATTACAGGCATAGTCTTTTTCTTCTACAGCATGCACGGCACAGTGAGCATTGTGAGCAATATCCACGCTAACAGCACCTGTTCCCCCGCCAATATCCCAAACAGTCTCGCCATCATTCACAGACAAAAGAGAAAGAATCGCCCCACGGACAAAGCGTTTTGTCATGGGAACAATTTTTTGTCCGTCAGATTCAGCTGCATTCCTGATAAAAAAATCATCAGGGAGAGCCCCATGGGGAAGATTCGGCATATTGCGGGAAACAAGGAGACAGGAAAGCCGCTCATCATAGTCAGTGCGGGAAAGCACTTGCTGGGGAGTGGCGGAAAAAATGGTCTCAAAAGCGTTTTCAGCAGGAATTGCCTTCCCGCCAGAAACATTCACCCCTTGCCCGTCGGAATAGTCATAGCCCAAGCGGCTTCCCACATGCAGGGTGGCCTGAATATCATGGTCGATAAGAAAGCGGGCTATCGAGGAGACTGTAATGCCGCCACCAGTAAGAAAAAAAGTTTTTGGCGCATAGGAAAGGGCAATGCCAAGATTACAGTCCCTGCCATGGACAGACACCAGATGCCAGTCCTGCCAGGACTCCCCCAGACACGCGGCAAAATACTGGGGCGTTGCGATACCGGGAATAAGACGCACCTGCCAGCCATCTGCCTCCAGAAGTGAGCGTAAAGCCCCTGCCCCGCTGAAAAAGCCCGTGTCTCCGCTAAAAAGTCCACAAGGAATTTCCTCCGAATCCGCATAGGCTGAAAAAGCCGCGGCAATTTTTTGGCTTTCGTAGACCGCATGTTTTTTTCCGTGGATAAGAGAGTCCACCGCAGAAAGCATGCGTTCTGAGCCAGCCACAAGGGGTGCCTTTTGGATTGCCTCAGAGGCTTCCTGAGAAAGACGGGCAGTCTGCCCCATGCCGATACCGATGAGCACACAGCGTTTCATTCAGTCTCCTTGCGGACAGTGGCTTCAGCAAGGGCTGCAAGCAGTTCTTCCGCTGATGAAAAGCAATGCAGCGTCTCTGCTTCCACAGGGGCTTTGAGCGCATAGATTTCCATGCCCAGAGATTCTGCCGCCGCAATTTTTTCTGCAAAGCCCCCCGTCTCTCCGCTTTCCTTGGTGACAAGCAGGCGGCAATCATATTCTGCAAAGAGGGCCTTATTTAATGCTGTGCTACAGACTCCCTGCATGGCTATCACGTGGTCTGAAGGAAGATTGGCGGCACGGCATTTTTCCAATGACTCTTGGGAAGGAAGCACGCGGACAAAAAGACGCTTCTGATAGTCAGGAATCGCGGTAAATGCGGCAAGGTCTCTGCTTCCCGTGGAAAGAAAGATTGCGCCGGTCGTCTGTGCAAGCGCGGCAACAAGGGAAGAAAGATTTTCAAACTCATGGAGGTTCTTTGCCATCACAGGCTGACTGGCACGCAAAAGGCGGTAATATGGCACAAAGGAAAGGGAAGAAGCAGACAGCAGATTTTTTGTCACTTCTGCGGCATAGGGATGGGTGGCGTCCACCAGCGCGTCAAAATGAGCTGCCAAGGAGGCGATTTCTTCCCTGGCAAGGCGTCCATGCAGCATATGCAGATTTTCAGGCAGCCCGTTCTGGGAAGAAATGACCTCGGGAGAATGCAAAAGATGACGGGTCAATAATTCTGCGCCGTAATCAGTGGCAAGACTTACCGTAACAAAATGACCCGCTGACAGGGCTTTTTGAACAAAATCTTTTCCTTCTGTGGTGCCGGCAAATACGAGGAGATTCATTTTTGATAGCCTCTGGGCGTAACGAGTTTCTGACTTCCGTTTATCTCGATGATTTTTGTCGTTGAATTTCCGATGAAGGCGGTGCAGAACATGTCTAAATCGGCGGTGGCAAGGTCTGAGAGCCGACAGATGTGAGCTTCCTGACCTGCACGGCCGAAATTCCGCACCCAGCCACAGGGAGTTTCGGGAGAAAGGCTTTTCATGAGCATGTGGCAGGCTTTTTGCAATGCATCGGGACGGTTTTTACTGCGGGGATTATACAAGGCAATGCAAAAATCCCCGGAAGCGGCGGCGCGAAGACGCTTTTCTATTGTTTCTTGAGGAGTAAGAAGATTGCTCAAAGAAATGACGCAAAAATCATGGGAAAGAGGCGCTCCCAACAAGGCTGCACCGCCTAAAGCCGCCGTCACACCAGCAAGCACCTGTATGGAAACGGAGGAAAAGCCATTGTTTTCGGCGGCGATTTCGTAGACAAGGCTTGCCATGCCGTACACCCCCGCGTCTCCACTGCACACAAGGGCAACATTTTTTCCGCTGGCGGCAAGGCGCAATGCATGCTCACAGCGTTGACTTTCTTTCATCATGCCGCTTGCATAGACTTCTTTTTCAGGAAAAAGCGGAGCGACCAAATCAACATAGGTTGTATAGCCTGCAATAATGTCAGCGCGAGAAATGGCTTCGTAAGCCTCCTGGGTCATGCCATCTTTCTTACCGCCACCGATACCAATGATAAAAAGACTTGCCATAAACAGAATTGTATCACGCAGAAACGCTAAGGGCAACCGTCATGCCGTCGCGGGAAGTTTTGCGCACCAAAAGCCAGTCTGCGCTTGTATGAGCCGCACAAACAGAGGAGCGTTCGCAGACAGCATCCGTTCCTGTTTTTTCCTTCACAAAATCCGAGGAGGTAAAACCTCTGAGGCCTGCATCCGCCGCATTCAGTTCTTCTGCGGAGAATGTCACAAAAGGAACAGCCAGTTCTGCGGCAAAATTTAAAAGAGCTCCCTCATCTTTTTTCAGGTCGATACTGGCAATTGTTTTTACAAGAGAGATGTCCAGCCCCTTTTCCGCAAAGACGGAGCGCACGAATTCAGACAGGCGACGGCTGTCACTTCCACGCCTGCATCCAATGCCCACGGAAAAGATTTTTTTTCCCGCCAGCACCGCCGCGCTGATTTTTTTTGCCTGCAGCAAATCAGGAATCTGCCAGCCGTGCGCCTTTGCCCAAGTGTCTATCGCCCATAGGCCGCGCACATCGGTCGCCGTCGTCACCACGGGAATCGCCCCCAGAAAATCCGCAATCACCTGGGCGGCATCATTTGCCCCGCCCAAGTGTCCGCTCAAGAGGGGAATGGCAAAGCGGCCGCCTTCATCCAGGCTCACCACGGCGGGGTCTGTCTCCTTACTCTGCACAAAAGGAGCAAGGCTCCGCACCGCAATGCCCGCCGCCCCCACAAAGACAAAGAGTACCCGCTCCCCGCCCTGCGCCTGTGCAAAAGAATCCGAGCAGATGCCCCGCAAAGGGGGATGGTTTTCACCAAAACAATGGAAAAGTTTTAGCGATGCAGCCTGCCCTGTAAGGGCTGCTTCTATATGACGACGCAATTTTTCCGCAAGTTCCGCGCCTTTTTCGCTAAAGCAGACAAGCGTTATGCGGTCAAAATCTAGTTTTTTTTCGCAGATACAGGCAGGTTCAAGCAGATTTTGTCTATCGTCCACATCCTTTTCTGCTTCTCCCTGCCGATATTCCGTGGAAAAGTGCTTATCGTAAAGGCGACTCAACTGGTAGTAGTCGCCAAGAAAATCCCCTACCAGGACAAGAGCAGTTTTTCTGATGCCTGCCTCAGAGGCTTTTTGCGCAATGTCAGAAAGTGTACCGCGCACAATTTTTTCTTCCGGCCAGCTTGCCTTGTAGACGACAGCACAGGGGGTCTCCTCTGTATAAGCCCCTCCCGCCAAAAGTTCATCCACCAAGGCGGGAATCATGCCGCTGGACAAAAAGAGCACCATTGTTGCACCATGACTTGCAAGGGAGCGGATTTTTTCCCTCTCAGGCACAGGTGTTCTGCCCTCCATGCGGCTTACGATGACCGTCTGACTTACCCCCGGCACCGTAAATTCTTTTTTAAGAGAAGCGGCTGCTGCAAACATACTGGAAACTCCCGGCACCACTTCATAGCCAATGCCCGCCGCATCCAGACGCTCCATCTGCTCGCGGATTGCACCGTATATTGCAGGGTCTCCTGTATGCAGACGGAGGCAAAGTTTTCCTTCTTTTTCCGCCCGCTGTAAAATCTCATCAGTTTCTTCCAAGGTAAGGCGGGCACTGTCGTACATCTGGCAGGAAGGCTTGCAGTATGAAAGCAAAGTTTTGTTTACCAGACTTCCTGCCCACACAAGTACGTCAGCCTGTTCCAAAAGCCGCATGCCACGCAGGGTAATCAAGTCCGCAGCCCCGCTTCCTGCACCCACAAAATAAATCATTTCCCCTTCCCCTGCACAATCAAGAG
The DNA here is from genome assembly GCA_937885175.1 of uncultured Treponema sp. GTDB lineage: Bacteria > Spirochaetota > Spirochaetia > Treponematales > Treponemataceae > Treponema_D. The sequence continues at coordinate 10,810 of CAKZZO010000156.1, read as the reverse complement.
GGAAAGATAGGCATCCGCCATCACATCGTCACCCAGAGAGCGCAAATCCTGTCCCCTTATAATCCGCTGGTCAGCCATACTCGCTTTCTGCACAAGCACTGAGTCTCCCAAAAGTCCAAGCCTGTCAATCAGCAAAAGGATTTCAGACAGATGACGTGCATGTTTCATCAGTACTTTTGTACCCTCTGCGCGCAAGGCCGCTTCCAGTTTTCCTTTGCTATAGAATGCATCGCCCGGAATGATAGTCAGACTGTCATCCCTATCTACAAGAGAAAGACCGGCGGCACAGGCAGCGGCAGAAAAGGAATTGACACCCGAAACAAAAGACACGGTAAACCCCAAATCCTCTACTAACGCCGCAATATGCCAGGCTGTCGCATAGAGAGACACATCGCCAATCGCACAAAAGGCCACATCCTTTCCCTCATGTAAAACTTCGGCACAGGACATAGCAATACGATGGTATTCCTCGAGGATTTTTTCCCTATTGCGAGTCATGGCTATGGGAAAGAAAAGAAGTTTTTTTTCTGAAAGTGATACTGCACCATTCACCGCGTCATAGGCAATGTGGTGCTTTTGCTCGGCATGAGCGTCGGTCTCTGGAAAACAAATGACCGGACAGCGTTCAAGAACCTGAATGGCTTCCAACGTCAGTTTGTCGGAGCCACCAGGACCCACGCTCACGGCGTAAAAAGTGCCGGCCTGCAAAACCTTACTCTTTTACCAGCAGATTGAATGCGTCCATTTCAGACGTAGTTGCAAGCAGGGCATCCCGCAGTTCCTTGTTCTTGAGTTTTGAACTGAAATAGCTGAGGGTCTGCAAGTAGTAGGTGTGCTGGTTATGAGCCGCAGCAATCATAATCAGGAGACGCACCGGCACATCGTCCACCGGCTGAAAGTCAATGATATCGTTCCTGCAGATTCCCACACTCATCACCAAATCCGTAACGGATGTAAGGCGAACATGGGGGATAGCAATGCCACGACCAACAGCCGTAGACATCAGTTCTTCACGCTGCAAGATACCGGAAACGAGTTCCTTTTCATCTTTAATCTGTGGAGCGGTAGCAAGATTTGATGCCAGTTCCACAAGAGCATCATGCTTTGTGGTACGATTGATGAACACAATGCGTTCAGGAGAAAGGATATTGCGTACGCGGACGGGTGTATTTGCTTCGTCCGGCTTTGTATTTGAGGAAAGGCGCTCATTCACCCATTTTTCAATCTCTGACCGCTTAAAACGCCAGACGGTGCCAATTTTTCCAGCGGGAATCTCACCTTTTTGCGCCCAGTCATATACAGTACGTTCTGAAACACGCAGATATTTTGCTACTTCTTCAATGGTAAGGATGTCGTCACCCATAATATACTCCCTGACCTTTAGAATAGGTATATATTATTTTGCATACATCACATCTATTTGTCAAGAGTTAGCAAACTTTTCAACGAATTTCAAATATTTTCCCAAAAGTGAAGAATTTCTGCGCTTTTTTAGGATTTTTCCGATGCAAGTTCATGCAGACTGTCAAAGGGGTACAATTCGCCAAGGGTATGCACAAGAACATTTTCTTCCCTTGAACCAAAAATTACCGGCGTGTCATTGTCCGCAAATTCCGTCAGAACCTGGCGACAGGCACCGCAGGGCCCTACAGGATAATCAGCCTTGGGTGCGGCAATGGCAATCGCCTTAAAGGACAGTCTGCCTTCGCTCACCGCCTTAAAGGCTGCCGTCCGCTCCGCACAGTTGGTCAGTCCATAGGAACGATTCTCAACATTTGCTCCCGTCACTACGCTGCCGTCATCAGTCAAGATTGCCGCTCCCACAGGAAAATGAGAATAAGGCGAATAGGAAAAAGCAGATGCCTTAACCGCTTCCCGATACAGTTCCATCAATTGTTCTTTAGATACAGCCATTTCTTTCCTCCAGAACAGGGTCTAATCAGGTCAAAAGGCGAAGTATTTAACTAAGCCCGTAATTGACCAGTCCTTTTCTATAGTATATCATAGATTTCTATGAAGAAAAAAAGAAATTTGCTTATTCCGCTCTGTGTTTCACTTTCAATCATATATGTCATTCTGGCAGCACGACCACTCAAAAAAGAATTGCAGTTCCGCCCCCAATGGACTATTGACGCAAGCAAAGTTACCACAACAAAAGATACGGAAGGATTATCAGAAAAATTTGCCAATGCCATTCCCTTTAAGCTGGGGCAGACCCTGGGCTACTTTACGGAAGACGGGGACATTCTGAATATCGTCACTTACCCTTACAAGGCTGCCCTTTCTGAACATGCCTATGCCCTGTACGGAACAAACGACAAAAAGATACCATTCTACGAGCCCAACGGCACAAAAGCAGGTGAAATTACCCAGACAGGCTTTCCCTTCTTTATTGGAGAAAGCAGATTCCTTTTTTTGCCGGGTGGCGCGTCATTTGCAAAACTTTCAGAAGACGGTGCCGTTGAGTGGATATACGAAAATTACGCTCCCATCACTGCCTTCGCTGCTTCTTCGGCGGGCTGCGTAGCAGGATACAGTGACGGCACCATCACGTCCTTTACTAACAAGGGTGTCATCGACCAGACCTTTAAGCCCAGTGGCAGCGAAAATCCTGTCATTTTGGGCACGGCTCTTTCTCCCAGCGGCAATATCATCGCCTGTATTTCCGGGCAGAACGAACAGCGTTTTATCATCGCAAAAAAAACAGGAAACCACACGGAAATCATCCATCACGAATACCTGGAAAAAGAAACGACCAGACAAAAAATCGTTAAATTCAGTTCCGATGAAAGCACCGTTTACTACGACAGCGCGGACGGATTGGGCATAGTAGACTGCAAAAGCGGCAAAAGCAAAAAACTAAAGATTTCAGGCCACATTCTCTCAATCCAGGAATCAAATGAAAGCAATACCGTTTTTGTTCTGAGCAGGGACAAAACAAAATATACCCTACTTGTGGTAGAACCCTTTGCCACAGCAGCAGGTTCATTCTCCTTTAACGCCCAGACTGCCTGTATCGCAGTCAAGGGAAGCAATCTCTTTGTAGGAAGGGATAACGAAATCGCAAAAATGCAGATTCAGTACAACTAAATTAAAGAGGGGAGGGAATTATGAAAAAAACACTGATCCTTTCACTAACTGCTTGCATGTTTACAGCAGCAGGATTTACATTTGACTGGCCGCAGAATGCCATTCAATCAGACTCCTTCTATTCATACTTTGGACAGATTAGAGGCGGCACCATCAATTCGTCACTCATTTTTACTGACAGCGAAGAAATCAAAGCTGCAGAAGAAGGAAAAGTCATCGCCGTCATTTCAGAACATTCCGAGGAAAGCGAACTCTTTGAAAGCACATTGGGAAACGCCATTATCCTTGCCCATAAGGACAATCTGCAAACAATCTACGCAAACCTTGACCGGGATTCCCAAAGACAGCGGTATGCCCTGGACAGCGTACAGACGGGAACCAATTTTGGTCTCTGCGGAAACACTGGCTGGCAGCAGGGACAGGCGAACCTTGAATTTCAGGTGGTTGATACAAAAAATCAGGTTTTCATAAACCCACGGGTGCTCATGCCCCGCGTTGGAAAGGAACTGGAACTGACCATTCAAAATGTAACGGCAGTAAACCGCAAGGGAAATGAATATGCATTGGGAATCAACAAGAGATTTCCCTCTGGCACCTACTATCTTTATCGGAAGCGGCAGGAAACCGCCATGCCTTACCGTACAACCATCTTCATTAACGGTGCGGCAGTAGAAACGATTTCCTATGACATGCTGAGGGAAAAAAACGGTAGGCTGTGCACCAATGGCAACAAGAGTTACCCAGTCGCACTACTCTACCCCGATACAAACCGCCAGCTTTTGGCGGAAGTTTCCCTGCCCAAAGGTCACAACGCAATTACAATCGTCGTAGTGGACATTCTGGGCAAGGAAGTTACGCTCACCTATTCAATGGACGCCTATTAAAAGACTGTTACTACTTCGCCGTTAGGATAATGCTCGGTGATGTAGTCCCTTACTTTCTGACTTCTGACAGCCTTAACCAGTTTTTTAACAGCCTCGTCATTCTCACGGCCTTCCTTTACGGCGATGATGTTTACGTAGGGAGAATCAGCACCCTCAACAATCAGTCCGTCCTTTGCAGCGGTAAGACCTGCGGGAATAGCATAGTTTCCGTTGATTACGGCAGCATCCACATCATCAAGAACACGGGGAAGGCTCGCCGCTTCAATTTCTACAAACTTGAAGTTCTTTTTGTTTTCAAGAATATCAGTCGGCACCGCTGTCAGTCCTGCCAGCGGATTCAGCGTGATATAGCCAGCAGCCTGCAAAAGCAGCAATGCGCGGCCTTCGTTAGTCGGATCATTGGGAACGGCGATTCTTGCACCGTCGGGAATTTTTTCTGCAGCATCATATTTGTGTGAGTACAATGCCAAGGGTTCTACATGTACACCGCCGGCATTTGTCAGGTGGTAGCCGCGCTCTGAATTGAAACTCTCCAGATAGGGAATGTGCTGAAAGAAGTTTGCGTCAATCTGACCGTTTTCAACCGCTTCATTGGGCGTTACATAGTCAGTGAACTCAACAACTTTAAGCGTTACGCCCTCCTTTGCCAAGTCATCTACAATCAAATTCAAGATTGCTGCGTGTGGCTCGGGAGTCGCACCGACGGTCAATTCATTTGCTGTTTTTTTGGAACAGCCAGTCACGGCAAGCACCAGTGCCGCCAGTACAAAAAAAACTGTTTTTTTCATATATACACCTCGTATTAAAAATATCCACCCCATGCAGAGCGGATAAAAAAGAGTATGCTGATAATAACCTATAATGTCAATAGGAAATTATACTTCCATAATCGGTTCGTCAACGGGCTTTCCGCCGGGAACCATGGGAAGTACCATTTCGTTCAAGTCGATGTGACACTCAATGACAGCGGGTTTTCTTTCGCTTATCGCATCATCAAAAGCCTTCTTAAATTCGGCTTCAGTTGATGCATGATAGCCACGGATTCCGTATGCTTCAGCGAGTTTTGCAAAATCCGGTCCAAAATCAAGGGTTGTCTGGCTGTAACGCTGCCCGTAGAAAAGATTCTGCCACTGACGCACCATGCCCAGCGTTCCGTTGTTCACGACAATAATCACCACAGGAAGATTGTAATGGCAGATAGTGGCAAGTTCATTACAGTTCATGCGGAATGAACCGTCTCCTGCGTAATGCACGACATACTTATTGGGATTAGCTACCTGAGCACCGATTGCCGCACCAGTGCCAAAGCCCATCGTTCCCAGACCGCCAGAGGTGATAAATGTTCTCGGCTTTACAAAGGGATAGAACTGTGCTACCCACATCTGATGCTGGCCGACTTCCGTAGTAATAATGGCATCATCTCCCAGTTTTTCATGCACGTATTCACAGAGTACGCGGGGATGGATGTTTCTTGCGCTCATCCAGCTAGGCGGTACCAACTGCTTCCATTCAGCAACCTGCTCATTCCACTTGCCGGCAGCCTTCTTTTCTACAGCGGGAACAAGACGGGAAAGCGTTTCCTTGATGTTTCCAATCACAGAGGCAGAGGTCTTTACGTTCTTGTCGATTTCCGCCGGGTCAATGTCGATGTGCAGAACCTTGCTGTTCTTTGCAAAGCGTTTGGTATCGCTTGTTACGCGATCGCTAAAGCGGGCACCGATTGCAATCAGCAAATCACACTTGCTCACGGCAAGATTAGATGCCTTTGTACCGTGCATACCAACCATACCCGTACACAAGGCATTGGTAGACGGGAAGGCAGACTTGCCCATGAGCGTTACACAGACTGGAATCTGAGCCTTTTCTGCCAAATCAAGCAGTTCTTTTTCTGCACTTGAGATAACGACACCGCCGCCACAGTAAATAAGCGGCCGTTCTGCCGCATTAATCAGTTCTGCCGCAGCCTTAATGTCTTCATCAGTTGCTTCCACCGTCTTGGTAAGGCGGCGCAGACTTGCTTTCTGAATGGCAGCCGTATCTTTTGCAGAGGCCGGATCAAGCGGGGTATAGTCAATCATCGCCGCCGTAACATCCTTGGGAATATCAATCAAGACCGGTCCCGGACGACCTGACTTTGCAATCAAAAAAGCCTCGCGGATAGTTGCCGCAAGTTTTTTGGGGTCGCGGGCAATATAATTGTGCTTAGTGATGGGCATGGTAATACCCGCAATGTCCACTTCCTGAAAGCTGTCTTTTCCCAAAAGGGATGTGGGCACGTTACAGGTAATAGCAACCAGAGGCACAGAATCCATGTATGCCGTTGCAATACCCGTCACAAGGTTTGTAGCACCCGGACCACTTGTTGCCATAACCACGCCAACTTCTCCCGTTGAACGGGCATAGCCGTCTGCCGCATGGGCAGCCCCCTGCTCGTGAGCCGTCAAAATGTGGCGGATTCTGTCACTGCACTTGTAAAGCTCATCATACACATTCAAAATCGTTCCGCCAGGATAACCAAAAACGGTGTGCACGCCCTGTTCAATCAGGCACTCCACCACTACTCTCGCACCAGTAATCTTCATATTTACTCCTACTCTAAGATTGCACCTTTATCCGCTGATGAAACCAGCTTTGCATAGCGTGCCAGATAGCCTGTCGTTACCTTAGGCGGAATCGGCTTCCACGCAGCCTTGCGCTTGGCAAGTTCTTCATCGCTTACTTCCAGCGTGATTTTATAATTGTTGATGTCCAGCGTAATCTTGTCACCTTCTTCCACGAGACCAATGGGACCACCTACTGCCGCTTCTGGAGAACAATGTCCCAGAGATGCGCCACGGGTTGCGCCTGAAAAGCGTCCGTCGGTAATCAAGGCAACCTGCTTGTCCATGCCCTGTCCTGCAAGTGCAGCCGTTACAGCCAGCATCTCACGCATACCCGGTCCCCCTTTCGGGCCTTCGTAGCGGATAACCACTACGTCACCAGGATTGATTTTGCGTCCCTGCACCGCTGCCATGGCATCTTCCTCGCTGTTGAATACGCGGGCAGGTCCCGTGTGCTTCATCAGTTCAGGTGCGCAGGCAGAACGCTTTACTACAGTGCCATCGGGGGCAAGGTTTCCAAAGAGGATTGCAATGCCACCATTATCACTGTAGGGATTTTCAATGGGCCGCAGGATTTCAGGATTGCGGTTTACCACGCCCTTGATATTCTCTGCAATCGTTTTACCCGTTGCCGTAATCAGGTCAGTTTTAATCAGGTTCTTTTTGGCAAGTTCAGCCAGAACAGCCTGTACACCGCCTGCATCGTTTAACTCGCACATAAATGTGTGGCCAGCAGGAGCAAGATGGCAGAGGTTGGGCGTATGGTTAGAAATTTCGTTCACTTCATGCAGGTCAATCTTAACCCCCGCTTCGTGTGCAATAGCAGGAACATGGAGCATGGTGTTTGACGAGCAGCCCAAAGCCATGTCTGCGGCAAGGGCATTGCGGAATGAATCCGCAGTCATCATCTGACGGGCGGTGATTCCCCGCTTGTACATTTCCATTACCTGCATACCGGCATGCTTTGCAAGTGCAATGCGAGAGCCAGTCACGGCGGGGATGGTGCCGTTGCCGGGAAGCCCCAAACCAAGCACTTCGGTAAGGCAGTTCATCGAGTTTGCCGTGAACATGCCAGAACAGGCGCCACAACCAGGACAGGCACTGTGCTCCAGTTCTTTCAGCTGACATTCATTGATTTTGCCAACAGCAAGACCACCAACCGCCTCAAACATATCCGTAAGGGAAAGATTTTTGCCCGAATAGGGATTAGACTCATCGTGACCAGGCAAGTGACCGGGCATCATAGGACCGCCGGAACAGAAAACGGTGGGCAAATCAAGGCGAGCGGCTGCCATCAGCATACCGGGAACAATCTTGTCGCAGTTAGGAATCATAACCAGCGCGTCAAACTGATGCGCCTTTGCAACGCATTCCACGCTGTCTGCAATCAGTTCGCGGGTAACGAGGCTGTACTTCATGCCCTCGTGCCCCATGGCGATGCCATCGCAAACGCCAATCGCGGGAAATTCAATGGGAGTGCCGCCAGCCATGCGAACGCCAGCCTTTACGGCTTCTGCAATTCTGTCCAGTTCCGCATGCCCGGGGATGATTTCATTTTTTGCGCAGCAGACGCCAACCAGGGGGCGTTCCAGTTCTTCATCAGTGTAGCCCATCGCATAAAAAAGGCTGCGATGAGGTGCGCGTGCGGTGCCTTTGACCGCGTTATCAGATTTTTTTGCCATAACCTACCTCAAAAAATCAATGGTTTCGCTATAGCGTATCGAATTTCAGGTGCAAGGTCAATAGGAATTTTTACTTAAATTTTACTAAAGTAACTTTAATAATACTAAAGTTCATAACTTCTGCGAGTTTTGCAGACGCAAAACTCATCGCTTTTCACCGCGCCTCCTGCGCGGGCAAAAAAAATGTATTTGATGGTCGTTACTAGATTCGAACTAGTGACTTCTACCGTGTGAAGGTAGCACTCTACCACTGAGTTAAACGACCATTAAATACATTGATGGAATGACTATAGCAAAAAGTAGCACTTGTGTCAATGTCTGTCTTTGGAAGAAAAGGGGGTGCGGGGGAAAAGAAGTACCTTTTGCGAAAGGTGGCGTTTCCCCCGCCGGGCTTATTTTTTTGTACGGATTTTTCCGACGATGACGGTGAGGGCAAATGTTGCAGCCATACAGGGAAGCGTGATGCCTAAAACAAAGTCCTTGGTGAGCAGGAAGCGATAGAAGACAAAGCCCAAAAGCCAGACCATAAGATTAGGCAAGTCAAAAGGCTTTTCCGAAGAATCGTTTTTGATGACAAAAAAGGAAGCGAGTTGGACGGCAATCATGGGAGCAAAAACCGAACCGATAACGTAGAGAAAATCGGTGATGTCGTCCATGTTGCAGATGCATGCGCCTAGGGTGCCGATGATTGCTGTGACAATGGCGGCAAGGCGCGGATTCACTTTTTCACTTACGGTAACAGAGGAAATGCCCGCACTGTATGCGTCAAGGAATGTGGTGGTGACGGTGGAAAGTATGACGATGACCAGTGCCGCAAGTCCCAGTCCAGCCTTGACCATAATTGGTGCAATGCCGCTTTCGCCTGTGAGCAAGGCAGAACCCATGCCGATAAGATACATCCATGAACTGACCAGACCGTAGACAATCGTGCTGACCAAGGTTGTGGCAAAGGGTTTTTCAGCATCCTTGGTGTAGTCGCTCATCAGAGGCAGCCAGGAAAGCGGCATGGTGGCGGCAAGTTCAACGGCGGCTCCAAAGGACATCATTTCCCCCAGGTCAGAGGGAAGCAGGGATGCTCTGCCACGGAAAATCACGACGCAAAGAACGACGGTGAGCAGGAACAAAAGGCTCATCGTAACCAGATTCACCTTGCCCAGATTGGTAATACCGATGACAATCCACAGCATTATCAGGGCACCGATAACAAGACACCAAATCCAACTGTTAAAGGAGAATATTTCGTTTACGCTCGCTGCTCCGTCGTAAATCATAATACCCGTCCAGCCCACCAACTGCAGCACATTCAAGAGGGCAAAAAATCTTCCGCCGACAGAGCCGAAGCTGGACTTTGTGCTTTCCATGGCAGTTTTTTTGCTGACAGCCCCGATATAGCCTGCGCCAAAGAGCAGCGCACAGCCGATAACATGTCCCAGAATAATGGCCGCAAGTCCGCGTTCAAATCCCAGCGGTGCAAAATAGGTGCCCGTAAGGATTTCCGCAATGGAAACACCTGCCCCAAACCAAATCAATGCGGAAGCACCTACACTTGTCTTTTTTTCTTCCATAATTATTTTTCCTCCATTGCCAGCGGGTCTTTTCCCTGCAGTATGTAATTGTGCATGAGGGGTCCCGAGCCTTTTCCCAAGTTGAGTTGGGCGGCAAGCGCTGAAGAAATATAGTTCTTTGCGCGGCGGACACTTTCTGGAAGTTCATAGCCCTTAGCGAGGTTTGCGGCAATCGCACTGGAAAGGGTACAGCCGGTTCCGTGTGTATTGGGATTATCAATACGTTTTCCAGAGAACCACTGCCCCTTACCGTCCGCAAAGAGATAGTCATCTGCATCGCTTACGCTGTGACCGCCTTTGAGGAGTACCGCACAACCGAAGTCTCCGTTGATTTTTTTTGCGGCCTTTTCCATGCCGGTCCGGTCACTTATCTGCATGTCAGAAATAATTTCTGCTTCGGGAATGTTAGGCGTGATGACAAGAGCCAGCGGGAAGAGTTCTTTTTCCAGCACGGAAACAGCATCCTCACTGATAAGGCGGGAACCGCTGGTGGCCACCATGACCGGGTCAACGACCACATTTTTGAGGCCATGCTTTTTTATTTGCGCGGCGATGGTCTTGATAAGCGAAGCAGAAGAAACCATGCCAGTCTTTACCGCGTCAGGACGGATGTCGGTAACGACTGCCTCGATTTCTTCTTCCAAAAATGCAGGAGTAACCTCCTGAATACCAAATACGCCGGTGGTGTTCTGTGCAGTCAGGGCGGTAACCGCGCTCATGGCATATACGCCATTCATGGTCATCGTCTTGATGTCAGCCTGGATGCCGGCGCCTCCGCAAGAATCACTCCCTGCGATTGTCAATGCAGATTTCATACTTCCTCCAAAAGAATCGAATTGCATTTGTTCCCGTGGTGCCCCCGGGATATGTTTTTGCTTTCTTTCAGAAGTATAGTTAAAACGCAAAAAAAATCAAGGAAACAGGGCATATTGTTCAGGGCAAACGCATTATAGATATCGAGCTTGCATATCGGCTGGACAAATGAAAAG
>CAKZZO010000155.1 GCA_937885175.1 uncultured Treponema sp. | reverse complement strand
CTTTTTGCGATTGCTCGGATGTTGACTCATCGTCAGAGTCGTTGCAACTCACGAATGAGCAGGGAACTAAGACCATAAAGAGGGCGGCTAGAAAAATACAAGATACCTTTCTCATTTTCATAGAAATTTCTCCCATAAAAACACCGCGTTAGCGGTCGTGCAGGCATTCGTAGCACCGCTTCGAGCGGGCACGAAAACGCAGTTTTGCCAACGGCAAAATCTGCGCGTGATAAAAATTACATGGAAGTAATTTTTATCACGCCTCCTCTTAGAAATTATAGCGTATTGGAGAAGATTTTCAAGGGGGCTGTCCAACAAGTATGTGCATGTGCATCCTATGAAATAGTAAAAATCGATTTTCCTAAACTCGTTCCCCAAAAATTCCGAAAATGAAATTGGCAGACTGTTTTGATTTTTGCAGGTCTGCACGGAGGTTCGGAAATGGCGAATTCATTTGGTGCGATTGAACTTGGAAAGCGCAGTTTGATGGCGCATACCCAGCAGATTACGACGGCCGGCCACAACATTTCTAACGCAGATACGGAAGGCTATACCCGCCAGAGAGTGCAGGTTAAGACCTTTGATCCCATATACCGTCCCGATCTTGAGCGCGCGGAGACTCCTGGACAGATAGGACAGGGGACGGTAATCGAGCAGATTACGCGTCTTCGTGATGAACTTTTGGACAAGCGCATTGTGGCGCAGGAGAATCAGGAAAGTTATTGGGCAACCCGCGAAAAATACTATGTGATGCTGGAAGAAATCTATAACGAACCAAACGACATTTCTATCCGCACAAATATGGATAAATTCTGGTCTGCATGGCAGGAACTTTCGGTCTATCCTGACAATCAGGCTGCCAGACAGGCGGTTGTAACCCGCGGCGAGAGCCTTACTGAATCCATTCAGCAGCGTTTTAAAAGCCTTGACGGCATCGGCACGATGATTAACGGCGACATTGAGGCGACGGTGCGTCAGGTGAACGATTTGGCAAATCAGATTGCCGCCATCAACGGAGAAATCGTGCGCAGCGAGGCGATGAAGGATAACCCCAACGACTTGTATGACAGGCGCGACCTTCTGGTGGAAAAACTGGGCGCCCTCGTAAACATCACCACTGACACCCGTGACAATGATGAATTCATGGTGCATTTGGACGGTCATATTCTGGTACAGGGCTCTCTTCCCCGCAACTTTGAAATCCGCACCACAACTGACAACAATTCCTACAGCGAAGTAGTGTGGGCTGATACAAAAAATCTTGCCGAAGTTTCAGGCGGTACGCTGGGCGCCTTGCTTGAACTGCGTGATGTGGATGTGCGCGAGGAAGTGCAGAAACTCAATACGATGACCATGAACTTTGCCGATTTGGTGAACGATGTGCATAAGGCTGGAATCGGTGCAAACGGTGTGACGGGACTTGATTTCTTTACTCAGCATCCCTATGTTACGGATATCAATGGTAACTACGACCGTGACGGTGATGGAAATCTTGATTCTTCATATATTTTCCGCTTTACGGGTACTCATGCGCTGAATCCTCAGGATAAAGTGGGGCTGGAAGGCGTGATGACTTTGAGCGGGAAGAGCGGTACGGTAAGCGTTCCTTACTATGCAACGGACACCATTGACGAAGTGATTAACCGTATCAATGACAGTGACGGCGAAGTAAAAGCCTACCTTGACCGCAACAATCATCTGGTATTGAAGGCAACTACGGCTGAAGCCATGGAAAATCCTGACTTTGTTATCCGTCATGTGGAAGACTCAGGACTTTTCCTTGCAGGCTACACAGGTATTTTGAACGGAAGCGGCGAGGCAAATGCTTACGACTTTAATCAGGCAAATGCAGTTCAGTCTCTTGCCGGTGATTTTGCAGTTGCTCCTGTCTTGAATCCTTCCGGATATATCGAAGTAAATGCGGCAATTCGCGGAGACGTACTGAGTGTTGCCGCTGCCATGCCGACCAACCGCGGTGAAGTGATGGCTGGAGACGGAAGGGGAGCGGTAGAAATTGCCGCTATCCGCAATACCCAGGTGATGATTGGCAAAGACCGTACTTTTGATGACTACTTTGCAAACAGTGTCACAAATGTTGGTCTTAAGGGCGAGCAGGCTGAGACAAATCTTTTGAGCCAGAACAAAATTATGGGTGACTTGCGGGATTTGCGCGACAGCATCAGCGGAGTGAACATCGACGAGGAACTTGCTGACATCATCAAATTCCAGCACGGCTACAATGCCGCCGCAAAATTCATCACTGTAATTGACGGCATGTTGGATACCATCATCAACAGATTGGGTGTCTGATAAAGGGAAATTGAGGCTTACCCAAAGGAGCAAATATGCGCAGAATTTCAAGTCAGATGAATAATACAAACACACAGTATCATCTTCGCCAGCAGGAAAGTCGGCTGAACCGCGTGACAAATCAGATGGGAACTCAGCAGCGTATTTTGAATTTGCGTGACGACCCGATTTCTGCCGGACATCTGGTTAAGTATCAGTCATACCTTACGCGGGTAAATAATTTTGAGAAGAATGCCGCCACCTTGCGTGACCAGTTTCAGTATCGTGAAGGCTATATGACCAATTCTCTTGAAATCATGCAGCGTGTCCGTGAACTGGCTATTTCTGGCGCTCATGGAACCTACACCAAGGAAGACTTGAACAACATGGCGGTGGAAGTAAATGAACTGCTGGGCGAATTGATTCAGAACGCAAATGCTACCGGTCCTGACGGTTCTTCTATTTTTGCCGGCACCAATACCCATATGCGCGCCTTTGACATTGACATGGGGGCAGTGGAAGGTTCATCGGTTCCTTTGATTGCAAACGTGCGCTATAACGGCACTATTGATTCCAATAAGGTTGAGCTTGACGAAAACAAATACATCACTGTGGAAAACGCAGGAAACCGCACCTTCTGGGCAGAAAATCAGCGTCTTTTTGGCGGTCGTGACGCCACAGGCTGGCAGGCCACCCAGGACTCAACGATTTCTGTAGACGGTCAGTTGATTCAGGTGGAGACAGGCGACAATGTGTATTCGCTCATCGCAAAAATCAATGATTCTGGTGCGGCAGTAAAGGCTGGTCTTGATCCGGTAACCCGTGGTCTTAATCTTGGTACGACGGATGCCCGCCAGCTCTGGCTTGAAGATGTTTCTGGAAGTGCCCTGAATGAACTGGGCATCATAAAGGATTCCAGCCAAAAGCCACCCTATAATCTGGGTGACAGCGTGCGTGTTTCAGGCGGAAGTCTTTTTGACAGCGTGATTGCCCTAAGGGATGCGATGTTCAAGGGAGACCACGAGGCAATTGGCGGCCGCGTCCTTGCAAGTCTGGATTCCGGTATCAGCACGCTGACGGCACGGGTTGCAAAAAGCGGCTCAGAGTACGAGCGTGTGGAAAACGACATGATCCGCTCTTCCGCTGTCGCCCTTAACGTGACCAACCATATTTCCCGTGAGGGTGACCTGGATTTGACCAAGGCGATTACAGACGAAAAAATGCTGGAACTTACCCAGCAGGCAACCCTTTCCAATGCCGGAAAAATGTATTCGTCAACGCTCTTGGATTACATGAGGTAATAAGGCTGCAGGAGGTAGCCCTGGCGCAAGACGCCAAATATAGATTGTAGAGGTTAAAAGACATGGAAGTAGAGACAAAGACAATGGGACTTGTTCAGGTAGACGATTCCCGAGTACTGAATTTTCCCAAAGGATTATTCGGTTTTGAAGACTATCACAAATATGCGCTGATAGAAGCGGAGTACGAACCCTTCTTTTGGTTGCAGTCTTTGGATGAAAAGGGACTGGCCTTTTTGCTGGTTGATCCCTTCCTGATTGTCAATGATTATGAACTTGATATCGATGACAAAATGCTCAGCGATATAGGCATTAGTTCTCCGACAGACGTATACGTGTGGTCGGTAGTCACAGTTCCGGCTGATGGAGGTCCCGTCACAGCGAATCTGCAAGGTCCGCTTGTGGTGAACCGAAAGACTCAGACCGCGCTTCAGGTTATCCTTTCTGATTCCAAGTGGACCACAAAGCATAACATTATCAAAGCGCTTCAGGCACGGGGAAAATAATGCTTATATTGTCCAGAAAAGTAGATGAAAAAATCAAAATCGGCACCGACATTACGCTTACGATTATTGAAATCCACGGCGACCAGGTAAAAATCGGTGTAGAGGCACCCAAGAACGTAAAAGTCTTCCGCCAGGAAGTGTATGATTCCATTCAGGAACAGAACCGTGAGGCTGCCGCAGGCAGTGCGACCTTGGAGGCTCTGTCAAAACTGTTGGGGGCAAAGGACTAGGAATGTGTGGGCTGGCAGAACTTATTTTTTCTCCAGTGCAAGTTCCGCTTCGCTTTTTCTCATGTAATCAGGACCGTCGTAATCAGCAAGCGGCGGTTCTTTTTTTGCAATCATGTCTTCTGCAAGGGTAAAGAGTGCGTCTGTGGCGGCAGGCTGTCCCTTGTAGCAGCGAAGGTCAAGGGTAGGGGAGAGGGAGCGGAGTATTTCAGAAAAAACATCTGCCTTCTGTCCTACAATCAAAACGCTTTCTTCTGAGTCCAGATTTTTGAGCACTTCCTCCACATTTGTGTCTTTGGGCTCCATGCACTGCTTGCCGCTACGATACATTGCCGCAAAGAACTGGTCTTTTTTTGCATCAATGACAGAAACTACCGCTCCTGCAAAGTCTGCAAAGGGATATGCGTATGCGTCCAAAGTGGGAATGCCGTAGAGGGGAATGCTATGGCTCAGCGTAAGTGCTTTAAGGGCGGCAAAGCCCAGCCGAAGGCCGGTAAAAGTTCCCGGTCCCTTGCAAATAGCAGTGTAGTCTAAGTCAGCGGGAGTAAGGCCTACTTCCCCCAGGACAAAATCGATTGCGGGCAGAATCTTTTCAGACTGCTTCATGGAGATGTCCAGGGCAAGGGTTGCCTTATCATCATCATTTTTTGCCGCTATTACCATACAGCGTGCGGCAGAATCTATTGCAAGCGACTTCATTACAGGTCTCCGTACTTCCAGTTATCAAGCGTTATGGTGCGGCTTCCGTCTTCTTTTGGCTCCAGGCGCAGGATAATGGTATTTTTTGGAAGTTCATCCATGATTTTTTCGCTCCATTCAATCAGGCAGACTCCCCGTCCGTACAGCATATCCTCTACGCCCAGATTGATGAAATCTTCGCTCCCTTCCAGGCGGTAGACATCCATATGGTAGAGGGGCATGGTTCCTTCGTATTCACTGATGAGGCAGAATGTGGGACTGGTTATGGTTTCATCAATTCCCAGAGCGAGGGCGATTCCTTTTGTAATGGTTGTTTTTCCAGCCCCCAGGGTACCCTGAAGAGCAATAATATCGCCCTCTTGCAGTTTATCGCCGATTTTCTTTCCTAGAGCGATGGTTTCTTCTTCTGAATGTGTGGTCAGTGTCACGGCAATGCGCCTTGCTTTTCCATTTCTAGAATATAAGTCTTTAAGCCAGTCATAATGGGGAGCATGGGATAGTTGATGTCAACTTCTTTTGCAATGTCTATGTCAAGTTCTTTGGTGCCAAGAGGACTGGTTTCGATAACAAAAGAAACGGGTACATGTACAGTTTTAGAGACGATTTCCATAACGGCAACGGCGGTGTAGTTCTTCCTGTAGTAAAGTCCGAAATCTTCCCGTTTTACAGACTGTAATTCTAGTACCTTCATTTCTATATAGAATACCTTAAAAATGCTTGCCCCGTCAAGCGTTTTGTTTCTGGCCTTTTGACCATTACGCGTAGCCGATGGCAACAGACTGGATTCGGTTTACCACATCCTGTTCGATTTTTACAAACTTGATGTGCAGAATAAAATTTCCGTCATCTCGTTTCGTCGTTCTCAGGATGGTACCGATTGCCGAATCTTCGTTTTTAGTGTTCAGCTTGCCGCTGATATAGATAAACTGCTCTGCCTTTATGGGAATGTTTGTTACAAGCCTGCATCCGCCTGCGGAAACGTCAAGCAGAAGTCCTTTGTGCATGGTGGCAGAAGGCTTGTAGACAATCTTGTTTTCCTTGCCTTCCTGTAGGGTGGAAACAGAGACTGACGCAAAGGCACATGCCTCATGCATCTCAATGCGTTCTACCTGGCGGCGTTGCAGTGGAGCAATCTGTTCGGAATGCATGACCACCATCTGTTCTTCGTTGCGCCCATTTCTCTGGTAGCGGACAACACGGGTTTCCATCTGATAGGGGGCTCCTGATGCCGCTTCAAAAATAAGGGAGATTTTTGAGAGGGGGGCTGGACGCTCGTTTCGTTCAATAATGTTCTGGGGAAGGTTGATTATCATGGCATCGGGAGTGCGTTCAACATACAGCAGACGGTAGTGTACGCCATGGGATGCCGTGTAGGTCATTTTTGTACCTACGTCAATTTTTCGGGAGGAGGTAAGTTCCTCTGGCGGCGTGTATGCCCTGAAAATTTTTGTGCGCAGGCTAAAGAGGACTGTCTTTGCCTTTTCATTTGCCTCGCTGTCGATTTTTTCAAACAGGTTTTTAAGAATGTCGTTGATGTAGGTAAGATCCTGTACGGCATATATGATATTGGGAGATGGATTGTCCTTGCAAAGCCGGGAGAGCAGGGCGTGTTCTTCTTTGCTCAGATGAGCGTAATTGGAAATTTCGTTGATGTCCGAGTTGCTGCTGGGGCGCTGCCGTTTTTTTTCAAGATACTGGGGTGACTTATGGTAGTTGCTGATTATCTTTGAAATGACGTAGATGACCGTAAGGACTGCAATAACTCCAAGGATGAGTGCGATGACGAGGAAAATATTTAACTGATTCCGGGCAAGTACCGGAGAACCGCTTCCGCCACCCACTATGCATCTCCCCCAACTGCTTCTGCAATTGCATTCAGGCGGGGACTGATTTCGTATTCTGCCAAATCGCCAATAAGTACGGTATCCTTGTCTTCCAGAGCCTGCTTAAAGTCAGCGAGAATTGCTGAGAAATCCGAGAAAAAATCGTTGAGATTCTTTCCGTCAACCGTAATTTTATTGTAGAAGTCTGGAAAGAGTGAGGACAGGGAGGCTGTCTTACAGAAACTGTCCACCAAATCTGCCAGGCGTGAAATGATGCTGCTGGCTTCTTTGTCCTTGCCGCTTTGCAACTGTACCGGAATTTCTTCCATGCTGCTGGCAATTTCCCTTGCAACCTTTCCTTCAAAGGCAAAGGATTCGGTAAGTTCTGCCACGGATATGACGGTCAGCTCAATTTTTGTGCTGTCCGAAAGCGGAGTTTTTGCAGCGTCTTCAAATGCCTCTGCCTCAATTTTTGTGCCGTTCAGAAGGATGCGTATGGTGGTGGCCTTGTTTTTGGCAAATTCTTCTTCCAGCCCCTTGAGCACATCGCCCACCGTCTTTTCGCTTTCAATCGTTATGTCTATCTTGTTTCCGTTTACCACTACTTCCATGATTATCCTGCCTATTGCTGTCGTCCGCCGTTGACAAAGTTGCTGATGGTGTTTGCCTGTCCCTGCAGACTGTTCAGCGTTCCTTCCATTTGGCCGTATTTCGCCTTGAGTTCGGCTTCCTTGCGGTCAATCTGTGTTTCAAGACGGCGGATGTTTGCCTCGGATGCCGTGATTTTCTGGGCAATGCCGCGGTTTTTGTTTGCGATGATGCCGCCGGTAGAAACCCAGGAGCCAATCTGCTTGTCCAGTGCCACGCCGATGCCGGAGTCCATAATCAAGTCTCCGTCCTTGTCGTAGCCGAATATGTTTTTAATGTCCTCCAGATTGCTTTCCAATGAGGAGTCCAGTTTTTTCTCGTCAATTTCAAGATATCCCCGCAGCTGACTTGCCGTATAGCCTGCACCGCCTCCCGTGGCTCGTGTGGAAATGCCTATCTGGGAAAGCATGGTGATGGGGGCGTTTTCTGCCCAATTGTAGTTTGCGGCAACAATGGACTGCATCTGCGTTTTGTTTTGGGTGAGGGAATAGTCGCTCTGGAACATGCCCAGCCGCTTGCTCGCATCTTCCGCTTCTTCGGGAGAAAGGTAATCCAGTTCGCTGATGATTTCCGGCTTGTTAGTGCTGAGAATGTTCATCTCTGCGATAACCTGATTATAGGTGCCTACAAACTGAATCAGGGCATTTTTTGCCGCTTCCTTGTCTGCGGCAATCTCGATTGTTTCTGTCTTTTCCGTTGGATTATGAATGTTCAGCGTTACATGAGGAACCACATCGTCGATTGTGTTTGTGGGGCGGGTGATGGTGATGCCTTCGTATTTAATCTGTGCGTCTCCGGCCCTGCTTGCGGCGTGTACCGGCTGATAGCCAAGATTTTTCTTTTCGTCAAATGCCGTAAAGGTGGAGAGCGTGACCGCAGTGCCTGTATTTCTGTTGCGTACAACAATGCTGTCTATGTCGGGATAATCCTTTATCGAAAGGGAAACCAGACGTTCATTGGTGTTGGGGTCAATCGCAAGGCCTGAAACGTCAATTTTCTTTTCCGTTCCGTCCGTGTTGTGCACATAAAAGTCCGCAGCATCTACGACAGGTACTAGAGGCTGAGCAGGAACAGGAGGTAAATTTGTTTCGCTGGGATTGTTCTGAATGGTAATTTCCTCGTAGGAGACGATTCCTGCATCGGGAAGTTCAGGACGAGTTGCCAGACGCTCGTTGATTTCTTCGGTGATGTCTTCTACTTCTTTCGTGGAAAAAGTGAATTCAATCCTGTTTGAGTCCATGGATGCAATGTTTTCGGTAATCGGTATTGAAAAACCTGTGCGCGGAGGCAGGTAAATGCCCTCTTCAAGGTCAATACCGTCTGCAAGCATGGGGGGAAGACCTGCCTGCTCAACTTCCGGCAAGACGCTTTCTTCTGGTGGATTGGTAAATTCGCCTCTATCGCTGCCGAATTCAGTGACTTCGGCTTTTGTCTTTTCTATAATTCCGTTTGAAAGTGCATAGGAAAGGGCGGCATCTTTAAAAATAAGGTTGTTTTCATCGCCTGTTTTGAGAGATTCTAGTAAAAGTGACTGTTTGTTGCCGCTCACGCCTACTAAAGACGCTTTTACCACATTGTTTCCGCGGCGGTTCAATGAGTTGATAAAATCCGTTACTTTGCCGCCCTTCCAGTTAAAGGATACGGTCTTTTCGCCCACCTGAAATGTATAGGTTCCCTGAGGAACGGTGGCATTTTTTTCCAATTCTTTTGATATAAAACGGTCTGTTGTTGCTGGCTTGATAACGTCAATCTTAATCTGACCGAATGCAGCCTCGCGTCCAGCGTCCGCAGTTACGGCGTTTTCATTTGATGATGAGGCGAGTTTGTTGTTGAAGGGGTTGTCGTAAGAATAAAGAGCCTTTGTGCTTTCCCGAAGTTCAGACATCTTCTGATTAACTCCCCGCCAAGCACTTTGCTGCTCTTTATACCTGTCGAGTGCCTCCTGCTCCCGAGTGAGAGGAATTCGCTCTTTCTTTATCAGCGCATCAATATAATCGTTTGTCTTATATTTGTTGCCGACTCCAGGTATGCTGATTTCTGCCATAGTATTTCCACAACTAAAAGAAATGAGGGCAAAATCTTTGTATCGGTTGGACTGTCCCGACTAAATCATTTCGTCGAACAAAACTCCAATCGTTTTTCTGATTCTAGCCTTTAACTTCTGTATATCAGTTGACGGAATCTCCTTGATAACCTGATCGGTAGAAGGATCTACTATTCTCACTATCACTTGGTTCAGTTCCTGGTTAACGTTAAACTGAACTTTGCGACCCATCACTACATCCGAAAGTTTTTGAAGCTGCCGGACATCTTCTTTGACCTGGGCAATATTATTGGTAATGTTCTGAACCACTTGCGCTGCATCTGCCATGGGAACCTGAGCCGCTTGCACGGGCGCAGATTGCACCTTGTAAGTATTCGCAGCGGAGATACGGCCATCCATTGCCACATTTTGCCCGATTGAACTTACATTCATAGGGCTCTCCTCCTGGAATGAAAGGGGAGTGGGGGCGCACCCATTCCCCTTACGCGATTTTTTGTCGAAAAGACGACATCCAGTAATCTCTTGGCAAAAAATGCGGTTTAATTTGTTTTATCCCAGAAATTATCTCATCAGAGCGAGAACGTTCTGAGACTGGCTGTTTGCCTGTGCCAACATTGCAGTACCAGACTGTGTAAGAATCTGGTTCTTTGTGTATTCAACCATTTCAGAAGCCATATCTGCATCGCGGATGCGAGATTCAGCAGCCTGAAGGTTTTCGGCAGCAACTCCTACGCCCTGTGCAGCCGTTTCGAAGCGATTCTGATATGCACCCAAGTCTGCGCGCTGCTTTGACACTGTCATAAGAGCGTTGTCTACGGTTGCAATCGCTGCGTTTGCGGCATCCGGTGTAGCGATGCCAATCTGCTCGTCATTACCCTGTGCACCTTTCAGTCCAAGAGCCTGAGCAGTCATTGTGCCGATATATACACGTGCATTCTGGTCAACATTTGCACCAATCTGGAACTGCATTACGCGTCCAGAGGCTGATTCTGAAGCAAAGGCACCAGTAAGCATATTCATACCGTTGAACTGAGCCTGTGAAGCGATGCGATCGACTTCTGAAACAAGCTGAGATACTTCAACCTGAATCTGCATGCGGTCTTCATCAGAATAAATACCGTTAGCTGACTGAACTGCAAGTTCGCGGATGCGCTGAAGAATGTCCTGAGTTTCCTGCAGGTAGCCTTCAGTAGACTGAATGAAAGAAACACCATTCTGAATGTTTCTGTTAGCCTGATTCAATCCGCGGATCTGGCTGCGCATCTTTTCAGATACTGCCAATCCTGAAGCGTCATCGCCAGCCTTGTTGATGCGCTGACCTGAACTGAGTTTCTCGATGTTTCCCATCAACTGGTTGTCGCTGACACCCAGCGTGCGGTTTGCATACAAAGAACTCATGTTGTGATTAATAATCATATTTTGTGCCCTCCATGATTATAAAAATACAGCTTCATGCTGTACCTCCTGTTCTGTGCGGGCTGCCTGCGGTTTTTGCGCCCCCGCTGACAGTTCTAGCCCCTTACAACAGGAACCGTTATTCGTTACTACCCGATTGAACGAACAACCGTCTCCGTCGTCACAGAACCATGAATGGCAATTTTCAAAGAACATGTGGTGCCGCTAAAATAGCACCTGAAAGTGGCGGAAGGGCAGGGTAATCCCTTATACTTCCACCACTATTCTAGCACACTATCTCAGCAATGACAAGACATTTTGTGACTGTGAGTTCGCCTGAGCGAGCATCGCAGTGCCTGCCTGTGTGAGAACCTGATTCTTGGTGAATTCAACCATCTGTGCAGCCATGTCAGTGTCGCGGATGCGGCTTTCTGATGCCTGCAGGTTTTCAGCGGAAACGTCCAGTCCCTTGACTGCGTATTCCATTCTGTTCTGATAACCACCAAGATCGGCGCGCTGTTTGTTGATTTTTTTGAGAGCTTCGTCGATAGTACCGATTGCCTTGTTTGCAGATTCGGGGTCTCCGATTGAAAGGCCTTCTTCGTTCTGCATTGAGCGGATTCCAAGAGCCTGTGCGGTCATTGTGCCGATAAACACCTGCATGCGCTGATCCATGTTGGCGCCGATATGGAACCACATTGAGCCGGTAACGGTGTTTTCGCCGCCTGATACTGCAAAGCGTCCGGTAAGCATGTTCAAGCCGTTGAACTGAGCCTGTGAAGCGATGCGGTCAACTTCTGCAACAAGCTGACTTACTTCCACCTGAATCTGCATGCGGTCTTCATCGGTGTAGATGCCGTTTGAAGCCTGCACCGCAAGCTCGCGGATACGCTGCATGATGTCGGTTGTTTCCTGCAGATAGCCTTCTGTTACCTGGATGAAACTGATGCCGTCTTCAGCGTTCTGGGAAGCCCTGTTCAGTCCGCGGATCTGTGAACGCATTTTTTCAGATACAGCAAGACCTGAAGCGTCATCGCCTGCGCGGTTGATGGACATTCCTGATGAAAGCTTTTCCATGTCTTTTGAAAGACTCAGATTGGTGACTCCGAGCTGCCGGCTGGAGTACAGTGCGGACATATTGTGATTGATAACCATAGTATTTTCCTCCGTGGAACTATGTATGTAACTCGACAAATCCTTTTGTCGATGGGTGTAAAAGGAAACTTCTGCATTACAAGGCTACATCCATTTCCTTTTACGTTGATAAACCTGACGAGCACGCTTCAACGAAGTTTCGCTGGTCATGGCTCATCACTATTATTGTCGGAGGAACTTAACAGGAACTTTAGAAAAAAAAACAAAAAAAAGTGATTTTTTTACAGGATTCCATTTTTGCGCAGATCTTCTATAATTGCGGCTATGCCACGGGCGGCTTTGCCACGGTGGGAGATGCGGTTTTTCTCTTCGGCAGTGAGTTCGGCGGCCGTCCTGCCATATTCGGGAAGGAATACGATGGGGTCATAGCCAAAGCCGCCGCTTCCCGCCGTGTCTTCAATGCGGGCGATGAGTTTTCCTGGAAAGTATTCCTCGCAGGAGTAGAATTTAAGCGCATCGGTAACCAGAACCATGGCACAGGTGTAGTGGCAGCTGCGGTCATCGCTTCCTGTGGCGTTTACCTGTTCGATAAGCAGTCGGTTTTGTTCTTCCTGGGCAATCTTTCTTCCATCGTGGTAGCCTTTGGGGTGCTTTGCTCCTGCGTAGCGGGAAGTGTAGATGCCAGGCGCTCCCCCCAGGCAGTCAACGCAGAGTCCTGAGTCGTCTGCGATGACAGGCGCATGAACGATGTCCCACAGGGCGCGGGCTTTTATGAGGCTGTTTTCCACAAAAGAGTCGCCGGTCTCATCGGGATCGAAGTCATCTATATTTTCATCTGCAGGAATGACAATCTCGTAGTCGGGGAGAATCTCCTGCATTTCTTTCTGTTTGTGTCTGTTTCCGGTTGCGAGATAAAGTTTCATGCTCCTATCATATGCAAAAGCCGCTTTTTCGTCTATCACTGTTCCTCCTCATCGTTTTTCTTGTCTTTTTCATCTGTTTCGTCCTCCGCTATCTGCTCCCGAAAGTACGCCCGCCTCCTTTTTATGTGGTCGATGTAAAAGCATACCTGGCGGGGTTTCAGCCCCAATTCTTTGGCAATATCCACATTGGAGGGGGCGAGCACAAAGCGGTGGCTCAAAACCCTGTTTTGCCGTATCCAACGCTCTGTCTGCTGCCGGTATTTCTTCTGCACCCGCTCAAAACTGGATGTGCCCTTTTTCAGTTTGCTTAATTCAAGCAGGTATTTTCGGTGGAAGTAGAAGGCATTGTCACGGCTGCGGATTATTTCATCCCGACGGGAAATCTTGTACTCGCTCTTTTGCCTCATTTTTTCTATTTTCTCAAACAGTTTTTCTTTTTTAATGTGGGTAAATTTGCTGACGGAATCTACCAGCTGTTCGTCGATGTCGTAGCAGGATTTTAGTGCCAGAATCAGCGTTCCTTTTTCTGCCATTTCCCTTTCTTTTTTCTTCCAATGCTCGCGAATGACATTCGGCTCAGCACAGAGTGTTTCTTCCAGACGGTAACATTCGTTGTTGGCGAACTCATAGAGTGCATTGAATGATTTTCGGATGGTGTACTCGTCATCTTCTGTTTTTTTTACTGACCGTATCCATGACAGGTAAGTGTTTTTTGCCAGTCCCCAAATATATGTCCTGAACTTTGTCTTATTGATTTCAAAGTCGTCAAAAATTCCTTCCAGCCTGGCCCTGAGGTATAAGAGAAAATCGCTCTTTTGGTCTTCGGTAAGGGTAAGACCGTACTTTCCCGGATACAGATAGATGTCCGTCCAGATGATGTTAGCCGCTTCCGCTCTTGTCATTTTTCCCTGGGCAACGCGCAGGGGAATGTCTTCAATGTTTGTCTGCATTTTGTCCTCCAGAAAGGCTGTAATGCAAGAAGCGTGCCAATTTTTTTAGCCTAAAAAATGCCCTGTTTGCCCCTTGTTTTACTGAATTTCTTGCAAAATCAAACGAAATCTGGCAAAGTCTTGCAAAGTGCTGGCAGTTTCAAACAAAATCTTGCAAAATCTGGCAGTTTTCTTGCAAAATCAGACAAAATAATGCGAAAACTTGCAATTTTCCCGGATTTTTCTTGCAAAATCTTGCAGAGTCAGGCAATTTCTGGCAAAAAACTGGCAGAATCAGGCAAAAACTTTCAGAACCTTGCAAAAATCATGCAGTTTCAAACAAAAGCTTGCAAAATCTTGTTTTTGTGTCTGTAGTCCTGACCATAAAGGGACGGGCTCATTGTACAGAATGGCCGATTTTGCTATACTTGGAGCATGATTGTTATGAAATTCGGCGGCTCATCGGTCGCCAATGCGGAAAGAATCCGCCATGTTGCTTCTATTATTCAGGCATATAAAGAAGAGCGTCCTGTTGTCGTTTTGAGCGCCATGGGCGATACAACTGACCACCTTCTTGACGCGGCTGATATGGCTGTGCAGGGAAACGTTGATATTGCAAAAGTTGAGAAACTGCACTTGGACACGGCAAGGGAACTGGATGTGGATGTTCCTGCGATTAAGGAACTCCTTGAGGAACTCAAATTTTTGCTCACGGGCATTTCCATGCTGCACGAACTTACCAAGCGCACCCGTGACTATCTGGTTTCTTTTGGGGAGCGCATGAGTGTCCGCATGATGGCTGCCTACTTGCAGAAGCAGGGAACTGCAGCAAAATTCTACGATGCCTGGGATATCGGCATGGTGTCCGACTCAAATTACATGGCCGCAGAATTGCTGGATGAAGTCTGGGATAACATACCCAAAGCCCTGGGGGACTATAAAAACGGAAAGCAGAACGAAATCCCTATTGTAACTGGCTTTATTGCAAAAGATAAGCAGGGCATCATTACGACGCTTGGTCGTGGCGGCTCTGATTTGTCCGCTACGATGATTGGTGCGGCCATGAAGGCTGATGAAATTCAGACATGGAAGGATGTGGACGGTATTCTCACCACAGACCCGCGCATTGTTAAGGAAGCCCATACTGTTCCCGAAGTCACTTACGAGGAAGCGCAGGAATTGGCAATGTTTGGCGCTCAGGTTCTGCATCCCCGCTCAATGATTCCCTGCCGAAAATCAGGTACTCCGGTGCGCGTAAAGAATTCCTACAACATCAAGAGCGCAGGTTCTGTCATTGTTGAAAAACATTCCGGCGAGACTCCCCGCGTAACGGCAATTACCAGCGTAAAAAATGTTACCCTGATTGATATTCAGTCAAGCAGAATGTTGGGTGCGGCGGGCTTTCTTGCCCATATTTTCAATCAGTTCCTCAAATGGAATATTTCAATTGACGTGATTGCAACATCTGAGGTTTCTGTTTCCCTTACCGTCAATACAAAGGCTGACCTTACGGGGCTGCTTGAAGATTTGTCTCGCGTTGCAGAAGTCAAGGCGACAAAGGGAAAGGCAATCGTTACGCTTATCTGTGATGCAGGTCATTCAAGCTCAATTCTGGAGGATGCATTTACAGCCCTTCACAAGGAAAACGTCAATGTACAGATGATTTCTCAGGGTGCAAGCAAGGTAAATATCTCAATGCTGGTGGATGAAAATCAGGCAAATAGCGTCGTGCAGATTTTGCACAAGGCTTTGTTTTAATAAACGGAAGACGTAGGAGAAAGGTATGAAAATCGCGCTTGTGGGTTACGGAAAAATGGGGCACATGATTGAGGCCTGTGCAAAAGCCATGGGACATGATGTGGTTGCTACGGTTGATGTGGCCGCAAAGGATGCCACGAATCTTGTTGCCGTGGGTGACGGAAATGCCGTCGCAGAGGCGGTCAAGAAGAGTGGTGCTGAGGGGGTTATCGAATTCTCGCATCCCTCTGCTGTCATCGGAAATCTGCATGCACTCATTCCGCTGGGAATTCCGGTGGTGTGCGGTACAACTGGCTGGGCAAAGGCTGAAGACGAAATCGAAAACCTTTGTGCTTCATCACAGGGAACTTGTATGCGTTCGTCAAATTTCTCAATCGGCGTGAATATGTTCTATAA
>CAKZZO010000154.1 GCA_937885175.1 uncultured Treponema sp. | reverse complement strand
ATTTCATTTGTCCAGCCGATATTCAAGCACGATATCTATAATGCGTTTGCCCTGTTTTATTCAAGCCTTGTGTATTTTAGAAACCTGTGCGATAATATATATAGAATAAAACAGCACAAAAAAGGACGTCATATGGCAAAGACACCGCAAATCAAATGGTCATTCTTAGATGAATTTCGGGGCAGAGATTTTACAGGCGAATGGCCTACCCTGCCGGAAATGTTTTCTATCACTGCAAAACGATTTCCCCTGCGTCCCTGCTTTACTGACTTTGAGGGCGAAAACGGCGCAAAACAGACGCTCACCTATGTGCAGGTACTCTCCAAAATAAACACGCTGGCCAACTGGTTTTCTGCCAATGGCATTGTAAAAGGAGACCGGGTTGCCGTTACAGGAAAAAACTCACCTGAATGGGCTACAGTCTACCTTGCAGCCATGTATGCAGGAGCCACCGTCTGTCCGATTGACTATGCATTGAGTAACGGTGAAGTAGAAAATCTTCTGAGCACGGCTCAGCCAAAATTCCTTTTTGTTGATGAAGAAAAATATTCGCATTTTGCCCAAGGCAATTTCTCCTACAAAGTCTATTCCCTGAGTCCAAAACATGCAGACTCCTATGCCTACAACCTTTCTGCAGAGCAAGATTTTTCCACTCAGCGGGCAGAAAACAAAGTGGCAGAAAGCGATTTGGCTGTCATACTCTTTACCAGCGGCACAACGGGTACTCCAAAGGGCGTTATGCTTACCCACAAAAACCTTGTAAGCGACGCATATATCGCCACCAGCCGCATGACCCTGTACGAAACTGACGTATTCTATGCCCTGCTCCCCATTCATCACGCATATACCATGCTTGCGGTTTTCATTGAGGCAATTTCCGTGGGCGCACAGGTCGTCTTTGGAAAGAGCATGGCTGTTACCCGCCTGATGAAGGAACTTAAAGAAGGTCAGATTACCATGCTTTTGGGTGTGCCCCTGCTCTTCAACAAACTGCTCGCCGGCATCATGAAAGGCATCCGTGCAAAAGGGGCACTTATATATGGTCTTATCCGTCTTTTGCTGTCCATTTCCTACATCGTAAAAAAACTTTTCCGCATCAACATCGGTAAAAAACTCTTCCGTGCTGTTCTGGAACAGGCAAATATCTATTCGCTGAGAATCGCCATCTGTGGCGGCGGGCCTTTAGCGGCAAGCGTCTTCAAGGTCTACAACGAAATGGGCATTGATTTTGTACAGGGCTACGGACTTACAGAAACCAGTCCGATTATCACCCTTAATCCTGTGGAGCATTTTAAGATTGAAAGCGTTGGCCAGTATTTCTTTCCTTGGATGGAAATGAAAATCCTTGACCCGGCGGCGGACGGTGTGGGAGAAGTCTGCGTCAAAGGACCAATGGTTTTTCAGGGCTACTACAATATGCCGGAAGAAACTGCAAAAGTCTTCACTGAGGACGGCTGGTTCCGCACAGGCGATTTGGGCCGACTGGACAGCGAAGGCTATCTGATTCTCGCCGGACGTGCCAAAAACATGATTGTCACCGAAGGAGGCAAAAACGTCTATCCGGAAGAAATAGAAAATGCCTTCCAGCTCTACACCGACATCGAACAGATTACCGTACAGGGCTATATTGCAGACAAGGCCCACAAGAGCGAAGAAATTGAAGCCTTGATTTACCCCAGTGAAGATGTGTTCAAAAATTTGGGTATCAGCCGCCAGGGAAATGAAAAGGCAGAAAGCGTTTACGCTCAGATGAAGCAGCTTGTAGACAGCGTAAACAAGAGCCTGCAGCCCTATGCCCGCATCAGTAAAATCACCCTGCTGGAAAAGCCGCTGGAAATGACGACCACACAGAAAGTCAAGCGCAACTACAAGCAGTAGGGCGGTACGGCTTGCGCCGTCGCTATGTTCACCCTTCGCTACGCTCATAGCGCATACGCGCTACTTCGGGGTTACCAGCGCTACCGCTTTTTCTGCTCTTCACTGCAACTGGTAATGATGACGTGCTTTTTGTTGTGCGCGTGGTTAAAGAGACGGGCGACAAGGTAGCCGTCTGGAGGAATGGGTTTTCCACAGACAGGACAGGCCCGTTTGATGCCCGCTTGGGCAAGGGGATAGCAGTGAGGGCAGCCCATTACAATCATGCGCTGGTCGGGAGTGTTCATGGGGCGGAAAACCTTGGAAGAAAGATTGTCGCTTTTAGCAAGGGGCGTGTTGCAGACAGGACAGCGCACAAAATCAATATTGCCATGCTCGTCTTTTTGCCTGCGCAGGGAATCTGCTTTTGAGTCCGTCTGCCGATTTTCATTTCGCTGCCAAAAATAGCGGAGGGCAAAGATAATCAGTGCAAAGGCAAGGAATATTCCTATCCACACAAGGGGGTCGAACATAACACTTTATTATTGTAAATTATTGAAAATTCAGCAATACCGTCATTGACAACTGCCCCTGCAAGAAATAAAATTTAAAAAATATCTTACCTGTGAGGAAAATATGAAAAAAATCATTCTATCTGTAGTGACGCTGAGTCTTGCAAGCGCTCTGGCTTTTTCTGAACCTGATTCTGGAGACTTCATTCCGTCTGAAAGCGCGACAGCAAGCCATATCTATCTGGAAGCACAGGGAGCAATTGTCTTTCCCGCCTATTCCTTTGATGCAGGCAAATCCCTTACGGAATCCAGTGGAGGATTTGCAGTTGGAGCGGGCTACAACTGGGGTGGCTGGCTTTTAGGACTTGCCTACACCCGCGATTATTTTGGCAAGGCAAAGCATGACGGCGGATTTGGCAATATAAAAAACAATATTTTCTCATTGCAGCTGCGTCGCCTTCTTTCAAAAAATACCCTCTCTTTCCTCCCCACATGGCTTGAAATCGTGCCAGGCATTTCTGGCGGCTTAAACTGCTTTACGGCAAGCGACATTGATTTTGGAGATGCTCTTGCTCCTTTCTGGAACGCATCACTTGAACTAGCCTTTGTTCCCGACACCGAACGGGCAGTTCCCTACATCGGATTTGACTACAATATGTTCCACAACAGCAAGTATTGTAACGGCATTATGGCATACCCCCGCGCAACAGTCGGTTTCCGTATCTACCCCTTTGGAAAAGACAGCAAGCCCGTTGGTACAGTCGTCACGAAATTTTCACCTCAAAAAGGATTCACCCCCGATGGAAATGGCGTAAATGATACGATTGACATTAAGACTTCCACAAAAAATCTCAAGGAATCTCCCGAAAGCTGGAAAGTAGAAGTACTGGATCAGCAGAAAGGCCTGCTCAAAACCTGGACAGGAAAAGGCGATATTCCCCAGCTCACTTGGGACGGCAAAACTGATAACGGAGACAAACTCTTTTCTTCTGAAACCTACACGGTACGAACGACAATCAATCCATCAGCAGGAGACAAGGCAAGACTGGGTGACGAAGCGGTGACAGGCACTGCATCTTTCAAGACAGGTGTATTGATGGAAGAAATCATCCCCCAGAAACAGTGGAAAATCGTGGTCAATACCATTTACTTTGACGCAAACGCCGCAAGTTTTGACACGCTGACCGATGCTCAAAAAGAAGCAAACAAAGAGACCCTGGACAGCATTGCAAAACAGGCTCTTGCCCTAAGTCAGGACATTCAGGTGGAAGTACAGGGATATGCCAACAATGTTTCCAACACCGAAGAAGAAAACATCAAAGAACTGATTCCCCTGTCACAGGAACGTGCTGAGTCAATCAAAAAGCAGCTCAAGCACCGCGGCCTTAAAAAAGACAATATTACGGCTATAGGTAAAGGCGGTGAAAATCCCCTTGCCGCATGGGAAGACCGTGCCCACTGGTGGAAAAACCGCAGGGTTGAATTCATCGTTACAAAGTGACATCCTGTCACTTTACAACGAGACGGGAGCAGTCGCTCCCGTCTAGGCTTTTCAGCGCATATCCGTGCGCGCTCGTAGAGTTGCCCTGTGGGGCGATTTTTTTCTTCTTGTATAAAATCTTCTGCCTCGTTAAAATAATATTATTATGGAAAACACAAAACGTACCGTTACTTGTGGCGAATTGCGCAAGAGCGATGTTGGTAAGACTGTTGTATTGAACGGATGGGTAAGCCGTACCCGCGATTTGGGTGGCATTGTATTTATACGCTTGCGTGACCGCTATGGCATTACGCAGGTGATGGTGGGCGATGGTGCTTCTGACCAAGTAAAGAAAATCGCCTCCAGCCTCAAAAGTGAATATTGTATTGCAGTAGAAGGCATAGTTGCCGCCCGCAGCGAAAAAGACGTGAACAAGGACATGGCGACTGGCGAAATTGAAGTGGAGGCAAAAGACATTGAAATCTTTACCACTTCCCAGGAACTGCCCTTTTCTATTGAAGAAGTGCGCCAGAAAGACGGAACCATTGTTCTGCCCAACGAAGACTTACGCCTAAAGTACCGATACCTTGACCTGCGCCGTGAGCCCATGCAGCATCACATTATTCTGCGTTCTCAAGTGACTTTTGCGGTGCGGGAATACCTGACTCAAAAAGGCTTTCTTGAAATTGAAACGCCTACCTTTATTAAATCAACACCCGAAGGCGCACGAGACTATCTTGTTCCCAGTCGCGTTCATCCAGGAAAATTCTATTCTCTGCCCCAGTCTCCCCAGCTCTACAAGCAGCTTTTAATGGTCTCTGGCTTTGACAAGTATTTTCAGATTGCCCGCTGTTACCGCGATGAAGATGCCCGTGGCGACCGTCAGCCGGAATTTACCCAGATTGATATGGAACTTTCCTTTACCAACCGCGAGGAAGTTCTGGAGACCACCGAAGGCATGATGGGCTATGTCTTTAAGAAGACAATGAACTACGAACTTCCGGTACACTTTGACCGCATTGCATGGGATGATGCCTTTGACCTGTACGGAAGCGACAAGCCTGACCTGCGCTTTGACCTAAAA
Source organism: uncultured Treponema sp. (assembly GCA_937885175.1). Lineage (GTDB taxonomy): Bacteria > Spirochaetota > Spirochaetia > Treponematales > Treponemataceae > Treponema_D. Next base: position 8,915 of record CAKZZO010000154.1, on the reverse strand, counting down.
ATGCAGGACGCAGCCTTTATGGCTGACCTGAGTGACTTTAACGCATTCAAGGCGGGTGCGGCAAAGGCAGACAAATCTATTGAACGCCATAAGCGCAGCGGATTAAAAGCCCTTGTCGTAAAGAATGTGGCAGACAAATATAGCCGCAAGATGATTGAGGCTCTTGAAAGCGTTGCAAAAATCAACCACGCAAAGGGATTGGCATGGATGAAAGTCGATGCCAATGGCGTATTTGAAGGCGGCATCAGCAAATTCTTTGCGGGCAAGGAAAGCGAAATCTGCCCCAAGCTTGGTGCAGAAAAGAATGACTTGCTCCTCTTTGTGAGCGACGAAAAATGGCAGACTGCTTGTGTTGCTCTGGGTGCAGTCCGCAAGCAGCTGGGCAAAGACCTGAATCTCTACGACCCCAAGGATATCTTCCACTTTGCATGGATTATTGACTTTCCCTACTTTGCATGGAACGAAGACGAAAACCACTGGGAAACTGAACACCATATGTTCACGCTTCCCCAAAAAAAATACTGGGATACGCTGGAAAGCGACCCGGGCAGCGTAAAGGGCGACCTCTATGACTTGGTACTGAATGGCTACGAACTGGCTTCTGGCTCAATGCGTATCAACGACCCGGCACTGCAGCAGCGCATCTTTAAGATTGTGGGCTACAGTCAGGAGCGGGCAGAAAAGGCATTCGGCTTTTTGGTACAGGCATTCAAATTTGGTGCACCGCCTCACGGAGGCATTGCACCGGGACTTGACCGCCTTGTTATGCTGATGTGCCATGAAGACTCCATCCACGAAGTCATTGCATTTCCCAAGAACAACCTGGCAGCTTCTCCCATGGACGAGTGCCCCAGTCCGGTTGATGAGCAGCAACTGAAGGATTTGCACATTCTGTGCACTGAGGTTGAAAAGGACTAAGTTCTGTAGCGGTGAGAGAAAGTGAAAATGCCCTGCAATCTGCGGGGCATTTATTTTTTCATTTGGGATAGCAGTATCGTTCCACGGATGTCCGGACGGTAAACAATATTTTCGTACTGGTGAAACTGCTGTTTCAGAAAACCGATAACAGGCATTCTCACACCATTTACTGGTATTTGCCGCAAAAGCCAATCACCACAGAGGTAGACAGTTCCGTCATCGCCTGCAAAGATATACTTTCCTTTTTCCATTTCGGTAATATTACGGGCAGCAATGCCTTTAATCATTGAATCCTTATCCTTTGGCTGCGGCAGCTTGTCTCTGTCGATGCTCTCTTCAACTGACTGGCGGATAGTATTTTCTATCATAGATGAAATTGTTTTTCTTAGTGTTTCTATCAGTGCAGAAGGAGAAAGAAGTGCTTTTGCTTCACCAGCAGGGGCAAACGCCATTGTGTCAGAATGTGCTGCCTCAGGCTGTGGCGGTCTTCCCATTCCTGCAGACAGTCCACCGGCACCCATTGGAGGTCTTCTACCGCCCATACCCATCATTTCTATTGGCGGCATACCTTCCTCGGGATTTTCAATACGACAGTCTTTGGGCAAGTTGTAGGAAGTGTAATCCGTATTTTTTGCAAACCACAATTCCTTGCGCATGTCAATGCCTGTTTTATTGGGCAGAAAAATGATATTGGTACAGTCCGTTTTTGCCTTGATATAATCCATGGTTGGAATGTAGCTGCCGTCATCAGTAAGAACAGGGCGCATAAGCCAACTGCCGCACAGATAGGTTTTTCCCTCAGGACCAACGGTCATATACTGCTGTTCTTCAAGTCCATCAATATTATGGGCCAAAATATTCTTAATCATCGTTTCTTTTGCGATAATCAGAGGAGTCTCACCGTCTTTATGTAATTCGTCATCAACCGCTTTAGAAATAGTTTTTTCCAACATGTCGTAGATGAGACATTCAATTTCAAAAGTATCATCAAAACCGATTGATTCTTCTTCAAACTTTTCCATTTAATATGTTATACTATTGTAATACCGATTTGTTTTACCGTCAAATGAGCGACAGGCAAAACATGGAGAAAAAACAAAATATTAGGTCAAATGGCGAGTTTCATGTTTTTAGCTTAGAGGTCATTCTGAACGCCGAAAGCGCCAAGGTCATTCTGAACGCTGAAAGCGTGAAGAATCTATCTTGCATACCCTAAAATGACGGGATGCTTCGGAACTTCATTCCTCAGCATGACTGGTTGCCAAAACTTGCAATTGAACCTATTAGACAAAATCTGAAACAGTGGCTTTTGGACAAGTCTATCGTCCACTGAAACGGATTCTTTGGGAGTTTTTACTGATGAAACACATGTTCTTTTTTTGCCTGCTGACTGCCACACTCTTTTTTTCCTGCCAAAACGATTCTCCCCGCTCAGCCTATGTTTTGGGAACGCTGTGCACGGTGAACGCCTTTTCTGACGGAAATGACCGCCTTTACGACGAACTTTTTTCCCGTCTTGAACAAATTGACGACCGCTTTAGTCTGACAAAAGCAGACAGTGACATAAGCAGAATCAACCGCGGGGCAGGAATAGAAGCCGTTACCGTACATGACGAGGTGTTTTTTCTAGTCAAAAATGCCCTTGCCTATGCAGCAGTCACCGAGGGAGCATTTGACCCGACCATCGGAGCAGTTACCTCGCTTTGGGGTTTCAACAGCGAAAAGCCCAGCCTTCCCAAAGCGAACCTCCTTTCCGCTGCCCTTCCACTGGTGGACTACAAATCCCTGGTACTTGATGAAGAAAAGAAATCAGTCTTTCTCACCAAAAAAGGCATGGCTCTGGATTTGGGCGGTATTGCAAAGGGATACGCCGCAGACCAACTTGCAGAAAGGCTTCGCAAGCACAGGGTTAAGCGGGCAATCATTGATTTAGGAGGCAACATTCTTACCTACGGCACAAAAGCAGACGGTTCATTGTGGCGGGTGGGCATAAAAAATCCCCTTGACCCGACAGGAGAAGCGATACTGGTCCTTTCCCTTTCTGCCTCTGCCGTCGTAACCAGCGGTGTCTACGAAAGAAATTTTGAAGCAGACGGCATATTCTATCATCACATCATCAATCCCAAAACAGGTTTCCCCGTAGAAAATGACTTGCTTTCCGTTACGGTAATCTGCGATTCTTCCATGAAAGCCGATGCATTGACCACCGCACTCTTTGTACTGGGAAAGGAAAAAGGCATGGACTTTGCAAAATCACAAAATCTTTCCGTCGTTTTTATCGACAAGAAGGGAAATATAATAAAAAATTACTATGAAAATTAAAAATTTGTGGTATAATTACAATAAGTATGTCGGAAAAAAATCTTGTCACCCGCGAACAACTTGAAGAAGTCATCTCACACTTAAACGAATGTACTGACGCTTATTTATTCATTTATGATTTGCAGAATGATATGTATGTCACTTCTCCCTATGTGCTCAAAACCTTTGACTTTCCAGCTTCAAGATTCACCAATGCACGGGAGATGATTCTAAAAATCGTCTACCCTGATGACCGCCCCTTGATTACGGCTGACCTTGATTTAGTGCGAACGGGTGCAAAAGATACTCATAATCTGGAATACCGATGGATCAACAAAAATGGCAAACCCATATGGATAAGCTGTCGGGGAAAAATGTTTTGGACAGCCACTGAACAGCTGCTGGTGGGGCGGGTTTCTGTTATTGATGACCACGACAAAGTTGATTTGCTTACCGGCCTTCAGATGGAAACTTCCATGCGCACTGAATTTGGCATGGAATGGGCCAAGAAGCAAAAAGTCTCAGGCTTTCTGATTAAAATTGACATTGATAATCTTGGCTCAATCAATGAGCAGCACGGCATGAAAGTAGGCGACCGCGTTATTTCGCTTTTGGCAGACTGCTGCAAAAAAGCCTGTAATGGAATTGCCAACGTGTACAAACTGAATGGCGATGAAATTTTGTGCATGAACCTGAATGGAAAAAATGCCGTGGACGCACAGAAAATATACCAGAACCTAAAACGCTACATTTCCGATGCCGAGCAAAAAACGGAATACGAAGTAGTCTTTACGGTTTCTGCCGGTGCTGTAGCATTCTACAATGATTCTTCTCAGCTGGATGATTTGTTCAAAAAACTCAATTACACGCTGGTGGAAGCAAAGCGCAAGGGCCGCAACAATCTGACCATGTACAATGCAGTGGAATACACCAAGCATCTGCGCGGCATTGAATTGCAGGAAAAACTGCGGGAATCCATCAAAGACAATTTCCGTGGCTTTGAACTCTTTTTCCAGCCAGTAGTGGATGCCAAGCAACTGTATGTGGACAGCGAAAAAAACATCTTTAACGTAATAGGTGCAGAAGCCTTGTTGCGCTGGTCATGTCCGGAACTTGGCCGTCTTTCGCCTGATGATTTTGTGCCCATTCTGGAAAAAAGCGGTCTGATTATTCCAGTAGGCCGTTGGATTATGCTTACCGCCTTTAGCCAGTGCCGAGAATGGAACCGCCTGCAAAAGGATTTTAAAATCAGCGTCAATCTGTCATACATTCAGGTGCAAAAAAGCGATGTGCTGACCGACGTGCAAATTGCCCTGGAAAAATCAAAAGCCAACCCGCAGAACATTACGCTGGAGTTGACCGAAAGCGGCTATATGGACAGCGGACAGGAATTGCAGAACTTACTAAAGGCCTTTCACGAAATGAATCTGAATATTGATATTGATGATTTTGGTACAGGCTATTCTAATCTGCGCTACCTGCAATATCTTCCGGCAAACACGCTCAAACTGGACTATTCTTTTGTGCATAAGGCAACAAGTGGCAATGAGGGTGACACAAAAGTCATCAAGCACATCACCCAGATGGCACATGAATTGAATATGGCAGTCTGCATGGAAGGCATTGAATCTATGTCCGACATCGAAAAACTGAATCAGTTCTCTCCTGATAGATTTCAAGGCTTCTTCTTTGGCCGCCCGGTAAATGGCGTACACTTTAGGGAGCACTACCTTTGCCCGGACGCAAAGCGGGAAATTATCGGAAAGAAAAACTAGATGTAGTGCTTCAGTTCAATATGCTGAATGCGCTGGGTCTTTACACCCACGATGTAACTGCCAAACATTGCTGACGCCGCATCAATGGCTGCCGCAAAACTACAGAAAATCGGTACTGCCGGGCGGAGCAAAAGATAGCCTGCGTCAAATCCACGGCTGTAGACAGTACAGAGCAGGGTAAGGGCAACAAAAGGAGCCCCCTGAGGAATGGCACCCAGCACAAAAGAAAGCCCAAAACTCATCACAAAAATCCACATTACATCAAATACTTTGAGTCCCAGTGGAGAATACGACCGCAAAATCACCACAAAACAAATGGAAGCGGCCAGAGCAGCCCCGCCCCTGCCAAAAATAGAGAAAAGGGGGAAGGTTACATCGCTTACATCAGCATGAATGCCAAGGCTTTCCCGTCCATGCCGCCAGTTAATCTGTAAGGCAAGGTTTGAGTCTCCGCTAAAGAATGCCGCCAATGCAGGACAAATGGTTGCATACAGCACATGCCAGGGGCGCAAATCCTTGCACAAAAAGCGCAGAATCAGGGGATAGATAATCACGACTATCAGAATAAAATCAATAAGCAGCATAACAGTGAGGGGCGTAAAGGTACCGGCGGCAAAAATGGCCTTGGTGCTGCTCATCCAATAGGCGGCAACGGCAATCATGCCCACAGAAAGCCAGTCAACAAAAAAACTCATAATTGAATAGAACAATTTTGAGGCACTCTGAATAAACGCAATCACCGGCTTGGAAGAAACTTCATCGGTTGTACATCCGCCGCCTGCAAATCCCGCAAAAATAAAGGCCGGCAAAAGGAATGCACCGCCAATAAGGGCATCAAAACTGGAATAGGGCAACAACTGCATGACCAGTGCCTTGATGTCTATGGTGGCAAGTTCCGTAATTTTTTCGCCAGTTATCTGAATGCGCGGCAAAGTAACAATCAAAATGGAAATCAATCCGATGGCTGCCACCAGAAATGAGGAACCGACAATTGTTGCCACCGTCCACAGACTGGTTTTTACGATGATTTTACTGGAGCGTAAGGTGTATACAGCGGAACTTACTCCAAAGAGCAAGAGGGGCAAAAGGGTATAGCGACCAAAATGCATGACAAATTCGCTGATAGTGGTAATGGCTGCCTGAACAGCAGGTAAATCTGTAGGAAGAATCAATCCGGCAAGAATACCCAAGGCAATTCCAATGATATATTTAATCCAAATCTTCATGCCTCTAGTATAACGATAGTGGGCTTTATTTGCAAACGTCAGTGTGCTATAATAATCATATGGACAAAACAATTTTGATTGCTGGCAAAAATATTCCTGACGGATCAGATTTTGCGTCAAGTTTTTCAGTCAAGGGACGCACCGTCATTACCATTTCTTCACCGGATGAACAGAAAGAAACCATTTCTGAAAACGGCTACACCGCCGTCCCTTGGAACAGGGCTTCCGCATTGAGCGCACGTTCCTTGCTTTTAAACTGTCTGAATGTCTCAAATCATCTTGATGAACTGGTGCTGTATTTTGATGAAAGTCAGGCTGCCATGGATTTTAACCGCGCCTCTGCCACCGAAACTGCCCGCATTATTGACGAATTGGTTGTGGGTTACCAATATCTTGTTGCGGAAGTAGCCGCCCGCTTTGAGCAGAAAAAAATACGCAATGAAGAAATCAGCATGGGAAAAATTGTTTTTGTATACAAGGTAAACCCCAGTGAAAGTGATGCCGCCGCAAACCCCAATGTACGCGCGTCCGCCACACTGTCTTCTCCACAGATTGCCGCCGCTGCCGCCGCATTCAAAGCCTTTGCAGAAAACACCGCCGCACTCTACACCGAAAGCGATTGTATTTTTCCTGTACTGATTATCTGTGACTCTTCCATGGAAGTTTCTCGGCGGGATGGTACGCTTGCCAACTGGCTTGCCGATTACATGGATTCAATTGACGACTTAAAAAAACGTCCCAGTGCCAAGCAATTTGTCTCTTGGATAAAAGCAGGAACAAAAAAGGCAGGTGGCTTTGGACTTTTCTAATCCCCTGATTATACAAAGTGACCGCACACTGCTTTTGGACCTACATGCTCCCCGTGCTGACCAATGCCGCAATGCCCTGATTCCTTTTGCAGAACTGGAGCGTTCGCCAGAACATCTGCACACCTACCGGCTTACGCCACTTTCCCTGTGGAATGCCGCAGGAGCAGGCTTTTCTCCAGATGATGCGGTGGCGGTGCTCAAGAAATTTGCCCGCTACGAACTGCCTCAGGCCGTAGAAATGTGGATTAAGGAGACGGCAGGTCGATTTGGCAAACTGCGTTTGATTCCTGCACCGTCTGTCCTTGTCCCCTACAAAACTGCGGCTATCGCTGACCCCAATGGCGAAAATACTCAGGCTAAGGAAATCAAGGAAGAATACCTGTATCTGGTAACTGAAAGCCGCGCCGTGTTCAAGGAAATTTCTGCAAGCCTGCTGGTCAAAAAAAACATCCTTACTCCCACAGAATATCTTGCTCCAGAGGACGGTACTGACATAAAAGTAAGTGATGATGAAAAAGAGCATTGTTTTTTGCTTCACCTGACCGACCGAGGTACAATCAAACAGGAATTGCTCAAAATGGGTTGGCCGGTAAAAGACGATGTGCCCATGGCGGACGGTGAACCGCTGGAAATCAATCTGCGCAAAACAACGCTATCTGGAAAACCCTTTGATGTGCGGGGCTATCAGCGAGAGGCGGCACAGGCTCTTGTAGGTGACAAAGGTGCAGGAACAGGATTTGGAACGATTGTGCTTCCCTGTGGTGCGGGAAAAACCATTGTAGGCATGACCGTGATGGATGCCCTCAAAACCAGTACGCTTATCATCACCACAAATATCAGTGCCGTGCATCAGTGGATAGAAGAACTCTTGGACAAGACTGATTTGACTGCCAATCAGATTGCCGAATACACGGGCGAAAACAAAACGATTAAACCTGTCACCGTGGCCACCTATCAGATTCTCACCTGGCGACCCGAAAAGGAAGGCCCCTACCCTCATTTTTCACTCTTCAGGAAGCGCAACTGGGGTCTGATTATTTACGATGAAGTACACATGCTCCCTGCGCCTGTTTTTAGGGTGGTGGCGGAAATTCAGGCCATTCGTCGCGTGGGGCTGACGGCTACCCTTGTGCGGGAGGACGGCTTACAGGGCAATGTATTCAGTCTTGTGGGACCTAAACGCTACGATGTGCCTTGGAAAGACTTGGAGACCAACGGCTGGATTGCCAGTGCAGAATGTGTGGAAATCCGTCTCGATTTAACAGAGGAAAAAGAAATTGAATACGCTGTGTCGGAGCCACGCAAAAAACACCGCATTGCCAGCGAGAATCCTGCAAAAATTCCCATTGTACAGGAATTGGTACGCCGCTCTCCAAACGATAAGATTTTGATTATCGGACAATACTTAGACCAACTGGCAGAAATCGCAAAAATACTCGCATCTCCCATTATCACTGGCAAAACTCCCAACGATGAGCGGGACAAAATGTATGCTGATTTTCGCAGGGGAAAAATTCGCGTACTGGTTGTCTCAAAAGTGGCAAATTTTGCCATTGACCTGCCTGACGCAAGCATGGCAATTCAAGTAAGCGGCACCTTTGGAAGCCGTCAGGAAGAAGCCCAACGCTTGGGCAGAATTTTGCGCCCCAAGGAACGTACCTCCCGCTTTTTTACGCTGATTACCCGCAACACCGTGGAAGAAGACTTTGGCTCAAACCGTCAGAAATTTTTGGCTGAACAAGGCTATTCTTACCGATTAGTGCGTTATAAAGACAAGACAGATTTGGACGTGGTTACAGAGGGAGAATAATTTTTCTTTTGACTTCTCTGCCAGGGCAAACGCATTATACATATCGTACTTGAACATCGGCTGGACAAATGAAAAG
>CAKZZO010000153.1 GCA_937885175.1 uncultured Treponema sp. | reverse complement strand
AAAAAGTTGCAATTTCTGACAGAAAAGTGGGAAATTATTCTTTACAAGTTACCTTCAAAACAGAAGCGGTTCTTTTCCTGTATACAGCAGGAGGAAGTCCTCCCGGATTTACTGTTGTTACGCGCTTTGTGTTGTAAAATGCTCATCCTCATCACACCCCGCACATCACCGTAAGGCCCCGTGTCTTTCCGTGCTTGTCCGTCACGCTGTCGTAGCGCACCACATTTTCGCATCGGTCTGCAAAGTGCTTTACGCCGTCACAAAGCGAGTCGCCCAAGTACAGTGAGTTTTCAGAAAAGGCCTTTGCGTCCCTTTCGCTTTTGCCTGCATGAGATGCCAAGTAATCGCTTTCAAGTTGCTTCTGCCCGCCGCTCAAAATGCGACACCTTCACCTTTTTCTGGAACGACACCTTGCTGCTGATTACCTGCGCCGTCAGATACCGCTGAAAGAGATAAATCTTCCGCACCTGCTCCCGCGTTGTGTCCTGCGAAAAACCCACGATGTCCACCAGAATAATCAGTTTTTTTGTCTCCGGCACATTTGCCATTATGTCGGGCAGGGCAGTCGCAAGACTCAGCACCGTTTCATTCTTCTTCGCCTCAAAGGCTCCTTCCCACCGCGCCACATCAAACGCCTTCGTCAAATTCTCCTTTTCCATCCCCTCAAGTATACCACAGAATCCGTGTTTTTTGCTTTTTTTTGGGCGCATCCCGCCGACTTGAAACTTCGTTGTCAATTCGGCGGGTCGGGCGTTCCGTGGCTTGCTACGCGCGGTGCTACGCACTGGTCGCTTTGCGCCCACCACTCCATACCCTTGCGCAGTCAGCGGTGCACTTCAGTCTTCACCCATATGCTGTCTTCCACCGTCCATTCCGTGTGCGTTTCTGTAGACCTAAATTCCACTTGCGCCAGCCGGAATACTGCTAGCCGCAGGGGGAGGGGAAACCTTTCTGCCATGTCAGAGCCAAAGGCTTTGCTGACGGCAGCGGCTGCTGATTGCCTGTCCTTTGCCTTTTCATGTCCGCTTCTTATTTGCTCTGCAAGTTTCAGGTTTGCGCTAATCTTTTTTCCTTCAGCCGTGACAATTTCCGTCTTCAGCACTATGCGCTCCCCGTCTGCCCTCACTTCCGTCAGCATACATTCCCGCAGGCTTTTCTTCCAGTCTGCAAGTTTTTTTGCCTTTGCATCGCACACATCCCGCACATACAGGGGAACACTCGGTGCCCACACACTTTCGTCCCTGCATCCTTCTTGCAGTGCAAGCAAAACGCGCTTTTGTACGTCAGCAATTTTTTTCTGTTCATTGGGATGGGGGATAATGACAATTTCAGACTGAGTGCGCTTCATCACAAAAACTATAGCGCAATCGTCAAAAAAATGGTAGCATGAAAAGAACAAAATCCCAGGGAGCCGCAAAAAATGTCCATTAAAAAAAATGTATTTCACCTGACTGCATCAGTGTCTGCCTGTGCAAAAATACTCTTTTTTTTCATTTCGCTCCTCCTTGCATCATGTTCACGTCCTGCGGCGTTTTCACTGGAAGTTCCTGGTGCCCCTGCGGAAGCCCTTTCATCTTTTACCTCAGACGGAAGGGACTGTTTTTCTTTTACGGACGCACAATCTCAGGCTTTTGCCGCCTATCTTTCTGCCCGCAAGGATGCAGCCCTGCAGATTACGATTTCTGTCAAAAAGCAAAAGGATTCGTCTTTGAGTGGCATTGGCTTTCTCTATAAGGATGACGTGTCCTCCTTTGGACTAAAGTCTGACCGTGCAAGCCGCCCCCAGATTTCCGCTGACCTCAGTCAGTTTGCAAAACTCACCTTTTCAGTCATTTTCTGCCTTAACAAAGATGCTCCGCTTCCCGCCGGTTTTTATATCAAGACTTCTGCAAGTTACAAGGTGGCGGGGGTAAAAGTGGTTCCCGCCCAGATAGGATTTGATTTCCGCAAGAAAGAGCCGGTATTTGCCTTTGCCCCCAATGGCGGAAAAATCGAAAAACCCTACTTCAAGACTGACTTTACCGGCGTTCCCATGACCCTTAACGCAACGCAAACCGCCCAGTCTCTGCTTCCTCAGATGGAAGTGCATTTCCGAAAAACCGATTCTGAGCATGACACGGCTCCCGTCAAGATTACGGTGGGGGGTGAGCGCATAACCATTCGCCCCAGCGGAGATGGCGTGGTAATTCCCTGTGCCGCCCTCAAATCTCCCTTTGCGCCAGCATCCGTTGACGAAAATGAAGTAAAGGTTGCCGCCCTGCTTGTCCGTGCCAGCGATTCCACTCTGCTTGCATACAAGGAAGGCACCCGCTTTGTCACCAAGCCTGTCCGCACTGACCCCGGCCTGATTATGGCATGGAGCCGAGACAAGTGGCGTGGAAACGAATACGAGCTTTTTGAATGGGACAGGTTTCCCGGCGTACTCTTTTTTGACACGCTGGACTACAAGGTGCAGGACGACTTTTTCCGTCGTCTGGCATTTTTTGTGGAAAAAGCAGGCTATCGGGGAAAACTCCTTGATGATGACTTTTTGGCTGACAAGCACGGCTATAATGCCCACGACTATCGGGCAGAATCCCTGGCAGATTTTTTTGAAGCCGCCCGTCAGACTCATTTTCCCCTCAATCAAAAGGAAGTGCTTCTGTATGAAATCCTCCTGCAGAAAGGGCTTCTGGTGCAGAATGCCGACGGCTCAATTGGAGCGGGCAGGGGAGCGGTCATCTCCATTTCGCAGGAATCTTCCAGAGCCTTGCGCTATCAGTTTGTCGCTCACGAAGGCTGGCACGGCCTCTTCTTTATTGACGAAGAATTCCGCAATACCGTTGCTTCCATATACTACACGTTGGACGCAAAGACCCTTGCCTACCTGCGCCGCTACTTCCAGATTACGCCCAGCCTCAACTACGATGTGGATGATGACTATCTGATGAAAAATGAATTTATGGCCTACATGCTGCAAAAGCCTGTCAGCGAAGTGGGGTCATATTTTGTCGCCATGGCCTCCCGTTCCCATTCCCAGACCTATGCCAAGGAACTTGCCGACTACATTATCAGCACGGAAGCGGCTGGCTTTGTGTCTGCGGCAACAATGCTGGAAGAGTACGTAAGCAGCCGCTGGAATCTTGCGGCAGGACGGGTCTGGCTTATAAGCCGTTAAAGAAACTTTTTTGCTGAATCTGCGGTTTTGCCGCGGCAAGGTTGTACATTCTTTCGGCAGCCACCGAGGTCATGGGACCGCGGCTGGGCATAATCAGCGTGTCATCATTTTGGGTAAAAATCTTTGTCTGAATACCCCTGCAGAGCAAGTCCTTTGCATAACTGCTGGTCGTGCTTCCAATTTCTCCCGCGCTGATGACGTCTCCGGTAAAGAGCACCGTACCGATTTTGTAGACGATGGAATCCGCTGTATGTCCCGGCACCGAAAAATACTCTGCCGTAATGCCGCCAAATTTCAGAATGCCTTCTCCCTTAATCGTGGTATCTGCCGTGGTCGCCAAATCAATATCCGCCGCATAGGTTCGCAAATCATAAATCCGACGCAGAGTCGTAAGTCCGCGAATGTTCTCCTCGTGGTTGTGGGTAATCAGGGCGGCGCAAAGGGTGTAGCCGTCCGTTTCAATCTGCTTCAGGACTTCATTGGTGGGCTTACCCGGATCAATAATCACCGCACATTTTGAATGTTCGTCCACCACCACATAGGTATTGGAAAAAGTGTCGATGTTCAGGTGAAAGTAGATTTTCATATGCGGGCTCCCACCGGATTGTCCAGTTCCTTCATGCCGGTAAAAAGTGCGCTTCCCCGTTCGTCAAAAATCGCTTCGTTGGTATTGGACAACTTAAACGAAAGGTTCTGCTGCTCAATTTCCCTAAAAACTGTGTTCTTGATGTTGCAGTTTCGTATTGACGTGTCGATGAGCCTTGCCTTGATAAAGCGGGAATTGTATAGATCGGAATCATCAAAGGAAGACTGAAAGGACTCCAGCCCGGTAAAGTTATCCTGAATCATGTCGCTTCCCGTAAAGAGAACGTGGCTGAATTTCGCTCCCGCAAAGGACGTAAACTGCATGTTGCTTTCAAGCAGATTGCAGTCGCTAAAAACCGCAAAGTCAAAGGTGCTCATGCGGCTCCTAAAGCCCTTGGAATGCAGTCCGCGAAATATGCACTGCATGAAGTTGCAGCCGTAAAAGCACTTGTCCGTCAGATTAAAATCGTCAATATTTGAAAACACCACGCCGCTTGCATTAAGCCCGATAATCTTGTCCGCATGATTGATGTAGTGATGCATCTTCCGCGTAATTTCCTCCGCGTTTTCCGAATGCATGAGACAGTAATCGCTTTCAATGATATGCCAGTCTGCATCAAAGTCAGAAATCGCACTCCTCCGACAGGTAGGACACTTGCATTTTTTCCACGTGAACATAGGCAAATTCTAGGGGATAACGGATATTTTTGCAAGTAGGGCACCCCGCTTTCGCGGTCGCTACGTCCGCCCTTCGCTCTCGCTCATAGACGCTGCCTCCGACAGTCTCCGTCACCGTCTACTGCGGGGCTCCCATCGCTGCTGCCAGGGCAAACGCATTATAATCCATTCACAAGTAAGACAAAAAGGGCACAGGCG
>CAKZZO010000152.1 GCA_937885175.1 uncultured Treponema sp. | reverse complement strand
ACGCTGCAACGGTAGCCTTTTTGCTGCAACTACTTTTCATTTGTCCAGCCGATATTCAAGTACGATATGTATAATGCGTTTGCCCTGGTGTGCGCTCCAATTTACTTGTCTAGGTGGCGGTTTTTTAGTATCTTATATCTATGGCGTATGAAGTAACGGCAACGAGACGACGGCCACAGCGGTTTGAAGACCTTGTGGGGCAGGAGTTCGTTGCGGAGACACTGAGAAATTCAATTCAATCACAAAAAATTGCGCATGCGTATCTTTTTTCAGGTCCGCGCGGTTGTGGAAAGACATCTACGGCACGTATTCTGGCTAAGGCTCTGAACTGTGCCAATGGGCCTACGGCTACTCCCTGTGGCGCGTGTCAGCAGTGTCTGGAAATTACCAAGGGAGCCTGTACTGATGTTATCGAAATAGATGGTGCGTCAAATACAAGCGTCAACGATGTGCGTCAGATTAAGGATGAGGTGCTGTTTCCGCCTCAAAGTTGCCGCTACAAGATTTACATCATCGACGAAGTTCATATGCTTTCTACAAGTGCTTTTAATGCCTTGCTCAAGACCATTGAAGAGCCGCCGGCATATGTCATCTTTATTTTTGCAACAACGGAACTTCAGAAAGTTCCTGCTACGATAAAGAGCCGTTGCCAGCAATTTAACTTCCGCCTGGTGCCTATTGAAAAAGTAAAGAGCCTGCTGGGAGAAGCCGCAGCAGAAATCAATATCAAGGCAGAAGACGAGGCCTTGTACTGGATAGCCCGCGAGTCAACGGGTTCTATCCGCGATGCCTACACCCTTTTTGACCAAGTGGCGGCCTTTAGCGGAAATGAAATCACCTATGATAAAATTCGCGACAAGCTGGGATTGGTGGGTGTTGATAGGCTTAATGCCATTTTTGAATCCTGCGCCACAAACAAGACTACCCAGGCTCTTACGCAACTGGATGAATTTTTGCAGAGCGGCATTTCCATTGAACAACTGATTTCCAACAGCACGGACTATCTGCGCTCCCTTTTGCTGATAAAAAATGGCATCTCAAAAGAAGCCTTGCTGGGGCAGTCTCAGGACAGGTACGCCAAGACGGTTCTGGATGCCTGGAATACCATTCAGATTGAGCGCGGCATTTCACTTTTTTTGCAGTTGTACCGAGACATACGCTATTCCCTGAATCCGCGCTATGAATTGGAACTGGCATTCAGCCGCCTGAGTTGGTTGAGTCAATATGTGTCTCCCGCGGAAGTAAAGGCGGCGATTGATAAGGCTCAAGCCTTGCTTGCAGGTGCACCCCAAACTGTTTCGGCACAGTCGTCACAGCCATCTGCTCCTCAGACGGCTGTGCATGAAAGTCCGTCATACGCTCAGGGCGATGTCGGTGCAAAACCTGCAACCATGCCCAACGGACTTCCCATTTTTAGTGCCCTGCAGAATGCAGACGGCGGTTACAGTGGCTATGCACCCGATACGGCAAGTCCTGACCCGGAGCCTCTGGAACAGGCGGTTCCCCCAGAGGTGCCAGACCCTTTTGACGAAGGCGGAGCTGTTCCGCCCCAACAAACAGCGGCGGAATCCTTTCAGGCGGCAAGTGCTTCTGGTTCGGTATTTGATGCGGATGAACTAAAGGACAGGCTCATTTCAGATTTGAAGGTGCAGGACGTGATGCTTGCTACTTCTCTTATGGGTACATCCCACTGGACGCTTTCGGACAGCATGGTGACGGTAACGGTGGAGTCCGCCTTTTTGCAAAAACAACTTGAAGCACAAAAGGGGCAGATTGCATCTTATCTGGCACGGCTTTCTGGCAAGAAGCTCCAGTTTGCGGTAAAGCTTCTGGCACCTCAGCATGTCAATCCCATGCAGATGGCAACAAAAGAAGTGAAGATTCTCTGCGATACATTCCGCGGTACGATTGTTAACGTAGTAAAAAAAGAGGATGGTGAGTCTGAGCCAGCGGCAAAAGTTGTCCCAGAGACGGATGAGTCTGGTGACATTGAGATAACGGAGGAAATTGAAAATGATGAATCCCTTTGATTTGGTCAAAAATATGCAGAATCTGCAGGGGCAGATGGAAAAAATGAAGGAAGAACTGGGCGAAATGACCGCTACAGGTTCTTCTGGCGGAAACATGGTGCAGGTGACGCTCAACGGCAAGTTTGAGATGCTGGGCATTAAGATTGATCCCATCGCCGTAGACCCCCGTGACGTTCCCATGCTGCAGGATTTGATTGTGGCCGCCAGCCACGATGCCATGGAAAAAGTGCAGGAACTTATCAAGCAGAAGTCAGGCTCACTCTTTGGCGGCATGAATATTCCTGGTTTGAATCTGTAGTCGGGCAAAAGCAGTGGGTGGGGCTCGTAATGAATGCTATTGATGAATTGACTGATTCCTTTTCTCGTCTTCCTGGCATCGGAAAAAAAAGTGCAGGGCGACTGGTAAATCATATCCTAAAGGCGGACAGTGCCTGGGTGCAGCGTTTTTCCCAGCAAATGGCAAGCTTGCAGAGCAAGATTAAGCCCTGTTCCGTATGCGGTGCGTGGACAGAAAACAATCCCTGTCCAATCTGCTCAAACAATCTGCGCGACCGTTCCCTTATCTGTGTGGTGGAGCAGCCCCAGGATGTCGCCACGATTGAAAGTGCTCACGAATTTCAGGGGCTTTTTCATGTGCTTGGCGGTGTAATTGCGCCTCTTGACGGCATCGGGCCTGACCAGTTGCGCATTTCTTCCTTGCTGGAGCGTGTCCGTGGCGGTGGAGTAAAAGAAGTGATTATTGCTACCAATCCCACGGTGGAAGGCGATACCACGGCACTCTATCTGCAAAAAATGCTTTCCCTTATTGACGGCGTAACCGTTACCCGCCTTGCAAGCGGACTGCCTGTTGGCGGTGACTTGGAGTATGCAGACAAACTGACTCTGGCGCGAAGTTTTAGGGGAAGGACACGATTTTAAGGAAACGTTAAAAAAGCACCCATAAAAGGGTGCTGCAAAATCAAGTCGGGAATTTCTTCCCGACTTATTTCAGACTGGCAGGAAGCCAGTTTGCATATTACTAGCGGAGCAGGCTCAAGACATTCTGTGACTGCTGATTTGCCTGAGCAATCATTGCAGTTCCAGCCTGGCTCAGAACCTGGTTCTTTGTGAAGTCTACCATTTCCTTTGCCATGTCTGTATCGCGGATGCGGCTTTCAGAAGCCTGGAGGTTTTCTGCACCCACATCCAAACCTACCATTGTCTTTTCAAGGCGGTTCTGGTAAGCACCCAAGTCAGCACGCTGCTTGTTAATCTTCTTCAGTGCTTCGTCCAGTGTACCGATTGCGCGGTTTGCATCGTCCGGAGTTTCCAGAGTCATGATTTCTTCAGTTCCAACGTTGCGCAAGCCCAGTGAAGCAGCAGTCATAGTGCCGATGTAGACCTGAGTTCTCTGATCCATGTTAGCACCGATGTGGAACCACATTGAAGCAGTTACGGTGTTTTCACCGGTTGAGCGGGCAAAACGTCCGGTCAGCATGTTCATACCGTTGAACTGAGCCTGTGAAGCGATGCGGTCAACTTCAGCAATCAGTGAAGAAACTTCAACCTGAATCTGCATGCGGTCTTCTGCAGTGTAGATACCGTTGGAAGACTGAACAGCCAGTTCGCGGATACGCTGAACGATGTCAGTTGTTTCCTGCAGATATCCTTCTGTGGTCTGGATGAATGAAATGCCATCCTGTGCGTTGCGAGAAGCGCGGTTCATACCACGAATCTGGCTGCGCATTTTCTCAGAAACTGCAAGTCCAGAAGCATCATCACCTGCACGGTTGATTGACATACCAGAAGAAAGTTTTTCCATGTTCTTCTGATTGCTCAGCTCTGTAAGACCTGTCGCGCGCTGTGAAAACATTGCACTCATGTTGTGATTAATAACCATAGTTTATCTCCTTATATTACTAACTGGTTTTTTAACGACAGGCCCCTTTGTTTTTGTAACCTGTTGTTCCCGGGTGCACCACCCTACACTATTTTTATCGACACCCCATAAAAAACCTTAAGCAAAAAATGAAAAAATTTGTATTTTTTTTTCGTGAAAAAAAGGGGGAGGGGAAAAGCCTTTCCCCTGCGCCGCACTTCGTTGCGCCGACACCCCTTTCTCCTGGGGTTGCACCCCAAGCCCCGCCCTCCGTCTCCCTCCACTTCTCATATAGAAAAAAAAACATTATAATGAAGGCATGAAACATGTAATGGAACAATTAAAGGATGCAGCGGCCGCAAATGGTCCGCTCTGCGTTGGACTGGACACAGATCCGTCATATTTGCCGGCTCCCCTGCTTAAGGTATTCTCATCTCCGGCTGATGCAATCTTAACCTACAATAAGGAAATCATTAAGCGCATTGCGGCTGACAAGAGTGCCTGCTGCTGTAAAATTCAGATTGCCTACTATGAGGCCATGGGACTTGCGGGCTTAAAGGCATACGTGGAAACCATTCGTGCTGTAAAGGAAGCCGGACTCATTGCCATAAGCGACATTAAGCGCGGCGACATTGCAGACACTGCAAAGGCCTATGCCCGCGCTCATTTTACTGGTGAATTTGAAACCGACATCATTACGGTAAATCCTTACATGGGTTTTGACACACTTAAACCTTTTAGCGACTACTGCGCACCCCTTCCTGCATCTGCTGGAAAAGAGGCGGCCGGCGGAAAAGGCATTTTTGTGCTTTTGCGTACCTCAAACCCTGGCATGGTGGATATTGAGCAGCAGGAACTGAAAAAAGGCGGCCGTGTGCTGGATAAAACCGGTGAAGAACTGGAACGTCTCGGTGCGGAATTTAGAAAAATCTACCCCAAGCAGACCTGTTCGCCAGTGGGGGCAGTTGTGGGCTGTACGGAAGAAAGCGATGCCCGAGCCTTGCGGGATGCCTATCCCGACATTTTCTTCCTGATTCCAGGCTACGGGGCCCAGGG
Organism: uncultured Treponema sp.; assembly: GCA_937885175.1. Classification (GTDB taxonomy): domain Bacteria; phylum Spirochaetota; class Spirochaetia; order Treponematales; family Treponemataceae; genus Treponema_D. Next base: position 282 of record CAKZZO010000152.1, on the reverse strand, counting down.
TGGCGCGGCTCGCATTGCGGCAACGCTTTTGGATAAGGCGGGCGGCACGGTGAACTCTTCCCGCGGCATTTTGTGCGCATGGAAAAAGGCACCGGAACTAGCCGACAAAGTGGAAAGCGGAAACCTGAGCCTGAAAGAACTGGCGGATGCGGCAGGAAATGCGGCACTGGCGGCCAAAGAAGATTTGCTGAATGCGAAAAAGGAACTGGGCATATAGTCAGGGCCTCCGCATTATAATCCATTCACAAGTAAGACAAAAAGGGCACAGGTAAAAGAGTCTCA
>CAKZZO010000151.1 GCA_937885175.1 uncultured Treponema sp. | reverse complement strand
TTTTATGGGAGAGCAAGATAAAAACTGCCTGAAATAGCGTCAGTTTTTATCTTTGCGAAGTTTGCGTTGCAAACTTTATATCAACTGCCCTTCCTCATTGCATTGCGGAAGGGCATAAAAAGTCAGTCAAATGCTGAGGCATTTTTCCTGACTTTTTATGGGAGAAAGAAATGATTGCATACAGGCAATGGCGGGATGATGACAAGATTACCTTTCACAGCGAGCACAAAGTGCAGTTCAGCCAGGCAAACAGCCAGAAAATCCTGAGTTTTTACGAGCTTTTAAAAGTGACTTCCGACATGGCAGTGGAAGATTATGCCCAGCAAGGGATGGACAGGGATACCCTTACTGAACATGGCTATGCCTGTCTTGTGTCTCGCGTAGCATTTCGTTTTCACCGTCTGCCAAAAGAAAATGAGCAGTATGTCTTTACCACTTATGAGGAAAAAGCCGAAGCCCTGCAACTTGTTCGTGCCTATGAGTTTACTAGTCCTGACGGAAAGCCTCTGATTACGGGATTAAGTTCCTGGCTTTTGGTAGACCCCGTAGCCCACCGCATTATTCCCACCAAGAAATTTGACTTGCGGCCACCAGTGGAGAGCCAGAAAGAACACGACTGCATGAAGTACGGAAAAATCGCCATTCCCGAGCAATTAGAATTGCTTTACGAACGCACCATCATGTACAGCGATATTGACGGAAATGGTCACGTAAACAATGCCCGCTACGGAGCCTATGTTGCTGATGCCATTCCTCAAGCCTTGCGCTCAGCCGATTTTACAGATTTTCGATTGAATTATGCCAAGGAAGCCAAACTGGGCGACACAGTATCCGTGTACGGTCACACTGATTCTGAGGCAAAAAAATTTACGATTGTGGGAAAAACACCTGAAGGCACTTCTTTTGAAGCGGAATTGTATTGGAAATAAAAAAAAGCACGGGGCATCCCGTGCTTTTTGTCTGCCAAAGAAACAGTTTAGTCTTTTGCGCGTTCTACGAATGAACCGTCGCGTGTGTCGATAACGATGCGGTCATCTGTATTGCAAAAGAGGGGCACCTTTACTTCAATGCCAGTGTCCAGTGTTGCGGGCTTTGTTGACTTTCCAGAAGTATCACCCTTTACACCCGGCTCACAGTAGGTGATTGTGCGTGTTACGTTTACCGGCAGTTTAACGCCAACCGGCATTTCATTGTAGTAGGTGATTTTTACTTCATATTCGTCATCGGGAGAAAGGTAGCCTGCGTTGTCTCCCAAGTCATCCTTTGAAAGGGAAACATCTTCGTAGGTTTCCTGATCCATAAAGTGAAAGTCATCGCCGTCAATGTAAGAAAGCTGAACAGTCTTTTCCACCAATTCTACATCTTCAAATTTTTCGCCAGCATCCAGCCCCAAATCCTGTGTTGAGCCAGTAACAATGTCTTTTACGCGGAGTTTTGTAACCATGCCTGCGCGTCCTGATTTCTGTCCGAGCATACGCTGTACGATAAACGGGTGTCCTTCATACATAAATGCGCTGCCTACTCTGATTTCACCTGTAGTAATCATTTTCTTTCCTTTATTAAAAACTAAGAATCGCCTATTTGCAACGCAGTTCCCTGTGCAAAAAGCGTAGAGATAGCATAGCAGATTTTTTTCTTTGTTTCAATATGTTGGAGACTAGAGCGCAGGGCAAACGCATTATAGATATCGTGCTTGCATATCGGCTGGACAAATGAAAA
>CAKZZO010000150.1 GCA_937885175.1 uncultured Treponema sp. | reverse complement strand
ATAACAGAAGGTTGGAAACCTTTTTTAGTGGGGAATTATATTTTACTGCTTGCCGGAAATAAAAATGACGAACAATCCCCAGAATCCCTACAAGCCCTATCAGATAATTATTCTCGTCCTCTTCTGCATGGTGGCAAATGTGAGCGGCCGTGTTATTGCGGACACGCTGAACCTGCCTTTGTGGGCGGACTGCTTCGGAACTTTTCTTGCCGCCTATGCCCTGGGGCCGGTCTGCGGTGCCATTGTCGGGGTTTCGGGAAACATCCTCCACGGACTCATAAATCCAATCTCCTTTGTCTACGCCCTCACCAGCGTCTTTATTGCCGTCATCGTCGGTGTCATGGCGCGGAGGGGCTGGCTGGAAAGCCTTCTTAAAACCATGAGCCTTTCCGTGCTCGTCACTCTTGTCTGTACTTTCATTTCCGTGGTGCTGAACATTACTTTTCACGGTGGCGATGTGGGAAATCCCTGGGGAACCGGCATTGTGGAGCTTTTTACCACATGGGGAGTGCCACATCCGGTCTGCATTGTCCTGGGGCAGTTTTATGTGGACTTTCTGGACAAGGTGTTCACACTGGTTCTGCTTTTCCTTTTTCTGCGGGCCTACCGCGGGCTAAAGCCATTTTTGCCAAAGATTTTCCGTCTTTCTGATTCTAAGGGCGTTACCGCCGACCTTCGGCTTCGCTCAGGGGACGGCGGTCGGGCTTTGCGCACTTACGCTGACGCTCCATTGCCTGACGGCAACGCCTCCGGCGGTGCTCCAATCCCTAACGCAAAATCTACTACGCTTTTAATTCTTTTTCTATTTCTTGTTCCCCTTTTTGCACCTCAAAAGGCTTCCGCTCAAAGCAGGAATTACAACGCCTTTGCCCACACAGTCTACAACAAGGAAAACGGACTTTCAGGCGGCAAGGCCAACGACATTGCCTCCACCAACGACGGTATTCTCTGGATTGGAACTTACGAAGGCCTTTACCGCCACAACGGACACGAATTCCGCCTGATGAACGAATTTGACTCAATCAAGACGGTGCGGACTCTTTATGTGGACGATGAAGGACGGCTTTTTGTTGGAACCAACGACAACGGTCTTTCCATCATCATCAACGAAACCGTAATGAATGTTCTGGAAGAAAAGGACGGGCTTCCGGCAGATGCTGTGCGAAGCATCACCCGCTCCTCAGACGGCCTTTACTATGTGGGTACAGCAGAAGATTTGGCTGTGCTTACCATTGCCGACGGACTTAAAGTTGTGGAAGTCCTTCCCCGTATTCAGACCGCCCTTTCTTTGAGTGCGGATGAAAACGGCCACATTGCGGCGGTAACGGCAGGGGGAGAATTTTTCCTCCTCGACGGCTCAAAAATAATGTGGGATGCTTCTTCCACAGGAGAAAAATTCACCGCCACAAGTTTTGCCCCGGACGGCAGGCTCTACGCTTCCACGGAATCCGGCAAAATGCTTTCTTTTTCGGTGTCGGAAGATGAGGTTGTTTTAGAAAAGACCCTTTCCTGTAAAAGTTTCCGCCACATAAATTCACTGGAATTCCACGATGACCTGCTTTTTCTCTGTGCGGACAACGGTGCCGGCTACCTAGAGGACGGCCTTTTCTACACGATTGAAACAGGCTCTTTCAACAACTCAATCGACAACATGACAGAAGACTATCAGGGAAATCTCTGGTTCACTTCATCACGATTAGGTCTTTTAAAAATGTGCGAGACTTCCTTTTCAGAAATCTACGCCTCGGCGGGGCTTCCAGTTTCAGTAGTCAATTCCACAGCCCGTTTTGGCGGCGACCTTTACTTTGCCACCGATGACGGCCTTTTTGCCATAGACGAGGAGACAGGACTTCCCTTAAAAAATGCCCTCACCAATTATCTTTCCGGGACTCGAATCCGCTGTCTTTGCCCCGCTCAGGACGGCTCTCTCTGGATTGCCACAAAATCTCGGGGCTTGGTTCAGGCTGCTGCGGACGGAAAAATCTCTGCTTTAGGGCAGACTCATCAGTTCCGCGTTGTAATTGCCCTTTCTGACGGTACTATTGCGGCGGGTGCAGGTGACGGCATTGCCTTCGTTAAAAGCGGAAAAATCGTGCAGTGGCTGGGGGAAAGTGAGGGTTTTGAAAATCCCATGATTCTTTCTTTGGGAGAGACTTCTGGCGGGCTTGTACTTGCAGGCACTGACGGCGGCGGTCTTGCGGTAATCAGTAAATCGGAATCCCAATTCAAACTCGACCGACTCATAAAGCGTGTGGACGGACTTTCCTCAAACATCATCCTCCGTACCGTGAATGACTATGACGGCGAAAAATTCACTGGCGGTGTTTTTGTCGTTACCAGTAACGGACTCTGTTACGTTACTTTTACGGACATTGATGACGGCCGCCGTTTTACAGGCAAAAGCGGCGGAATTTCTGTCAGAAAACTTTCCAACTTCCCTTACGCCAACAATTACGACCTGGTAGTGTGGAAAAACAAGAACATCTTCGTCACTTCCAGCGCAGGAATTTTCGTAGTGAACAGGGACGAGCTTCTTTCCGGGGGAAAACTTGACCATGAGCTTCTGGACTTGAAAAAAGGCTTACGGGGCTCCTTCACGGCAAATTCTTGGAATCATCTAGACGAAAACGGCGACCTCTACCTTTCCTGCGACACTGGTGCTTCAAAAATCAATCTGAACACCTACGACAAGGCGGAACATTCCTACCGAATCCAGCTGAAATCAGTGCTGCTTGACGGTCGGCGGCACATCGTACAAAAAGATATTCCCTTTGTCATTCCGGCGGAAACCGACACTGTTGAAATCGTTCCTGAAATCATCAATTATTCCATAAACACGCCTTACATCAGTGTCTTTCTTGAAGGAGTGGATGAAAAACCTAAGGTCTATCTGCAGAACGACCTTCCCATCGTAAACTACACGGATCTCAGGGCGGGGGACTACCGCTTCCATATCGCCGTGCTGGACTCGAAAGGTCGGGAGATTGTAGAGGAATCGGTTTACACTCTCACAAAGACATTTAAAATCTACAACAACTGGTACTTCATGCTCTACACGGTGGGAGTGGCGGCACTGGCCATTATCTGGCTCACCTGGTATGTCACGGCAAGCGTGCAGGGACGGCGGGCAGAAAAACAGAAGCGGGAAATCGAAGCAATCAGGCAGCAGGTCCGCATGGGAAACGAGACGATTTTTGCCATTGCAAATGCGGTCGAAGCCAGGGACAAGAGCACGGGACGACATTCATTCCGCGTGTCAGAATATGCGGTGATGATTGCAAGGGAACTGGGATTTGACGAAAGCGAACTGGAGCAAATCCGCCGCACAGGCCTTCTGCACGACATCGGAAAAATCGGTGTACCCGACTCAATCTTGAACAAGCCCGCCCGGCTGACCGACGAGGAATACGAAGTAATGAAAACCCACACGAGCATTGGCGGCGACATTTTAAAGGACTTCACTCTCATTCCCCATGTAGACGAGGGGGCGAAATTCCACCACGAACGCTACGATGGCACAGGCTACCCCAACGGCTTAAAAGGCGAGGAAATCCCCCTGAACGCGAGAATCATCGGAATAGCGGACGCATTCGACGCAATGACCGCAAACCGCGTCTACCGCAAGGCACTGGACATGGACTTTGTGAAAGCCGAGCTGAAACGCTGTGCGGGTAGCCAGTTCGACCCCACGCTGGTTGAAATCATGCTGGAACTGATTGAAAGCGGCGAGGTAAATGTATCGCGGACGGTGGAAGAAAGCACGAAGAGCGAGTAGGGCAAGAGATTGCCGCATCAAGTGCGGCAATGACAGGCTGTCGAGTGCGGCAATGACTGGGGGGTGAGTAGGGCAAGAGATTGCCTGGTCAAGCCGGGCAATGACAGGCTGTTTTTTACTTTTTACCCCACATACTCCGCCACGATGCTCTGCACTGGATTCAGGTAACTCTCGCCGAACATATTCAGGTGGTTCAATAGGTGGTAGAGATTATAGAGGTCACGGCGGTCTTCATAGCCAGCCTGCATTTTGTGCGCTTCCTTGTAGGCATCGTAGAAGGCAGGAGGAAAGCCGCCGAAAAGTTCCGTCATGGCAAGATCTGCCTCAGCGTGACCTACATAGGCGGCGGGATCAATCAGAATCGCCTTGCCGTCTTTGTCTGCCAGCACATTTCCGCCCCATAAGTCACCGTGGAGCAGGCTGGGCTTTTCTGGCTCGGATAAGATTTTTTCCAGATTGTCGAGCAGTTTTGTGTTCTGGCGGCGGTCGCTGTCTGAAAAATAGCGGTCGGCGGCCTTGAACTGAGGGATTAGCCGCCTGTCGCGGAAAAAGGAAATCCAGCTGTCGTTCGGAGTGTTTTCCTGAGGTCTTGCTCCGATAAAATTGTCCTGAAAAAAGCCGAAGCGGTTTTTGCCGTCTGTCTCTGAGTCGGCCTGAATAAGAAATGATTTTGTGTCAGAATCGTGCATGGCGGCAAGTTCACGGGCAAAGGTCTCAAAATAGTCGTTTCTTTTTTTGCCGCTTTCGATATATTCCAATAGAAGAAAACTGTAGCCCACTTCTTCGCCGTCGTCCGTTCCCGTGCATAAAATCCGGGGCGTTCCGATTGTGCCTGTTTCTGCGATGGCGGAAAGTCCCGCTGCTTCTGCGGTAAAAAAGGCGGCGTTTTCCTTTGCGTTTGCCTTCATAAAAATGCGGTCGCCTGTGGTCAGCGTGAGGGCATAGGCCTTGTTGATGTCGCCGCCTGAAACTCGGTCAGTGCGGGCTATTTTTACCGAAGTGCCAAAAAGCGAGACAAGGGCATTCGCCAGAGAAGTGTAGTGGGGAATTGCTGCAAGATTCATATCTGTATGCTAGCGTTTTTTGCGGGATTTGTCTTTTTCATAGTATTCTCACTGAAAAATTTTCCTTTACTCGTCATCGCGGGTATAGTCAACATCCATCACTTCTTCCTGTTCAAGCAGGAAAGATTTTCCTTTTTCGATGGCATCCATGCTTTCAGGCAGTTCCGTGAAGGTCAGTTCAATTGTGCAGTCGTCTTCACTGGCGGTGTAAGTTCCGCTTGCCGTGCCGAGCGTACTCCAGACTCCGCTTTCCTCATTTCCAGTACACTTATATAGAATGCCGGTAAAAGTGCCTTTGCTTTGAATACTGAAAATAGTGACTTTGCTTTCTGAAGTCTCTGTAAAGGTCGGATAGATATAGTAGTGGTCGTCAGAAGCCCCCTTAAATTCAAATCCACCGATTTCAGAAGCGATTATTTCATCCTTGGCTTCTGTCTCATACTTAAAAGAAGCGGAGGATGGAAGTTTTCCGTCAAAGTATTCAGCCAGCGTTAATGAGTCTTTTTCCATGATATAGTTGTAAACATATTTTGTATTGAATTCTGCCGCGACCCGTGCGACTTCTTTTTCCAGCCGGTCACCAGTTAAACCGCCATCAGTGGAAGCCCACGCCCTGAATTCCTCCGCGTTTTTATATGAATAGCTTGCCCCGCCCTCTTCGGTATAGGCATATCCTGTCAGCGTCAAATACAGGCTTCCGTTTCCCCTGTCGTAAGTGTAGGTGTAGTTTTTCGTTTTGCTTATTGTTCCGCTGTCCCCCGTTACTCTACAGACATTCGTTGCCGTATCTTTTCCAAAGGTCCATGTGTCAGTTTCGTCTGTATCTTCATGAGTAAGGGTCCAGGTTTTGTCTCTGAACGGATTTGCCGTGCTTGAAATGAGGCTAAAGCCCCGAGGCTCAGTCTGAATCAGCTCACAGTTTTGCAATACGGAAATTTCTTCTGCCCCCTGGGGAATCCCTGTAAAGGTTAGCGTGATGGTACTGCCCTTTGTGCCTTCGGCGTTGCTGCCTTCTCTGTTGATGGTGTAGGTTCCGCTTGCAGACCCCAGATTGCTCCATATTGTAATTTTATCGGGATCGAGAATAGACCCGGGAGCGTAGCGTTTATACATGATACCGGAAAAAGTACCTTCAGATGAGGAAGCGGCTGTGAATGAGGGACAGATATAGTAGTGGTTTACATCGGCAAGAATTACAATTTCGCCCTTGTTGATATATACATCTGAAACTGCAGAATCAGCATTGTCCATAGTTTTAGTACCGAAGTAAGCGCAAGTCGGAAGAGTGCCATCAAAGCAGTCAATAAGCGTCAGACTTTCTTTATCCTCATCTATAGTATACCTGTAGACCACTTTTGCGGCGAATTCTGCGGTCATTTCCGCAGTATTCTTGTCCAGCTCAATCCCGCTTATGCCTTTTGAGGAACGGTATGCCCTGTATTCCTCTGCGTTTGAGTATGAATAGGTTGAACCATCTGAATCAACGAAAACTTCTTTGGTCTTTGCAAGATAAAGAAGATTGTTCTCACTGTCGAAACTGTAGTTGTAATATTTTATGGTGATGGCCGCCGTGTCATAGTCATAGTCAATGCCTGTCCTCGTTGTTACCCTTTGCAGGCTGTCCGCTCCGAAAATCCATTTTTCAGACTCATCAGACCACCATGACAGAATCCAGGTTTTTCCGCTGAAGGAATTTGTGCCCACGGATGCAGGCAGGGCTGCATAAGGGCTTGCGGCAGTGTCATTGCTTTCATCATCGTTTGAGCAGGCAAGAGATACAAGCGCAAAGACGCTGACCGAAAGCAGAAAGGTAAGTTTGTAGAAAAAGCGGCTCATAGCTTTCATAATAACTCCATAAAAAAGAATTTCTTTAAACATCATTTAACTATAAGGCGAAATTTTAATTTAGTCAAAAGAATATAGTAAGAGGCGGATGCAAAAGCCGTTATAAAGTATGATTTGCAAGGGCGGGAAACGGTGGCTATCTTTTTTCTGCCGTCGGACAAGTTGACATACCGCTACCTACTGGTCTTCCTGTTCAGTCGCCAACGGCGTGGCACGCGCGGAAGTGTCCTATTTTGCTCTTGAAAAAAGCACAAATGACGGTGAAGACGTAATCGGAACTACTGCTTCTGGAAATACATTTACATTCTCTGGAAGTACGCACAAGTACGAAGAACTGTAAGAGACACGGGGCTGTCTAAATAAATACAGTCATGCTGAACTGACACAAGGGATTGAGCTTATCGGTCAGCCCCACGCTCCTGCTCTCACACCCGCTTGAAAATCAAACTGGTGTTGATGCCGCCAAAGGCAAAGTTGTTGTTCATCACGTAGTCGGTATGGATTTCGCGGCCGTCTCCGGTGATGTAGTCCAGCGGTGCACAGGCGGGGTCAAGTTCCTTTAGGTTCAGGTTGGGCATGAACCAGCCCTCCCGCATCATTTCTATGGTGAGCCAGGACTCGATGGCACCGCATGCGCCCAGGGTGTGACCGATGTAGTTTTTTACGGTACTGACGGGAACAGCCCGCTTGAACACGTCATAGGTTGCGCCTGTCTCGGTAACGTCGCCCGCTGTAGTTCCTGTGCCATGGGTGTTGATGTAGCCGATTTCGCTTCCGTCAAGACCTGCATCGTCCAAGGCGAGCTGGAGGGCCCGGGCGATGGTGGGGCGGTTGGGGCTGGTGATGTGGGTTCCGTCTGTGGTAGTGCCGAATCCCACGACTTCCGCATAGATTTTTGCACCGCGCTTTACGGCATGTTCGTAGTCTTCCAAAATCAGCGTGCCTGCACCCTCACCGATAACCAGTCCGTCGCGGTGAAGGTCATATGCACTGGGCGTGAGTTCCGGCGTATCATTTTTGGTTGATGTGGAAAAGAGGGTGTCAAAGGTGGCTGTGTCCATCGTGCAGAATTCTTCTGCGCCGCCTGCAATCATCATGTCCTGCAAGCCCGCACGGATTGTTTCGTATGCGTAGCCGATAGAAAGCGAGCCAGAGGTGCAGGCGGTGTTTGTGGTGATGATGCGTCCAGTCAGATGATAGTAGACTTCTAGATTGCAGGCACAGGTCTGGGGCATTGCCTTAATGTAGGTGGTGGAGCCGACCTTGCTGGTGTCATTGGTAACCAGCATGGAATACATTTCCATCAGGGAGTCCACGCTTCCAATGGAGGAACCGTAGGCAATGCCTGTTCTGCCCTGGGTGATTTCTTCCTTTCCCAGCATACCACTGTCTTCAAGGGCGGAGTCGGTGGCGACCAATGCCATCTGAGCCACGCGTCCCATGCCCCGGATTGACTTGCGGGGATATTTTTCACGGTCAATTTCAAAGTCAACTAAGGCCGCAAGACGGGTATTCATCAGGGGGTATTTTTCATCCCAGTCGCTCATGTAGCGAACGAAATTCTTTTTTGCCTTTAGATTTTTAAGGGCGGTAGGCCAGTTATTTCCCAACGCTGTTACGGCACCGCAACCCGTTACCACAACACGGCGGCCTTTTTTTGTCGTAAAATCCATGCGCTAATCTCCAAAAAAAATAACATTAGAATTATATTGGAAAAATGAATATTTCACAATATAATGATTGGTATGACTATGACGCAAATGATTGAAACCTTAGTTGGCGGTAGCCTTTCCTCTGATGCAACGCAAACCTTTATGGCGGTTATTGGCATTTTGGCAGCAGGCATTGTGCTTCTTCTTGTGCTTTGTGTATACCTCTGGCATATCAAGGAAAGCCGTAATGAGCGCACCTTTACGCTGACTCGTGACGGACTTTCAGAACAGAGTGAAAAAATACATGCACAACTCATGCAGCTCAAGGCCACCAAAAATGAAACGAATACAACGCTTTTGCTTTTGGAAGAAATTGTCATGCGTATGCATAGTCAATGGGAAGAGGCTTTGACAGCCCGCGTAGAAAAATTTTTGGGCGATGTCCGCGTCATTCTTTCATCTCATGGAGAGGCCTTTAATCCATTTGAGCGGACTAGGGATGAGGATGCTGAAAGCGAAGAACATCTGCGTGATTTGATTTTTCAGGCGAACAGGGCAAAACTTTCCTATACGCGGCGAAACGGGAAAAACATCGTAACGGTAACGGCTCATGCGGCAGGCAGCCGCTCGATGTACTACACCTTGGGCGCAATGGTGCTGGGGTTTTTGTTCGGCTTTTGCATGAAGGCTTTTCCCATGGAGACCTGCTATGAAATGTCAATTAGGTGATAGAGATTTAATTGTTTTTTCAGCAA
>CAKZZO010000149.1 GCA_937885175.1 uncultured Treponema sp. | reverse complement strand
CTACTTTTCATTTGTCCAGCCGATATGCAAGCTCGATATCTATAATGCGTTTGCCTTGCTACTTCCATCGGACAGGCGTAGGATATAATTGCAGCGTACCGCCTACGATGTCAAAAGTGCCGAAATCCTTTCTGATGTGGATCAGCTTTAGGATGCTTAACTCAAAGTATGGCACAAACTGCACCTTTAGCCCTAAATCCGCAGACACTATCTTAAAGGTTGGAAGTTCGTTCGTCATCTTGAATGAGGCCGTTATAGGCGCGGAGGCACGAATACTTAATGCTGACCAGCCAAGCCCCACACTTGGAGAGACGGTTACCCAAGGTCCCCAAGTAATTTTGTTACCCTGAGAAGTATCAACGCCAATGAAGGCTTCTGTTTCGCAGATTTTATTAACAGAACCAAAGGTATTGAAATAGGGCCAAGGAATAAAGCCCCACTTCCAGTTGATGCCGTAGTGAGCACCAAAGGAAGTTTCTCCACCGTACAAACCGACAAAGCAAATATGAGGGTTGAAAGAACTTTCATAGTTTAAGCCAATGACAACCGAAACGCCGTACACAATTGGAACCGGTCCAATCTGCATTTGGGTATCAGGAATGCCAATTTTAAATCCTGAAGTCAGAACCTTTATGCCCACATTGGCAATCTGCTCGGCACTTGCGTCCAGGCTGATATACACGGCCGCGCCAAGGTCAACCTGTGCTTTGCTGGACGTAATGGAAACTCCGCCTTTTACGCCGCCTGCAAGTTTCAATCCCAAATCATTCGCAAAGTCAATGGTCTTTGTGCTGCCGTTCGCATCTTCATACGTTGCCTTTTTGATGTAGAACGAAGAAAATTCACTCCATTTTTTATTGATGGTATCACGTTTTGCCTTAAAGTCATCGTAACTGCTGCAGATAGCGCGTTCCGCCCCGCTATACTCAGCGTAGGCTTCACGGGAAACCACATAGTCTCCCTCCAGCATATCGCCGACATTGGCATAGGCAAAGGGATAGACATTGGAAATGTCGGGAGACTTGATATCTGCCTTGGGCGACTGAGTATAGCAAGTGTCAATAATGCGGCGGGCATATTTCTGACCAGAAATAGTTATGCTCGTATCCGCCATCAGCGCATCATAGTTTTCCTTCTGGTTATTGGCATAGGCAATTGCCTTTACCGCGGCCTCGTTTTTCAAAATGCTGTTCAGCAGTGCAATAACCTTGTCTGGAAGGACGGGAAACTCTTCGCTGTTACCATTTACCGTCTTGACGGCCGCTTTTACGGACTCATTTGCAATCAACTTGTCCAGCAAGTCTTTGGGGCCGTTTGTCTTATCAGGAAACTGATATTCTGCATAGTCGTACAGGTAGGTGTAGTTTTCAAAGTCAAGAAAATTGCCTGCTGAAGAACCGACAACGGTTGTACAGTTGGCATTCACGGATACCGTGGATGACGTCGCATTCTCTTGCAGCGCACCAGCAATATCAGTTGCCGTTACGCCATCGCTTTCATCAAGTTCAGAAGAAAAGGTCTTTGTCTTTGCATCCATGCCCAGAACAAAGTCGCCAAAAGCAGCATCTGTGAAGTCCACCGACTGGGAATTGGAGGCACCTGTATTCTGCAGATAAATAAACCGACCGTCTGAGTTTACGCCGTAAAAGCCTTCTGCAGGTCTACTGGCTTCATAGGGATTAGTTTCCGCTGCACGATAGCCGGCTTCTTTTTCCTTCGCGGTAAAGGTATAGTACATGGTAGTGTGCCCGATATCTTCGTCACAGACGAACGTGAGCCAGCGGGCATCTTCGTAGCCTGTCCGCTTAATGGGCGGAATGGTATAAACCAAGTCATTCTGATTGTCGCCGTTTAAGTCACAGCCATCACCAAGGGCAATTGTCTTTGACACCGTAGTATGAGAAGTTCCGTCAACAGAAAACAGCGTTGCGGTAAAACTGATTTTTTCCTTATCAACCGAAGTAATATCCAAAAAACCGTAGCGGGCGCGACTGGGAATGTCCTCGCTGACCTGCTGCACATCTGTTTTGGCTCCTGAAGGCGCACCCGTCATCGTGTCATTTTCATCAACAGAAACCGTGATTTCCGTTGATGAATCATTGTCAAACTCGCCCAGTGAAGTGACTGTCTCGTAGCGTGTGGTCAGGTATCCCAGGCGAATACCAAGTTTTGTTCCCGGCTCAAGCTGATTGTTCAGTCCATTGATGCCATTGTAAATCACTGAGCCGCCGATAAAGCCACGGTTTCGCGTGATGTAATTGTAAGAAAGCGCAGGCTCATTCGCTCCATCATCATCAGTATTGCTGCATGCCATCATTCCCAAAGCAAGGAACAAGGAAAGCGATGCCGACAACAAGAAATTTTTCTTCTTCATAAACACTCCTTACAGCATAAAAGATGCAGATGCTTACAATATAGCATAACTAATGCAAAAAAAGCAAAAAATATAAAAAATTCTTTTACAGAAAAACTATATGCGGATTTCATACAATGTGATAAAATATATGCGTGAAATTTTTCTTCACTTTTATGGCAACAATGCTTCTTTTCTCAGCCTCCTGCTCAAGCGGAGCGTCGGATGATTCTTCTGACTATGACATTATTGCGCTCTATGCACCTGAAGCCATCGGAGACCTTTCCTATGGAGATGCCATCAGCCTTGCCCTCCACAAAGCAGCAAATGCCACCGACATCACGCTTCTTGAATTTGTTCCCCAAGACTGGGAAAAGGCAAAGACTCAGGCTGAAAATCTGCTGGAGCAAAAGCAAAGTGCCAATGCAGAAGTCCTCTATGTTTTTTGCGACGGCATGTACAAAAAAACGCTGGAAGACCTTGCGGCAAAAATTGAGCAAAACAACAAGCAGGTGCTGCTGATAGACTCCAGGGAAACAAATGCAAGCCAGAATATCCATACGGTGTGCTTTTCTTTTTACGGCATAGCATATGAAGCAGGTCGTCTTGCCACAAAACTGATACAGGAAACCGATAAAGTGGATATTATTATAGGAGACACGAGCAACTCCCTGCTGCAGGATGCAATCAAAGGCTTTACGGCTGGTCTGGGAGAAAGGACGGGAGAAATCAGTTTGAACGAAATCGGAAACCTTATGGAAAGCAGCGGATACAATCAGGCCGCGTCCCTCTACTGGTACTATACGATAGAGCAGGCCTCCAAAACTGCCTCTAGCACAAACACTGCAAAACTCATACTGCCCCTGTGCGGAGGAAGCATACACGGCATATTCCGCTACAATCGGGATTACGGCGAAAAATCCGCCTACACTATCGGCATGGACACGGATATGTCTCCCTATACAAACCGCGTACCCTACTCCACAGTCAAGCATTTTGACAGGGCCCTGGCACAGTGCCTTCAGCAATGGATTGACGGTTCCTTACCCCATCACCAGTTGCTTGGCCTAGAAGCAGGCTTTACGGAAACAGTCCTTGCCCCCGCCTACAAGGAGAAGCTGCAAGGGGAACTTGAAGCCATTCACAACGACGCAATTGAAAAAGAGACTGACTATGAGAATGAGATTGAGAATAAGAATAAATAATTGCATCCTCATCCTGCTGCTCTGCCTGATGCTCCCCTGTTCCTGCTCTGACGGTGGAAGTTCGGAAGATGACGTCCAACACCTGAAGGTAGCCTTGGTGCTTCCCCTTTCCTCACCCCTCAAAAAAGAACGGTACGAGCGTATTGCAAGTTGGTTTAGCAAAAACCTGCAGGAGGCACAGTACAAAAACCATTTTTCTCTTGATTTTGACTGGTACGATGAAGATACCATCGAAGCGGAAGCCACGGCAAAAAGCCTCGCCGCTCGCAAGGACATCATTGCCATTGTGGGGCCGACAAAATCCGACACCACGGACATTTTTGCCGCAGCCTGTCTTTCCCTGCGCAAGCCCCTCATTTCGCCCACATCGTCCTCGGAAGCAATCCTGCGAAAGTATTCGGTCTCTGAGGGCAGCGTAATAACAAAACCCTTTCTGTGGGTGCTGACGGAATGTGACATTTCCCAGACCCAGGCCGTGCTTTCCAAAATAGTCACGATAAACGACATTCAGCAGGATACACAAGGCGGCAAGTCCAAGATTGCCCTGCTTGCCTCCGGCGACCTGTATGGACAGACCTTTACCCAATGGGTTCCCTTTCAGATTTCCTGCACGCCAGACAAGCTGGAACTGGCAGCAAACATCCGCTACAGATCAGGCGCTACCCAGGAGCGCGACCATGAGACCAGCGACATTCCCATTGAAGAAAGGGATGTGGCCGTGGAGGCACTCTTAACGAGCGGGGCAAAGTATGCAATCTGCGCCATGTCCAATACCGCTGACGTGCGTGCTCTGATAGAAAAGGCCGCCGCCATGAAACAGGAAGGCAAAGAGACTCCCCGATTGTTTTTGAGCGATGCAGCCCTCAGTCCTGACCTGCTTCAGTCTTCTGCGGCAGAAGGATTGGAAGGAGTCGTCAAGTACGCGGACCCCACCACGGGATTTCAGAACGCATATGCGGCAAAATACGGGGAACTGCCATCAATGGGAGAGCCACAAGTCTACGACGCACTCTTGCTTACTGCGCTGGCAGCAGACTGGTCCATGAGCCGCACAAAGCACGAAGACCCATTCTCCAGTGAGAATATGCAGGACGCACTGGAAAAAGTAACAGGCTCAGCCCTTACTGAGAATGCCCTTCCCCTGTGGTCTGCCTATGGCATGAAAAGTGCATTTACCACCATTGAAGACATGACCGAAGTCAGCAGTCAGGAACAAGGCATTATCGGTGCGTCAGGTCCCCTCGCCTTTGACAAGGATGCGTGGACATCCCTTGTCTGCACAGTCTACATGCACTGGACCATCACCAATGGAAAATTCGTGCCCATTGACTACACCAGCGAAAGAGGCTCATCCCGCGTGTCTTCCATGACTGCTGCGTGGAAAACCCAGACAATCATCACTGAAATTGTTGATGCTGCTTATGTCGGCAACTATAAAACCCTCACCGGCAATCAGGTCCTGCTGGTCGCCGCCTCAGAAAACAAAAACGGACTGCAAAACTACCGTCATCAGGCAGACGTGCTCAACATGTACCAGTTGCTCAAGAAAAATGGCTATACGGACAGCGACATCATTCTGATTATTGCAGATGACATCGCTTCCCGTACAGATGGAGAAGTCAAGGTCAGCATGGATGGCGAAAACCTCTACCATGATTTGGAGATTGACTACAAGATAAAGGACATTACCACAGCAGACATCCAGGACATCCTAAAAGGAAATGCGACTGAGGCTCTGACCACTGCCTACCGCGCTGCCGCAGGCGATGATTCCCGAAAGGAAAAAAGCCCACCCGTACTGACTGGAGACGAGCACACAAATATCTTTGTCTTCTGGTCAGGGCACGGTTCAAACAACCAGGGAAACCCAGACAGCGGCTGCTTCATCTGGGACGGGAAAAAGCCTGAAAGCGGCGAAAAGAACTTTACCACCGACATGCTCTACAACTCACTTTCCGGCATGTACGCAAACAAAAAATACCGACAACTCTTCTTAATGGTAGAAACATGCTATGCCCTCAGTGTGGCACAGGCGGTACTGCGGCCGACAGATGGACACAAGGGCATTCCCGGCATACTGGCCTTCATGGCGTCAAATGCCCAAGAAGAATCCATTGCCGACAGATACAACCCCACACTGCGCACCTACATGACAAATCGCTTTACAAAAAATGTCATGGCAGCATACGCAGCTGAACAAAGCGACTGTACATTTACCGAACTGTATGAATATACCGCAAAAAATACAACGGGAAGCCACGTGCAGATTATAAACGCAGGCCTGTTTGGCGCGCTTTCCACACTTTGGGTGGCAGACTTCTTCACCAATGTGAACGTCTTGACCAATGAAAGCATGTAATCACCCTTCCTTGCCGTAGCGGATGCGGGGATCGACCAGGGCAAGCAGGATGTCGGAGACAGTCATGCCGATAAGAACCAGCGCAGAGATAAACATATTGTTGGCAAGGACAAGATTTACGTCCTGCTGCATGACGGCATCGTAGGTGAGCCGCCCGATACCGGGATAGGCAAAGATGATTTCCAGTACCAGAGAGCCTGAAAAAAGGCTGGCCAGAAGATTTGCGCTTCCCGTAATATAGGGATTCAAAGTGTTTCTGAATGCGTGCTGCAGATAGACACGACCTTCTGAAATGCCCCTTGCCCGCAGAGCCATGATGTAGGGCATACCCATCTGGTCAAGCATGGTGCTGCGTATCATACGCATGGTGCCGCCAATGCCGCCTAAAAAAGAAGCGAAGAGAGGCAAAAAGACATGGTATGCATAGCTGAAGACAAATTTTACAGGGGCTTCTCCCAGCGGAAAGTCTGGATAGGCGGTGACAGGAAAAAGTCCGCTTATGGATGCAAAAAGCTGCAGCAAAATTAAAAGCAGGATGCCGGGAAAGGCATGAAAAAAAAGGGCAAAAAAAGTTGCCGCCAGGTCTATGCGGGTACCCGCCTTGCTTGAAAAATACACGCCCAGCAAAAATGAAAAAATCGTGATGAAAACAAGAGAAAGGAGGTTAAGCACAAGGGAATTGACAATACGGCTTTTTATGAGGAAGGCAACAGGAGCCTTGCTGATAAGCGACACTCCCAAATCGTGCTGAATGACGACTCTTTTAAGCCACTTGAAATACTGAATGGTAAAGGGCTGGTCAAGTCCCATCTCGGCCCGCATTTTGGCAAGCTGTTCCTCGCTGAAGACATCATTGCGGTTTCCGCTGCCGCCGCTGCTTTTGACCGTATTTGTCTGGCTCAGCATTTGCTGCTGTACCATTTGGTCAACGATGTCGCCGGGGGCAAGTGCCATAAGGGCAAACAAAACCCAGCCGAGTACAAGGAGCATGACAAGCATGGTGATGAGGCGGCCGGTGATAAAGGAGCCGAGAGGACACTTGCTTTTGAAGACGCGCCAGGGCATGGAGAGGTTGCGCAGCAAGTGCGAAACGGAGGTGAAGCACCGCGCGTCAGCAAGCCTCGTAACGCCCGACCCCGCAGGGGTGACGCCCGACTTTTCTTCCATAAATCAAATATAGCACAGAAACCGACAAAGGTCAAAATGTCATTTTATTCATTGTGCTTTATGAAAAACTGCATTACAATAGAAGAATGAAAAAGTTTTTATGTATTATTGCGGCTCTGGCAGCCTGCTGCGGAGCATTTTCCCAGAATTCCTTTTTTGACAACTACGTGTATCAGTCATGGAGCAGTTTTGGAGGACTTACCGGCACAACGGTAACAGACTTGTTGCAGACAAAAGACGGCTACATCAACATTGGAACCTATGAAGGACTGGTGAAATTTGATGGTGTTGCTTTTACGACTTTTAAGCAGGCAAAGGACAACGACTTACAATTCATTTCCGTCCGCACGATGCTGGAGGATTCGCAAGGCAATGTATGGATAGGCTCCAATGATGAAGGCGTACAGAAAATTACTCCCAACGGAAACAACAAGCATTATACCATACAAAACGGTCTCCCCAACAACTCTGTTCGTGCGCTGGTTGAAGACAAGCAGGGAAACATCTGGGTGGGAACGGCTGCGGGTGTGGTATACATTACGCCTAAAGGACACTTGATAACCCCCCAGTTTGAGGCAGGAACAGTTTCCAAGGGCATTATTGCCACGCAACTCTACTGCGACACAGCCGGACGGGTATGGCTTTTGACGGCAAATGAGCGGGGACTTTTTATGTTCGCAGACGGCATTTTCCACACCCGTCCGGAACTGGATACATTCGGCATCTACTTTGCCACAACAATTTGTCAGGACATGCAGGGCACTTTTTGGATTGGTCTTGCTGAACAGGGCCTGATTCGCGTAAACAACGGCACAGTGGAGGAAGTAAAAACCGGCACAAAACTTGACCATATTCCTTCAACGGCAAGTTACCCGGACTCAAACGGTACCATTTGGTTTGGCACGGAAGACGGCATTGTTATCTACAACAACGGACAATACTATGAATACAAGAATCCTGTACTGCACATGGCAAAAATCAACCGCATCATCTGCGACCGAGAAAACAATGTATGGCTGGCAACTGACCGCTGCGGCGTAGGCAAACTGACCCAGGGCAAATTCAAGATGATTAAGCTGGGAGTTGCCGTAAACAGTATTGCCGAAGACCGGACGGGAAAGATATGGGTTGGCACGGACACGGGCATGCACTGCTATGAAAATGACAGGGAAGCAGAGAACATACTCACCGCCTACACCAAAGGCGTACGCATACGTGACGTACAAACATGCAAAAACAATGATATTTTGGTAAGCTGCTACACCAAGCCGGGGCAACTCAGGTACAATCAGGCGACGGGTGCAATCCGCAACTGGACAACGGACAACGGGCTTGCGGGAAACAAAGTACGCGTTGCCATAGAAACCGCTCCCGGCGAACTCTATGTGGGAACCACGACGGGATTAAGCATCATTCATGCGGATGGAAGCATCAAAAACTTTAAGCAGATAGATGGTCTGGAAAATGAGTATGTCATGGCCCTGTATCAGGACACCAATGATGTAATATGGATTGGTACTGACGGAAACGGCATTTACCTGATGAAGCATGAACGCATTATAGCCCATATCACCTCAGAAAACGGTCTGGCAGGAAACGTCATTTTTAAGATTACGCAGGACATGGACGGTGCTTTCTGGATTTGTACGGGAAGCGGCATTACACGGTGTCCTGGATTTGACAGCAACAACGGTATGCCGACCACTTTTGAAAACATCAATTCTGACTACGGCATCGGTACGGACTCGGTCTTTCAGATTCTTGCTGACAGCATGAACAATCTGTGGATGATAAGCAACCACGGCATTTCTTCCACGCCCTTTAAGGAAATAATGGACGCAAATGCAGGAAGAATCAGTACGGTAAGCACAAAGTTTTACAACAAGAATGACGGTCTGGATTCTGGCGGCCCCACTTCCACGGCAAAAAGCCTGACGGACAAATACGGTCGCCTGTGGTTTACCATGGTAGATGGCGTGGCGATTTATGATCCGGTGCGGGTGTTTGAAAACCCCATTATGCCCTTGGTAAAGATTGAAAGCGTTACGGTGGACGGAAAACGCTACACCAATCCCCATGAAGAAATTGTGCTTAAACCTGGCACCAAGCGCGTGGAAATCAAATTTACGGGCTTAAGTTTTGATGCACCCGAGCGCATTCAGTTTACCCACAAACTGACAAACTTTGAAGACGAATACAGTGAGCCAAGTTTTGAGCGCACCCTTTCCTATACGAACCTTAAACCAGGACGGCACACCTTCCTTCTCAATGCCATTAACGGAGACGGCTTCTATTCCGAGCAGGCAGAAACCATGCTTTTTGTGCAGAAGCCCTATTTCTGGCAGCGGCCGATTTTCTGGATTATTCTGGCAGTGCTCTTTTTGGGAAGCGTTTTTGCCATTTTCTCCTTAAAGCAGCGGGCAATTCGTCTGGAAAATGCCCGTCTTGAAAGCATGGTGCAGTTGCGCACGGCAGAATTGGAACAGGAGAAAGACAAGTCTGACCATTTGCTGCGTGCCATTCTGCCCAATAAAATTGCAGACGAATTAAAAGGCGAAATACACTCCATCGGTGAAAACTTTGGTGACGTTACCCTGCTCTTTTCTGATATTGTGGGCTTTACCAAAACATCAAGCGGCCACACGGCGGAAGAAATTGTTGGCGCTCTGAATGATTTGTTCAGCCGATTTGACGAGCGGGCACAGGCAATGGGTGTAGAAAAAATCAAGACCATCGGAGATGCCTACATGGCAGCCTGCGGAGTGCCGGCACCTGTAGAAAATCATGCGCAAATCATGGTAGACTTTGCCAAGGGTATGTATCTGGATTTGATGAACTACAACAGCACGGCAAAGATTCCCTTTGCCATCAGAATCGGCCTGAACTGCGGTCCGGTAACGGCAGGCGTAATCGGAAAGACAAAGTTCATCTATGATGTCTGGGGAAACACGGTAAACGTTGCCAGCCGTATGGAAAGCGTCTGTACGCCGGGCAAAATCCGCGTATCGGAATCCGTCCATCAGCACCTGCTGGGAAGCGGCATTGAGTTCAGCAATCCGATAGAATGTGACATCAAGGGCAAAGGATTGATGATTACCTACGAAATCGTATAATATAAGGAATCTTTTGGGGGATAGATATGAAGAAGACTATGTTTGGCGCATGCCTTGCAGGAATTGTGGTAAGTATCTTGTGCGGATGCAAAGGTGCGGCTGACACAAAACAGGTAAAGGTTGGTATTTTGCATTCACTAAGCGGTACTATGTCCATAAGCGAAGCTCCGGTACACGATGCAGAAATGCTGGCCATACAAGAAATCAACGAAACGGGCGGCGTTTTGGGAAAGCAGATTAAAGTTATTGTGGAAGATGGTGAAAGCGATCCCGCCACCTTTGCCAGCAAGGCGCGAAAACTCCTGCAGGATGACAAGGTTGCCACCGTTTTTGGCTGCTGGACATCTGCCTCCCGTAAGGCAGTAAAGCCGGTTTTTGAGGAACTGTACGGACTTTTGTGGTACCCGGTACAGTATGAAGGCATGGAAGCAAGCCCCAATATCATGTACATGGGAGCCTCTCCAAACCAGCAGATTGTTCCTGCAGTCGATTACTGTGTGGAGCACTACGGAAAAAGAGTGTATCTGATAGGAAGTGACTACGTATTTCCCAGAACGGCAAACCGCATCATCAAGGCACAGATTGCGCAGCTGGGCGGCGACTGTATTCGTGAGGAATACACACCCCTGGGACATCAGGATTATGCAAAAATCATTGCAGACATCAAGAAGGAAAAGCCGAACGTCATTCTTAATACGCTCAACGGAGATTCAAACGTAGCCTTCTTTAATCAGCTTACAGAAGCGGGCATCACTTCCAAGGAGATTCCCGTCATGAGTTTTTCCATCGCTGAGGAGGAGGCAAATGTCATCGGAGCAAAGAACCTTGTCGGGCATTTGGTAGCATGGAACTACTATGAAACGACCGAAACTCCCCGCAACAAACAGTTTGTCTCTGACTACAAGAACACTTACGGCGAAGACCGCTTTACCGGCGACCCCATTGAGGCAGGCTACATCGCCGTCTATATGTGGGCGGCAGCCTGTGAAAAGGCAGGTTCCTTTGATGTAGAAGAAGTCCGCATGGCTTCCAAGGGATTGAGTTTTACTGCTCCCGAAGGCACTGTTACCATTGACGGCGCAAACCAGCATCTGTACAAACAGGTGCGCATTGGAAAAATCAATGAAGAAGGTTTGATTGACGAGATTTGGGCAACCCCAGGTGCCGTCAAGCCTGACCCCTACCTGAGCACCTATGCATGGGCGCGCGGACTGTAAAACCTACAAGGAAAGCGGCATATGTGTCATTGCCACAGGGTAATGGCACTTTTTATTTTAAATAGAGATAACGCGTTTCCGAACCGTTGAGATTGTCAAAGTAGAAATTGGTCATATCCCAGCGGTTCTGCAGGGCAAAAAAGGAGCGGCTGCGGACAAGGTAGATAACAGGACACTGCTCCAGAATAATCTGCTGATATTCATCCCAGTAGGGCTTGGCTTTTTCGTATTCCACAATGCAGCTTGCCTCATGGTAGAGCCAGTCAATCCGCGCCTCCCAGTCGGTGGCAGGACTTTTCTGTAGTGGATACCACAAATGCAAATTTCCATCACTGACCCAGACATTGCTTCCCTGTGTAGGAAAAACGGAACCGCCAGAAAGCCCGATGATGATGCTCTGCCAGTCATATGTTCTTGTGAGCTGGTCTACCAGTTTCTGAAAATCCGTGGGGCGGGGAGTAACCGTAATGCCCTCTTTTTTGCACTCATCTACGATAATCTGGACAATATCCGAAACCACCGCTTCAGAACCAGTAAAGGTTACGTCAAAGGAAACCTGATTGCCCTCCCCGTCATACAAAAAGCCGTCTTCATGCTTAGAAAATCCTCCTGCCTCAAGCAATTTCTGCGCATGGGCGTGACTATAGCGGTACTGCAGGATAATGTTTTCGTCATAAAATTTATTCGCCTGAGGGAAGAAACTGTATTTGGGCTCACCCAGTCCGCGGTACGTCTGCTGGATAATGCGCTCGCGGTTCAAGAGACAACTCATCGCCTGGCGGAATTCTTTTTTTGTAAACCAGTGGTAGTATGGCTCATCCTTGTTTTGAGGATTCTGATTGAAAGACCAAAAAGATGCATTCATGGAACCTGCCGCATTATAAACCGTGTAGCCGTCAGCAGATGAATTTGCAGATGAGCCATCGCCGCCTGCAAGTTGATTGTTTGCGTTTCCTACAATGTCTTCCATTTGTTCGGGCGAAGGCCCATATGCCTCAAATTTTCCCTGCTTGAACATCATGTATATGGTATTACGGTCGCCCACAATCTGCGAAATGCGTTCTTCAGGATAATAATGACTTTCTCCCTTCGCATCTTTTTCCCAAAAGTCTGGATTGCGCTTATACACCAGCCGCTGACCTGGAATATACTCCACAAGAAAATAAGGACCACAGCTGGGCAAGTCCTTTGGGTCAGAGGCAACCGTACATAGTTTTTTTACTTCTTCGACACCCCCCCGCTCTTTTGCAGGCCTATACAAAAATGACGGCCCGAAATTCATGTTGGTAGTGAGCAAGGGCTCCGCTACAATGCGGGGAAAGTGAAATATAAACCGCCTGTCGTCAATTTTTTCTATGGTAATCCGCTTAGACGAGCCATCTTCCATGGGCATAAACTGCGCATTGTAGGCAGAGGAGGCGAATTCTTCATCACCCTGAATCTCATTGTACCAAAAGACCACGTCATCGCTGGTTACGGGAACACGGGGCTTTGCATCCTTATAGTAAGACCAGTAGACATCATCACGCAAGGTGTAGGTTACGTCCATGGTGCCTTTGGATTCATGTATGGTGATGGAATAATCAGCTATGCCAGGCTTCCAGGTGCGGGTGTAGATATCATAGTCAATAAAATACTGATGCAGAGGTTCAAGTATGCTAGCCGTCTCTCCGTCTTTTTCTGCAATCAGCAAGTTAAAACTTTTTGGATCGCTCATAATCGCCGTATTCCAGGTTCCGCCCACCTTGCCGGGAAGAAAGGCATTTCCCTTATACGGGCGGCTTAGGGTTTTCTGCACCACATCATTGGAAAGCGAAGATCGAGCCGCTTCTATTTCAGCAAGGGTCATCTCAGGATAGCGTTTGCAGGAGACGAGAGGCAGCAGGACACAGATACAAGCCAAGCAGACAGAGAAAGAAGAAAAATTTTTATGTGTTTTTTTCATCATGTGCAGTGTCTTTTGTGCAATCCGTGTCCTTTCTGTCATTCCTTGCTACCTAGTTTGTCGGTTTAACTTCGATATAGTTTTCTGCGCTGGTGATTTCTGCAGGAAGGGTAATGCCCAGTGCAGAAAGCGTATCTGGATTGACGAAAAGCTTGAGTTCTTCCGGCTGATTGAAGACTTTTACCGGAATGTCCGCCACTTTTGCACCCTTTAAGATACGGTCTGCCATGTCAGCAGTTTCTTTTCCCAAGTCGCTGTAGGTAATGCCCACATTTGCAAAGCCACCATCCTCCACCTGAGAGTCTGCGCCGCAGTAAAGGGGCAGTTTGTATTCCAAACAGGCAGAAGCAAGAATAGCCATGTTGCCGTGAGCGGCCAGTTTGTTGTCGTTAGGCAGAAAAACCGCACGACAGCCATCATCGTACATCAATTTAACCGTCTCCGCAATGGCAGACACATCATCAATCGTGCAGTCCTTGTATGCCAGGCCGATTTTATCCGCATAGGCAATTGCCATGTTAATCGTACTCTGGGCATTTGCTTCGCCAGAGGTATGGATAAAGCCGATTTTTTTTAGTCCGGGATTGACGGTAAGGGCAAAGTCCAGATTTTTGTCTGCCTGAATTGCATTTGAAGTTCCCGTTACGTTTCCTTCGGGAGAGTCCATGTTTGAAAGCAATTTTGAGCCCACCGGGTCACTGCATGCGGCAAAGACCACAGGAATACCACTATCAGCCGCAGAAAGAGCCGCATTTGCCGCTTTTGTTGCAATAGGAATGATGATGTCCGCACCCTTGTTCACATATTCGTCAACAATCTGAGAAAGGGTGGTCATATCATTGTCGCCCTGCTTGAATGTAATCACGCTGTTGGAGTCATTGTAGCCCAGTTCTGCCAGTCGGGTCTTAATGGCATCAGAAATCGTGTTTAAGGAATTGTGATTCATCTGCTGCACGATGCCGATATTCTTTTTTGCCTCTCTTTTTGTACAGCCGACCAAAGCCAATGCACTCAATGCCATGAGCGCTACCAAACATTTTTTCATTTTACCTACCTCACAAAATCATTTTGTCGCTTACATTATTTTTATACAGCGCCATAATATCCTGCACTGTTAATGTACGTTTTTCATCTTCTTCCAGCAGCCTGATGATTCTTCCGCCATCCATTAAAAGCAGTTTGTTTCCGTAGTCAATGGCGTTCTGCACGTTATGGGTAATCATCAGCGTGGTGATTTTTTTGCTTTTGATAATTTCATCGGTTTTTTCCATGATTTTAATAGCAGTCTGCGGGTCAAGGGCGGCAGTGTGCTCATCAAGCAAAAGCAGTTCTGGACAGGCACTGGTTGCCATCAAAAGCGTCAGAGCCTGCCTCTGTCCACCAGAAAGCAAGCCCACATTGGTCGTAAGCCGCTCTTCCAGTCCCATGCCTAAGGAGCGCAAATCTTCCTGAATGGCCGCACGGTTTTTCTTGGAAAGGGCAAGTGAAAAGGGGCGGTGCTGCACCTTTGCCGAAGCCAGCACGAGATTTTCTTCAATGGTCATATCTGGAGCCGTTCCCAACAGGGGATTCTGAAAGAGAATGCCTATCTTTTTGGCGCGGCGGTAGGTGGGAAGATTCGTTATATCCAAGCCGTTCAGCCTGATTTTTCCGCTTGAAATACGGGTAAGGCCAAAAATAGTATTGAGCAGGGTGGATTTTCCCGCACCGTTTGAACCGATGACCGTTACAAAATCTCCGTCATGCAGCGTCAGGTTGATGTCATGGAGGGCATGCTTTTCCATGGCGGTGTTTTTGTTGAAGATGACGTTCAGATTTTTTATCTCAAGCATGGTCACCTCCTGTAGATTTTGGGGATTCCCTTGCCTGCTCAGCCTCACTTTGCTCTGCAAACTGGTTACGCTTTTCTGTAAGCCGCTTTCTTACCACACTGAATGCAATAAAAAGCACTACAATCACCGCAGAAAAAAGTTTAATGCCGTTTGCTCCGCCACCACGAATCGCAAAGGAATAAATAAGACGGTACAAAATGGAACCTGTCACCACCGTCATAAATCCAACAAAGAGGCGACGGTTTCCAAAAAGCGTTTCCCCGATGATAATAGAAGCCAATGCCGTCACCAGCATTCCCAGTCCGATTCCTTCTGCATAGGACTTGAGGTACTGCACATAGAGTGCTCCGCCAAACCCCACAATGCCATTTGAAAGGGCAAAGGAAATCACCTTGTTTTTATTGGTGTTGATGCTGCTTGCACGAACCATTTCTTCATTGTTGCCCGTTGCCCGAATTGAAAGCCCCAGCTGCGTACTGAAAAAGAGCATTAAAAAGGCAATGAGTGCAAGGATAATCAGGACAAGCAGGACGATGGCAAGTATCTTTGCATTTTGCGCGCCGTTTACGCCAAGCACATTGCTCAGATTCATAAAGATGGACTGGGCGCCAAAACGGGGGTTCAGGGCAAAAGACGTGGACTTTCCCGTTACCGATCCAAAGGCAAGGGGAAGCATGACGTTTACCGAAATAAGAGCAGTCTGCACCAGCACCCCTGCCAGAATCGCAGACACATGAAGTAGCGTATGCAAAAGCCCTGTTGCCGTTCCTGCCAAAGCCCCAGAGACAAAGCCCAGCCAAAGCCCCAGAAGAGGATGACCGTAGAGACAGCAGATGCCGTTTACCACAGCCCCCAGTGCAAAAGAGCCGTCCACTGTCAAATCAGGTACGTTCATGATTTTGTAGGAAATGTACACCCCTATGGAAAGAATGCTTACCAAAAGACCATAGGGAAGCGCAGATAGCAACATCGTCATACTGTTATTATATATAGAAACACTTTTTGCGTCAATGCAAGAGTTGCAGTCCGCGGTTGAAATTCGCCAGCACTGTTTCTCCACTCTTTTTTAGCAGGGCTTCTTCCTCTGCTGAAAGCGGCAAGGTCACCGTGTCCACAAGTCCACAGCGTCCGATGATACGGGGAACAGAAAGATACATGCCGGATATACCATACTCTCCCCTCATCATGGCTGACACAGGAAGCAGGCTGCGGCTATCGGTAAAGATTGCCTGAATGATTTCAGCACAGGCGTTTCCAATGCCAAACTCCGTACAGGGTTTTGCGTCAAAGATTTTCCAGGCCTTTACTTTTATCCACTGGAGGAAGGTATCCCCGTCAAAGGGAATGTTCTTTTGGCGCAAAAAATCAGCAAAGGGAATGCCGCACACCGTCACCACGCTAAAGGGCACAAACTGACTGTTTCCGTGCTCGCCAAAGCTATAGCCCTGAATGCTGTGGGGGTCAACATGAAGCACTTTTGCCAGCTCCACTTTTACCCTGGCACTGTCCAGGGCAGTTCCCGTTCCCAGCACACGCAAACCGGTTTCCTGGGCAAGGTATTGGGCAATCACATCGCAGGGATTTGAGATGGAAATCAATATGCCGGAAAAACCGCTTGCCTTGATTTTCTGGGCAATATCCTGAGCCACACACATACTGGCTTTCAGTTCTTTCGTGCGGTCATCTTTTTGAATCGGGCCAGAAGCCGCATTCACCAGAATATCTGCATCGGCAAAATCAGCATATTCCCCTGCCTGTACAATGACATTGTGGGGATAGTAGGCCGTACCGTCTTCCAAATCCAGTTTCATGCCGTTGGCTTTTCCAGGTGCAACATCAAGAAGCACAATTTCGTCCGCTATACCCCGTAATGCAAGGGCAGATGCTACATGACTTCCCACATGTCCTGCACCGATTATACCGACTTTTCGTTTCATGCTATCCTCCCCCGCCTCTTATTCCGCTTCTCCCGCAAGGATTTCTTTTGCCCGCGCCATGGCTTCATCAATATGGGAACACACATTCTGTCTTCCCAGTTTGTCCAGAATACCCATCTTATCGCAAAGCAGGTAGGGCTGAGTATGAATGCCAGAAAGCACAATCGTAACGCCTTTTTTGTCACAACTTGCCTTTGCCTGTTCCAGAGCACGAATTCCACCCGCATCCAGATAAATGGTATTCCTCATGCGGAGCACAAGGACTTTGTATGCAAGATTTGCCTGCGTGACGGCAACTTCAAATTTGCGCACCGTACCAAAGAAGAGCGGACCATCAATTTCATAGACCATCACGCCAACAGGAACCTCAAGTTTTTCATCGCTTTCATAGTCCCCGTCAACCTTACCAATGCCTTCCGTCAGGTTTTCGCGCTTTGACTGCACTTCGGAAAGGTCGCACATTTTCTTGATAAAGAAGAAGGCGGCAAAGCCCAAGCCCACTTCAATAGCCACCGTCAAGTCAATAAAGACCGTAATCAGAAAAGTAACCGTCAGCACACAAATGTCAGACTTCTGTCCATGCACCAGTGCACGGATTGCCTTGATGCCCGCCATATTCCATGCCACATGAATCAGCACGGCGGCAAGAGCAGCCATAGGAATGTAGACGGCAAAACGTCCCAAAAAAAGGAGGATTAAAAGCAGGGTCACCGCATGAACAATGCCCGCCACTGGTGTTTTGCCACCGTTTTTGATATTCGTAGCCGTGCGGGCAATCGCACCTGTTGCAGGAATGCCGCCAAACAGCGGAGAAGCGATATTTGCAATTCCCTGTCCAATCAGTTCCGTATCAGAATCATGCTTGTCACCCGTCATACCGTCTGCAACCACTGCACTCAAAAGAGACTCAATAGCCGCCAGAACCGCAATGGAAACCGCTGTGGGAAAGAGCGTTCGTATTGTAGAAAGACGCAAGTCCGGCAGTTTTGGCAGGGGAAGTGATGACGGAATCTCCCCGTAGCGGCTACCAATGGTATCAGTTTCAAGCCCCACCGTATGATGCAGCACTACGCTGGCCACTGTTGCAAGGATAATTACGATAAGTGAACCGGGAATGCGCTGACTGATTTTTGGCCAGACAAAGAGAATTACAAGGCTGACCGTCGCAATTGCAAGGGAATAGGGATTTACCGCGCCGATGTTCAGTGCATAGGTATGAACTTTTCCCAGAAAATCGCCGGGCATCTTGTCAAAGCCCTGGGGAAAGCTGGTAATGGCCAGCCCCAAAAAGTCGCCAACCTGGCCGGCGGCAATTGTTACCGCAATACCCGCCGTAAATCCCGTCACAATCGTGTAGGGAATGAACTTCACAAGACCGCCCATCTTAAAGGCTCCCAGCAAAATCAGGAGGATACCCGCCATCACCGTTGCCGTTGCAAGCCCTGCCACGCCAAACTCTGCCACAACGCCGTATACAATCACCGCAAATGCACCCGTTGGGCCGCCAATCTGCACTGTACTTCCACCAAAGGCACTGATACAAAAACCCGCAATAATCGCCGTAAAGAGACCCGCTTCCGGTCCCACTCCACTGGCAATCGCAAAAGCAATAGCCAAAGGCAAAGCCACTATGCCTACAATAAAGCCAGCAATCACATCGCTGGTAAAGGTTTTCATTGAATACGATTTAAGACTTGTTAAAAGTTGGGGTTTAAACATACCGTATTGTACGTATGTTTGCTTTTTTTTTCAATATCAAAAAAAAGTCCGCCGAAGCGGACTTTTTTACTCTATAAGAACAAAAAACTAGCAGTTCGCCGTTCGCTTGCGCGAACTTAACGAGAACTTAGCAGTTCTCGCTGAAGTATTTGATTGTGCGAACCATCTGGCTTGTGTAGCTGTTCTCGTTATCATACCAAGAAACAACCTGTACTTCAAAGAGACCGTCAGCAATCTTTGTTACCATTGTCTGAGTTGCATCGAAAAGTGAGCCATAGCGCATTCCGATAACGTCAGAAGAAACGATTTCATCTTCGTTGTATCCGAATGTTTCAGGATCAGAAGCCTTCTTCATTGCTGCGTTGATAGCTTCTTTTGTAACGTCGTTACCCTTAACAACTGCGGTCAGGATTGTAGTTGAGCCTGTGGGAACAGGAACGCGCTGTGCTGAACCAATCAGTTTGCCGTTCAACTCTGGGATTACAAGACCAATAGCCTTTGCAGCACCAGTTGAGTTGGGAACGATGTTCTGTGCGCCAGCACGTGAGCGGCGGAGATCACCCTTGCGCTGCGGACCATCAAGAATCATCTGGTCGCCAGTGTAAGCGTGAATGGTTGCCATGATACCGCTCTGAATCGGGAATGCATCGTTCAATGCCTTAGCCATCGGAGCCAGACAGTTTGTTGTACAGCTGGCGGCAGAAATAATATTGTCACCCTTCTTGAGAGACTTGTGGTTTACATTGTAAACGATTGTGGGAAGGTCATTTCCAGCAGGAGCGGAAATAACGACTTTTTTTGCACCAGCAGTGATATGAGCCTGTGCCTTGTCCTTTGATGTGTAGAAACCAGTACATTCAAGAACAACGTCTACGCCGATTTTTCCCCAGGGAAGGTCAGCAGCGTTCGGCATCTTGTAGATAACGATTTTCTTGCCGTCTACTACGATGTAGTTGTCTTCACCCTCACCATCGTGAGCTTCTACAGTGTGCTTGCCTTCGCCGATTTTTCCAGCATAGCCGCCCTGTGCAGTATCATACTTCAAAAGGTGAGCGAGCATCTTGGGGCTTGTAAGATCGTTGATTGCAACAACATCATAACCCTTTGCACCAAACATCTGGCGGAAAGCCAAACGACCAATACGGCCAAAACCGTTGATAGCTACTTTTACATCAGC
Organism: uncultured Treponema sp.; assembly: GCA_937885175.1. Lineage (GTDB taxonomy): Bacteria > Spirochaetota > Spirochaetia > Treponematales > Treponemataceae > Treponema_D. The sequence goes on along the minus strand of CAKZZO010000149.1, from coordinate 7,044 downwards.
CATTCTATAACTCCTCTAACCGTCCTCAGACGGCAGTTTTATAAAAAAAGTTCTTATCTATAAGATAGTGAATTTTATTTTTTTAGACAATAGGGTGAGGAAGCGGCACCGCAAAGCAGAGCCGTAGCGTTCCTACTCCTTAGGGCTTGAGGACTTCTTCTTAGTGTCGCAGAAATAGCCGCCGTCTTCCAGATAGCGTCTGCGGGTCATAATCAGCTTAATCAGTTCGTGGTACATATTGTAGTCGATTTCCAGAGCCATGGGAAGCAGAAAGTATTCGGTCTCATCACAGTAGCGTTCGATGAATTCAGGATCAGTCACAAAGCCCAGACTAATCATGTTTGAGATGCGGTCAGCACATTTAAGGATTTTTGCCTTCTGACTCCCCGTATCAATAATACGCTGCAAAAAGGCCCGCTTTGACTCATCTTCACGGCGGGTCACTTCAAGCACCAAATCCAGCACATCCTTGCCGTCGGAGTCAGCGTTGACAATTTCATTCCTGTCAAAGCCCGGAATATCCTCCACCGTGTCATGAACGAGGGCGGCTTTCAGCAAGACAGCATCAATGTAGCCATAATCAATCAAAATGCCCAGAGTATCAATCTGGTGACGGAACATATTGCCGCCCGCATGACGGCTTTTTCCAATCAAGCCCGTAGACAGCTGCATGTATGGCGCAAGGATAATGTGCTTAAGCTGCTGCATATGCTCCTTGTCCATAGAGTCGGGCTTGTCAACTTTCATCTCGTACTTGTACGCCATAGGTGCCCCTCCATGTTTAGTTTAACGTTGCAATATATTCGGTCAGTTTTTCAATGCGCCGCTGCGCCTCTGCCAACTTGTCACGCTCTGCCTGAACCACCTCTGCGGGCGCATGCTGGGCAAAACTTCCGCCCAGTTTCGCCTCGGTCTTTTTCACTTCTGCCCCAGTCTTTTCCAGGTCTTTCTTAAAGTGTGCCAAAAGCTGCTCCTTGTTGATAGCCTCGTCAATCAAGATAAAGGCTTCAAAGCCAGCACCAACTGCACCGATGGACTGAACAGGCTTTGCGTCCACAAAATCAATCTTTGCAACGCCCGCCAAGAGGCATATCATGTCCACTTTTTCGCGGCAGACTTCAGCATCGCTGGCAGGAACAATCTGGAGCGCAATATGCAGTTTGGTCGCCGGATCAATGCCACATTCGTTGCGAAGTCCACGTACAGCACGAATCAAATCCTGCAGCACGGCAAAGCGGTTCGTCACCTTTTCGTTTAGGCGACCGTCTGTCGGAGCGGGGAAGGGAGCGGCAACCAGTTTACCTGTGTAGTCAACATTGGGCAGGATTTTCTGTTCGCCTGCCTTCGTGCGGTTTTCGATGATTTCAGCCAGAGGAAGTTTTCCGTAGATTTCTTCCGTTACAAAGGGAATGAAGGGATGGAGCATGCGCAGGCTTTCCTCCAGCACATTCAAAAGAACAGAAACAGCCCGGTCTTTTTCATGCTCATCATCACCCCGGAAAGAAAGTTTTGTCGCCTCAACATACCAGTCACAGAAGTAGTTCCAGAAGAATTCGTAAATGGTGCTTGCAGCGTCATTATAGCGGTAGCCTTCCAAAGCAGAGCGTTCATCCCGCACCGCCTTGTCCATTGCCGCATAAATCCAGCGGTCAAGTTCGGTCAGCTCCTCATCCCGTACGGGAATCAGCGTACGCCCCTCCAGATTTCCCAGAATGTAGCGGCTTGCGTTCCACACCTTGTTGCAGAATCGGCTTCCCATCTTAAAACTTTCGTTGTCAATCAGAATATCCTGCCCCTGAGCACACAGGAAAGAGAGCGTGAATTTAAGCGCATCGGAACCATACTGTTCAATGATATCCAGGGGGTCAATGCCGTTGCCCAGAGACTTTGACATCTTTCGTCCCTGCTTGTCACGCACAAGACCGTGTATGTAAATGTCATGGAAAGGAGCCTTTTCGGTAAATTCAAGCCCCGCCATAATCATGCGGCTTACCCAGAAGAAGATGATGTCGTATGCCGTCACCAGCGCGCTTGTGGGATAGAAATTCGCTAAGTCCTCAGTTTTTTCAGGCCAGCCCAGGGTACTAAAGGGCCAAAGCCAGGATGAGAACCAGGTATCCAAAACATCGGGATCCTGCTTCAGTTTGTCCTTTGCTGCCTTGCACTTGGGGCAGCAATCGGGATCAGTGCGGCTTACAATTGTCTCACCGCAGGACTGGCAGTACCATGCGGGAATTCTGTGTCCCCACCAAATCTGGCGGCTCACACACCAGTCGCGGATGTTTTCCATCCAGTGGGTATAGGTGTTTTCCCATTTGCGGGGAAAGAATACAATATCCTCCTTTCGCCATGCCGCAAGAGCCTTTTCTGCAAGCGGCTTCATCTTTACAAACCACTGATAGCTCAAATAGGGCTCAACAAGGGTCTTGCAGCGGTAGCAGTGTCCCACAGAGTGTGTCATTTTTTCCTCGCACTTAAAGAGACCTGCTTCCGTCAAGTCTTCAATCACCAGTTTACGAGCCTGCTCACACTGTAAGCCGCGGTATTTTTCAGGAACATTCTCATTCAGCGTTCCGTCAGGATTCAGCAAGTTAATCACTTCAAGATTATGACGCTTACCCACTTCCCAGTCGTTGGGGTCGTGGGCAGGAGTAATCTTTACCATACCCGTTCCGAATTCCTTATCCACATATTCATCAGCAATAATCGGAATTTCTTTACCGGTAAGGGGAAGCTTGAGCATCTTTCCTACAAGCGCAGTGTAGCGCTCATCCGTGGGGTTTACGGCAACCGCAGTATCTCCAAAGAATGTCTCAGGACGGGTCGTCGCCACTTCAATTTTTCCGCTTCCGTCAGCATACTCATAAAAAAGATGGTACATTGCGCCCTGAGTATCCACGTGGTCTACCTCATCATCCGCAAGAGCCGTACCACAGCGCGGACACCAGTTTACCAGACGCTGTCCCTTGTACATAAGTCCACGCTCATACAGCGTTACGAATACATCGCGCACCGCCTTGGACAGACCTTCGTCATAGGTAAAGCGTTCCCGACTCCAGTCCACTGAGTTGCCCAGCTTCTTCTGCTGCTTTACGATAGTGTCATGGTGGTCATGGGTTACTTCCCAGGTTCGCTCTATGAATTTCTCGCGGCCAAGGTCATTTCTCGTCTTTCCTTCTTTTTTGAGTGCGCGCTCCACCACGTTCTGAGTTGCAATGCCCGCATGATCAGTACCTGGAATCCACAGCGTATCATCGCCACGCATACGGTGATAGCGCACAACCACATCCTGCAGTGTATTGTTGAGGGCATGTCCCATGTGCAGTACGCCCGTTACGTTCGGCGGCGGAATGACCACCGTGTACTTGATATTCGTATTTGTCTTCTGATTGTGAACCGGAGACGAAGGATCTGAATGGGGACGGAAATATCCTTTTTCTACCCAGTCTGCGTAAATGCGATCCTCAAAATCCTTGGGATTATATGCTTTTTCCAGTTCAATAGCCTTCATATCTTGCTCCATGCCCCGCCAAAAGCGGAAGATTGTATTTTCAGATGATTTTTCTATTATACTGAATTAAAAGGTGATATGCAATGAGAGGGAAAATCGTCTCAAAGTATGCCGCGCTCATTGGTAAAGATGACAAGGTCAAAAGAATAGGCTCCCTGTATGCGCCTCTCCAGATGACTGCGGGCGGCTTTCAAAAGGGAGCGGACTGTATCTTTTGTCAAATGCACTTCATCCAGCACCCCAAGGGCGGCATCCACCGTGCTGCAAGCCATGATGCGGACGCAGGTTTCTCTTGCCGCCCCGCACAAGGCCGCATGGGCGCAGATAAGCTCAAGGCGGGAATCAGCTATGCGGGAATGGGTATGCATAATGCCACCCGCAAGCTTTACGAATTTGCCCCCATGCCCCACAAAAATTACATGGGTAAAAGCGTAGGCGGCGGCCAGGTCAGCCGCATGTCCAATAAAATTGGCGCAGCGCAGCACGGGAATATGCTTCCATTCAGGATGAAGGGCGATAAAATCCTTTCCGTAATTTCCAGGGGTAATGATAAGCGGCCGGTCATTTTTTCCTTCATAGGAAGCGGCAATCACACGGATTTCAGTTTCCAGCGCGTCCACCAGAGCCTGCTCGCTCATAGGCTCCACCACGCCGCTTGTTCCGATGATGGAAATACCGCCCCTTATGCCCAGCTGAGGATTAAAAGTATTTTTTGCAATGTCTTCACCCTCAGGCACAGAAATCGTAACGCGCACTGCCCCGCAAAAACCATAGGACTCGCACACTTCCGCTACCGCATCCCTAATCATCTGTCTGGGAACACGGTTTATGGCCGCCTGACCTACCGACTGGTCAAGGCCTGCCTTAGTCACTCGTCCCACGCCTTTTCCGCCGTCAACCGTTACCAAAAGCCCGTCTTCCCCTGCCAGTGGATTTTCTGGCAGACCGTCTGCAGAAATCACTTCCAAGTCGGCAAAGACATGGCAGCCGTCAGTTACGTCGGGGTCATCTCCCCCATCCTTTTGCACGCCACAGCAGAAATGCCTGCCGCCCGCCCTCCAAGATCTGAGTTCCCCGCCAGAAATCACTTCCGCTTTTGCGAGCCAACCCTTTGGCGTGCGCAGGCTGACGGTTTGGGGAAGTCTGCCGCTGAAAAGCGCCTCCGCCGCTGCCCGACTGGCAAGTGCGGCACAGGTTCCCGTGGTAAAGCCGCAGCGCAGCCTTTTTGAACCTGAGAGAATATAGTGTTCGTTTGCAAGGATTTCTTCGGGCATTTTTTTGGCGTTGCGGGGTGCAGTTCAGACGGAACTTTTACCCCTCACCATTACTTTGCATCAATAGTAACGTTGGGTTCAACGCCCAGTGCCTTTGCCGCATGCTGCACGTAAAGCCAACGGATTGCAGGATATTCTCCCAAGCCCTTAATCTTGGTCGTCACCTTAAAGCCCGCCTTTTCAAACTGCTTCTTCCAGCTGTCGTCCTCATCGCCAGCCATATCATTGTTGGCATGGTCACCTGCCACCAGCATGAGGGGAGAAAGCAGGACTTTCTTGTATTTTGCCGCCTTGACCAGCTTAATCACGTCTTCGCAAGCCGGGAATGCCTCCACCGTACCCACAAATATGTTCGGATAGCCTTCCAGTTTTGCCTGATAGTCCGTAGCCGCATAGAGGAAGTTGCTGAAGTATTCAGTTCCATGTCCCATAAGCACCAGAGCCTGTTTCTTTTCCAGCTTATTTCCGCGGGAAAGAGCATGAAGCACTACAGAAATGTCATCTTTTGTCGCCATAAGCGGCTCACCGTACACAAGCTTGTCAAACTGCTTTTCGTAGGGAGCGGCAAGGTCTTTCATCTCGTTGTACTCCAAACCATACATCATATGCGTGGGCTGAAGCAGAACTGTTTTGCAGCCCTTTGCCTTTGCATCTTCCAGTGCCTCAGAAACAGAGAAAATTTTTGTTCCGTCGCGCTCCAACAGCTTCTTGCGAATCTTTGAACTCGTATAGGCTGAGGTAACATGTGCATCAGGAAATGCCTGCTGCACCTCTTTTTCCACAGCAACAATCGTCGCCTGACGTGACTCCTCGTACGACGTTCCAAAACTTACCAGAACAATCGCCGTCAATGAAAGTAATGTGTTCATTCTTGAACCTCCATTTTATTTTTGTGGGGGAAAGCCTTCCCCCTAGTTCGCACACGGTGCTCACCTACCCCCTTCGCCTAGGGGTACCTCGCGGTGCCGCTCCCTACCCCTAAAACCCCCGCCAATATCTCATAGCAGTCAATCCAGCCTTCACCAGTCGGCTTAAAATGGAACAACTCGCGGGGAAGAACGTAACACTTGCCCGTCTTTACCGCCCGCAGGTCATGCCAGACCGGACTGGAAGCCAGTTTTTTTTCAAATCCTGCAATCGCTTTTTCCTCACTGGCTCCCATGGTCGTCACAAATATGTATTCCGGGTCATCAGCAATGATTTTTTCAAGGCTCAGGTCTTCGTTTAGGGTGCGGTCGCTGTCGGCAATGTTTTCAGCCCCCAGGTCACGTAAAAGCGAGCCGGTCATGTTGTTCATGCTGTTCTTTGCGCTTGCCCCCCCGCCAAAGGCTCTGAGCAAAAGAACCTTGGGAGCGTCTTTTTTGGCCTTTTCCCGCGCCGCCTTAATGATTTTTGCGCATTTTTTCTGCACATTCAGGCCATATCTTCTATATAAGTCACTTTTTCCCGTAATGTCCGTGCAGATTTTCAGCATGTTCAGATAGTCGCCAAAAGTCTCCAGCTCAAAGAAGGCAGAGGGAATGCCCGCACTCTCCAAAAGCGGAAGCAGTTTTTTGTGGCCGGAAATATTCGCGCTCAAAATCACAAAATCCACACCGCTTGCCAGGAGCAGTTCGCTGCTGGGGCTCATCATGGTTCCCACGTTCTGCACAAGGTTTGCACTTACCACACCCGCCCCATGGGCAGCAAAAGCCTTGGTATGCCACTTTGCATTCAGTTCGGAAGCCTTTTGGTCAGTCATGGCAGGAGGCTCAATAAAGGCATCGGCAGTAGCACAGGCAAGGCTTCCCCCTGCAAGTCTCCATACCGCGGCAAGACTCCCCTGCAGAACGGCAACTTTTTTGGGATTTTCAATGGAAAGGGTGCGGTTCAGCGCATCGGTAAAGGTGACGGCAAAAAGGGCACAAGGCAGAAATGCAAACCATAGTGCCATAGCCAAATACCGTCGGCATGACAGAAAAGCGCACAACCGGCGCAAAAAAAGAGTTTTCATGGCAAATCCATACATCGTGAATTTATCTGTCGCAAAGCCCGGCATTCTGACTTTACAGTGGCGGGACCGTGAGGTGCTTTCAACCTGCTTCCCCGTTGCCTTTCGGCAGCCTTGCGTACACGGACAGTTTGCGTCCGCATAGATACTATAGCGGATAGGCAGGGATTAGGCAATACGACCTGTGGCGGGTACCAGGGCAAACGCATTATATATATCGTACTTGAACATCGGCTGGACAAATGAAAAGTAGTTGCAGCAAAAAGGCT
>CAKZZO010000148.1 GCA_937885175.1 uncultured Treponema sp. | reverse complement strand
TCTTATGAATCCCTCTAAAATTTGTTCGCTTTTACATGAAAATTGATTTCCGTGCCGTAAACCACCGTCATGCCGAACCATAGACCACCTGTCATGTTGAGCAAAAGCGAAACATCTCTAGATTCTTCGCTATGCTCAGAATGACTTTGCTACAGCCACTTTTGCAGTACCGCATGACGCACCTGTCATGCCGAACTTGATTCGGCATCTCCTTCCCCTGCTGAAACTTTTCCCAAAATTCAGTATACTTTTCCTTGACAAGGGAGACAGAAAATGACCTTAATTTCATGGAACATAGATTCAATTAACGCAGCCCTCACTTCCACTTCGGACAGGGCAAAACTATCACAAACGGTGCTTAAAAAACTGGGCGGATACGATGCAGACATAATCGCCATTCAGGAGACAAAACTTCCTGCCGACGGCCCCAGCCCCAAACATCTGGAACTTCTTGCAGAATACTTCCCCAGCTATAAGGTGGAATGGCTTTCTTCCGTGCCGCCTGCCAAAAAAGGCTATGCCGGAACTATGATTCTCTACAAGGAAGGTCTTTCCGCCCGCCGCGAAGTCCCCCGACTGGGAGCTCCCGACACCATGGACGACGAAGGCCGTCTGCTTGTTCTTGAATTCGACCTCTTTTATTTTGCCAATGTCTACACACCTAACTCAGGGGACGGACTCAAACGGCTTGACCACCGCCAGAAATGGGATGCCCTTTACGCTGATTATCTTTCCAGTCTGGACGCAAAAAAGCCGGTCATTGCCTGCGGAGACTTTAATGTGGCCCATAAGGAAATTGACCTTGCAAACCCAGCTTCCAACCATTTTTCAGCGGGCTTTACCGACGAGGAGCGGGAAGGCTTTACAAAGCTGCTTGACCGGGGCTTTACCGACAGCTTCCGCCATGTTCACGGGGATGTAAAGGACATTTATTCCTGGTGGGGTCAGCGGATTAAAACCTCTAAGATTAACAATTCAGGCTGGCGTATTGACTATTTTTTGGTAAGCGACCGCATAAAGGACAAGATTACAAAGTCAGAGATGATAGACTCCGGCCCAAGGCAGGACCACACGCCCATCCTTTTGGAAATTGATGTGTAAAAGGAATGCCAAATCGCCAAATGAAAATCTGCCAAATCGCCAAACAAAAACTTGCCAAATCGCCAAATGAAAATCTGCCAAATCGCCAAATGAAAATCTGCCAAATCGCCAAATGAAAACTTGCCAAATCGCCAAATGAAATGTACAATAAAAATATGGAAAATTACAGACATCGGATTGCAGATAAGACTATTGAACGTAAATTAAGAGGAAAGGGTGCTGTTCTTATACAGGGCCCTAAATGGTGCGGTAAGACAACCACTGCAGAACAGATGTCCAAAAGCATTTTGTATATGTCTAAGCCGGAAGATGTAAAAGCGAATCTTGTTGCAGCTGATATAAATCCTTCTAAATTACTTGAGGGAGAAACTCCACGCTTGATTGATGAATGGCAGATTGCACCAAAGCTGTGGGATGCTGTCCGTTTTGAAGTTGATCACAGAAAGGAAATGGGGCAGTTTATTCTGACAGGCTCTGCAGTTCCTCCTGATGATGATGAAATTTTTCATAGTGGAACTGGCCGTTTTGCATGGATAAAGATGCGGCCTATGTCTTTGTTTGAATCTGGGGAATCATCTGGAGAAATCAGTTTAAAAGCTTTGTTTGAGCAGCCAGAAGAGATTTTGGCAGAAAACAAAATTGATGACATTGATACACTTGCTTTCTTGATTTGCCGTGGAGGCTGGCCTGGAGCACTTGATATGGAGAGTGAAATTGCTTTAGAGCAGGCTTACGATTATTTTGATGCAATTGTAAACACCGATATTTCCAGAGTTGATAATGTAAAACGCGATTCAGAACGGGCAAAGAGACTGATGAAATCTTATGCACGACATCAGGGAACTCAGACAGCTTATACCGTTCTTCGTGATGATATTCTTGCAAATGATGCAGAAAGTCTTACGGAGGATACTGTTTATTCATACACAAATGCACTAAGAAAGATTTTTGTAATTGAAGATATGCACGCATGGAATCCGAACCTCCGCTCAAAGACAGCAATCAGGACTTCAGATACACGCTACTTTAGCGACCCTTCTATAGCAACTGCAAGTTTGGGACTAGGACCAAATGACTTGGTAAAAGATTTGGAAACTATGGGCTTATTCTTTGAAACGCTTTGTGCACGAGATTTGCGGGTATATGCAGAAAGTCTTGATGGAGAAGTGTACCATTACAGAGACAAGTCTGACCTTGAATGTGACGCAGTTATTCATTTACGAAACGGTTCATTCGGTTTGATTGAAATAAAACTTGGGGGAGACCATTTGATTGAAGAAGGTGCCGCAAACCTAAAAAAATTTAGTGCAAAGATTGATACAAAGAAGATGAAAGAACCATCCTTCATGATGGTTCTGACAGGAACTGGCAAGTTTGCGTACCGTCGTGAGGACGGAGTGTATGTTGTGCCGGTGGGATGCTTGAAAGATTAAGGATGACGCGGAGACGCGGCTTTCGGTAGCGGCGGCAATCATCGGCGAAATCGGGGATGACAAAGGCACTGGCGCAGAGCAGGCAGAACGGAGCGAAACTATTATGACAAAACAGCACCCAAATACGCGGATATGAATAGTATAGTGCAGATAGACACGAGAGCATTTTTTATGTAATGATACAGAGTGCCTATGAGTCAAAAGCAACGCATTACATTTTTTGCCGCCCTCTGTCTTTTTTTTTCAGGAATTGAATATGCCATTCCTAAGCCCTTGCCCTTTTTACGTCTCGGCATTGCCAATCTCCCAGTCATTCTTTCACTCTACGTTATGCGTCGGCGGGATACCCTCTGGCTTATTGGACTAAAAATTCTAGGACAAGGATTACTCACAGGTACTATTTTTTCTTATGTTTTTTTGTTTTCTGCCGCCGGGTCATTTGCAAGCGGAATAACCATGATGCTTTTCTACCCCCTCTGCAAAAAATACCTTTCCGCCATAGGATTAAGTCTCAGTGGAGCCTTTGCCAACAACATGGCTCAGCTCATCCTCGCACGCCTTATATTGTTTGGAGCCAGCAGCCGCTACATTGCACCACTGCTTCTTATAACTGGCTTGGTAACTGGGGTATTACTGGGGATTTTTACCCAGCACTTTATGCAAAAAAGCAAATGGTTCGCCATGGTTTCTGCAGAAAAAATAGCAGAGGTAAAGGTATGAGCGGAATCCGACTAGCAATTGAATGGGCTTTTGTTTTTATCCTGATGACCTTCTCTTTTCTCAAAAAAGGTCGAATTCATCTGCTTTCTCCCCTTTTTTTGACGATTTTTGTCACTTTTTTCGCACTTTTGTCACCTCTTGGAAAAGTTATAACTACCGTTAGTTCGTTAAAGATTACGAAAGACGCCCTTTTCCTAGGACTTCATAAAAGTGCCATCCTCATCGGCATGGTCTTTCTAAGCCAAACTATCGTTAGTTATAAAATTTCTTTTCCAGGTCGTGCAGGAGACTTTCTGCGCCTCTTGTTTTTTTACTACGACAAGTTGACCTCACAAGCTCTTTCATTTGCAAAAGGTCATATCATCGAACAGATTGACCAAAAACTGCTGAGCCTCTGGAATCAATAACATACTTTTCATTAGAAAAATTTTCCGTTTTTCGCTACAATTGTAGTCAAGGAGAAAACACCTTGTTCGGTTACAATGGTAGAAGCAGAACGTTCTGGCACAACCACAGGCAACCTTATTGCATGGATTAATGTATGTCTGGCTTCTGAAAAATAACTTTTCCCGCATTTTTTCCCACAGCGTATATACCAAAGCGTCCGCCAACCCAATGCGCTTTTTCTGCGAGAAAAGGCGTAGCGGCGGGAATCCATTCCGCACTGTCGGCATCCTTTCCCAATTCCAAGCTAAAAGTCACTAAGCCAGTTCGCTCATCTTTTTTTGCAAAATGCATTTTAAATTGCAGCGTATGAATATCTTCCGCCGACAGCAGGGGAAATCGGTCTATAATCCGCTCTGTCCGTGCCTCATCCCCATCGCCTTCCGCTATCAAATATACCAGACTATATCCGTTTTCATTGCGTTCCACAGCAAGTGTCGCATAGTATTTCCCCAGAAACACAATGCCTGTACGTGCCCCCATGGGTAAACCGCTTGCGTCCACAGTCGCAGAAAACTCAAAATTTTCGGCCTGCACTTTTTGGGTAAGCACATTGGCACTGTTCCACAAAGAAGGCAATGCAGCATCTTTCTTTTCCCGCGTGTCCAGCACTTGTAATGCAATTGAACCGTCCTCGTCAAAATCCGCAAATCGTTCGTCCACATTTGCCGACCACTGCCATTGCATGTCCGCATAAGGACTCAGCCGCAGGGCATTTTTTGCAGGTGCAATCGGTGGGGTAGATTCGCTCTGCTCACTTATTTCCCATTCCGTCACCGCCTGACCTGGAATCTTTCCCGTCCGCACCGATGTTCCCAAAAGCAGCCAATCATCTTTCCATGCGGCGGGCTGCAAATGCAAAATGCGTCCAAACACACCCCGCTCCTGAAAATGCACAAACCAGTCCTCTCCCCCTGCTGTCTGCACCCATCCGCCCTGGTGCGGGCCGTTTGTCGGGGAATTTCCCTGCACCAGTACAATCTTTTCTTCGTAGTCTCCGTCAATTTTCTTGCTGCGCAGTTCCGTTTGCCAGCCCGTCGTCACTCCGCCCGCCGGCGCAAAAATGTAGTACCAACCATTCCGCTTGTAAAACTTAGGGCCCTCAATCGTTGGCTGCGTCTTTGTGCCGTCGTAAATAATCTTGTCTTCACGTATCGCATCCATCGTTTCTGGATTAAGCTCCAGCAACCCCAACTTGCTGTTAAAACCTATCCTGCTTTTAACATAGCCATGCACCAGCCACACGCGACCGTCATCATCCCAGAGGGGACAGGGGTCTTCAAAGCCTTTTCCTTTCCAGATAAAATGCAGTTCGCTCCATTCGCCCAGAGGGTCTGTCGTGTGGGTTTCCATAATGCCCTCATCAGGACTTGCAACAAAAATGTAAAAGACACCCTCATGGTAGCGGAGAGAGGGTGCCCAAATTCCTTTTGCGTTCTGAGGACTGTCATAAACCGAAAGGGGAATCCTTTTTATCGCATAATTCACCAGCGTCCAGTTGACCAAATCCTTTGAAAGCAAAATCGGCAAGCCCGGCATAAAATTAAAACTCGATGCCGTCATATAAAATGTGTCGCCCACGCGGATAACATCTGGGTCAGAATAGTCGCACAGGACAATGGGATTTGTATAAGTCATTTTTTCTCCATAATTAGATGGACTTGTGGGCAGCAATCAGCAGACTGCCCAGCAAAATCGAAAGGAATTTTATAGAAACAGTATCTATCACTTTGCAAATTTCTACAACTGTATGTATAATAGAAAAGATACTTTTTAAAGGGGGTTTTCAAAAAAGTATGCTTTTTCAGACAAAAAAAATTGCAGCCGTCTTGTGCGGCGTATTTTTGGCGGGGGCACTCAGTGCACAGACCTTGTATCCGGCAAATGGTGCAACTGATGCTGCCTATGACGCTCAACTGGTGCTGACTTTCCAGGCAGATCCGGAACTTGTTCCCGGTTCATTCATCACGATTTACGATGCAAGCGGTGCAGTTGCCGACCAGATTGCCTTTACCGATGACGAGCAGATTTTTTCAGACGGCAAAACCGTTGCCGTAGGAAGCCAGTTGGTTCGCAAAGAAGGCAAATCCGTTTATGTGCAGCCTCACTATGGCAAACTCAGTCCAAGCACACAGTATTCTGTGGAAGTGCCCGCAGATGCTATTAAAGCGGAAGGATTTAACGGCGTGGCAAAAGGTGCCTGGTCATTCAGTACAAAAGCGGCTCCTGCGGCTGTAAGTGATGGCGCAACGCTTACCGTAAACAACAGCACGGATGCGTCAAACAATGCCCAGTTCCATTCAATTCAGGGTGCCCTTTCTTTTGTTGAAAAAAATGAAGGCACATACACCATTTCTCTTGCTCCTGCAACTTACTATGAATTGCTGCACTACAACGGTACGGCAAACATCATCCTGCAAGGACCAAAAGACAACAAGCGCGGTGACAACACCATCATCAAGTACATCAACTGCAATGACATGAACCCAAAGCAGGACACCCGCGTTGTATTCCTCTTTACTGGTGCAAACCTGACGCTGGAAAACCTGACGATGATTAACGCCACTGACCCGCGCAAAGTGTACATTTCAACACAGAAAGTTGCCAGCGGAAATGCTCAGGCAGAAACACTCTTCTTCTACAAGGGTAAAGGTCACACGCTCACCGTTTACAACTGCTCTTTCAAGAGTCTGCAGGACACCATGCAAATCAGCGGCAAATGCTGGTTCTACAACTGCTATGTAGAAGGCGATGTTGACTATGTATGGGGTACGGCAGAAGTCGCTCTCTTTGAGGAATGTGACTTCCACAGCGTATACAGCCCCTTGAGCGGAAAAGACCGTGCATATATTTTTGAAACTCGCGTAGGTGAAGAAGGCCAGCCGCTGATTAACAAAGGCTATGTCCTCTACAACAGCCGCGTACAGGTGGACATGCGTCAGAACGCTTACTATGGTCGCCGTGCAACTGCTGTAGAAAAGGCAAAAGTTCCCTACTACGACCAGAGTGCAATCGTAAACGTAGAATTCTGGGGCGAAGGAAACATCGGCGACATGCGCTGGTATGTTGGCAAAGCACCCCGCGTTGTAGACGGAAGCAAGCATGTCGGCTGGAAAGAATACAATGTTTCTTTCAAAAAAATCACAGGCAAAAAGCCTTCCGACACCAGCAAACGCTACAAGGATGCCGGCGACTTGGACAAAAAGACCTACAAGGCAGAATATTCAAACCGCGATGTAATTATGAACCGCGTTTACAACATCGAAAAAGGTGTCTACGAAGACGATACACTTGCTCCTTGGGATGTAAATCAGGTTGCCCGCGATCGTGGCTACAAAGTAAAGGATTTGCCCAAAGCAAAAAAGAAGTAGTAAACTTTACGATTGCTTTTCCTGTACTCCCGACGGTATGTGCCGTTGGGGGGAACAAATTAGCACTAAAAATACAATTCACCAAAGGTTTCTACTTTTGTAGGAATATTTAGATATTGTCTTCTTCAGTTTTTATGAATTAAACCGCACTTCCGCTTGTTTCTGCACGGCGGAGATTTTTTCTGCAATCAGCGGGTATATGTCAGTGCGGCTTTGTGCAAGGGATTGCACTTTTTCCAGCATCATATAGTATTCGGTCTTGTATTTTTTCTGTGCCAGTTTTTTAAGTGTAGCAGAAATCTGACGGATATATTTTTTTGCCGAAGTAATTTGTAATGAACTATCGGTAGTTAGCCCAATCAATTCATATAATTCTTCTACTTTGGTATGGCAGACACATTTTTTCAAAACATCAGCTGCAGTTTTTAACTGACGATAATCATAGGATGCAAGGTCTGTTTCATCGGAGAGAGACAGGGTAAAAGCATCGATATGTGAAAAAACTATCGTTCGTTTATCACTTTCTTCCGATACAAGGATTTCAAAACTATCGTTCGTTAATAAACCATTATTCTGCAAGCAGATGTGATTAAATCGTCTCTTTAGCAGCATTAAAATCTGTTTTTCCACGATTACTTTGTCAATTCGCTCGCTACATTCACTTTTTGCCCGGCGTGTTGTATCTATCGTGAGAATGAATTCAATATCGGAATTTTTTCGACTGTTGCTTTGTTTTCCTCCTCGGTAGACTGTATAGCCGCTGGTAACAATGGAAACATATCCTTTTTCCAGACAAATTTTTTTCATCTCCTCAAAGGGAATGATACCGTCACTGGAATAACTAACTAATATTAGTTTGGAACGGATATGCTGAAGCAAATCGCGAAAAGTGTCGGTAGCCGTTTTCTTATAACAATAGAGGGAACGCGTCTTTATCCAGTCTTCACGGATTGCCGCCTTGTTTATCAATACACCGTTTTCGCCCAAATCCATAGGCTCTTCAATTTTATCCCACTCAGCAATGGTATTCAAAAGATGATAGTTGCTTCCATATTGGTGCTGATTATAGGGCGGATCAAGGTAGACCACATCCAGAGGCGGAAGCATGCGTACCAAAGCATTTGCATCCTGCCGAAAAACATGCACTGGCGCAGAAGAATCAATCAACACCGGTTCATGCAAGGCAATGGGCGCAAGAATACGGCCAAGTGCGTCTTTTCCATGACCGCCAAATCCTTTGTGAAAAGCCTTAAACACGCCCGACGTATTTGTATGCGTTGCCGCTTCGTAAATCAAAAGGGCAATCAAAATATGGCGGCGTGGGTCTTCACTATCAGGAAAATTTTCCTCAATAAAATTCCGGATTTTGTCCAAGGCAAGGGCATTTTGCCGCGTATAGAAAAGCCTCTCCTTATGAAAGTCCGCCTGAGACACATCATCGGTGTGAGGTGCATAGTAGCGGGCAATGTACTGGTCATCTGGTTTTGGCATCGGAAGCCCATTTATTTTTTCTATCAGTGCGGAAAATGCTTCTTTTCCCCCAAAGGCTTTTTTCCATTGCTTTTGATTGAGTGCCACAAATCCGCGGGAAAGAATTTCTGCATAGGCTTCCCAGTCGTTGGTATATACCTCAAAGCCCAGTGATTTTGCAAAACGAGATACAACGCCGCTTCCGCTAAACAAATCGGCAAATGTGCTTCCACCCCCAATCTGTACACCTGACTGCTCCAGTGCATCATAGATGAGGGAAAGTAACTTGCGCTTATTGCCGATGTATGCGATGATTTGCTTTGTCAGGTAGGGAGTATTAAAATCCATTTTATAAATTTCTAAACACGATAGATAGCAAAATTTTACTGATAGAATTCACCATTGTCAATGCAAGGTTTTTGCGATAAAATAACGCTGACTATTACAAGTCGGGAGAACAAAAAATGATTTCTGATAAGAATAGAAAAATTGCCATCACAGGCGCATTCAGCGCTCTTGTCGTCGTTATGTACATTACCGGATTAGGATATATCCGCATCAATCCGCAAATTTCTTATACAATCCTCCAGGTGCCGGTTATTCTGGCTACTATTCTGGGCGGCCTGGTTCCGGGACTCATCACGGGCTTTGTTTTTGGTTTAACCAGTCTGATTAAATCTGCCGTTATGCCCCTCAGCATGCTGGATCCTTACTTTCTGAATCCTCTCTGCTCAATTTTTCCCCGCCTGATGATTGCCCTTGTTACCTGGCTTGTCTTTACAGGCATGAACAAAATTTCCCATATGCCCAAAACTATAAGCGGAATTTTTGCGGCGGTTCTTGGTTCTCTTACCAACACTATCATGGTTTTTGCCATGCTCTGCCTCATTTATTTCAGCGAAATTGCACCAATCGTACAGAAGGCTGGTGCTAATTATCCTTCACTTGCAAACGCGGCCTATATTGCTATTCTGCTCACTTTTGCACCCGCCGCTCTGGTAGAAGGAGCAATTAGTGGCGCAGTCAGCGGTGCAGTCCTCACTTCTATGGGAATTGCCAGCCATGGCAAGGCAAAATTGAATAAGGAATCTGACGAGGAATAAAACGTGAAAATCGTCATCATCGGTGCCGGATTTACTGGCGTTCAGCTGGCAAAACGACTCATTAACGGAAAAAATGATGTTGTTCTTATCGACAACGATGAAGAAACCGTCCGTCATGCTTCAAACCGACTGGACTGTGACGTTATTCAGGCTGACGGCAACAATCTGACGACGCTTGAAGATGCGGGTTTGGCCAAAGCGGATGCCTTGGTCTGCGTAACCAGCAGTGACGAAGTAAACATGATTACCTGTTCGCTGGTTGATTCCGTCTATCCCAACTTGCTTAAAATTGCCCGTGTGCGCAATTACGCCTACTATGCAAATACTGCCGATGCTGTACAAAAACATGCAGGTGAATTCGGAAAAAACCATCGCCCTCTCTATGGCATTGACTATATGATTCACCCGGATGTTGAGGCGGCTGATGCCATCGTTAATGCGGTGGAACACGGTGCACTTACTGATTCCATACCTTTTGGCACTGACTATGAACTGGTTCGTATTCCAGTAGAAACCGGAAGTCCTGTAGACGGTCAGATTTTGCAGAATATCCGTACTCTTACCCAAAAACCCATTTTGATTGCCTACATTGAAAGCGAGGGAGAAACTTCCCTCCCCAGCGGTTCTACAGTCATCAAGGCAGATGACTGTCTGGGTATTCTGGCACGAAAAGAAGATATTCCGGATTTTCTCAAGTTGTGCGGCTCAAAAATCAAAAAACTGAATAAAATTGCCCTTATCGGTGCAGGCAGAATCGGTACTATTGTTGCGGAGCGGCTGATTCACAAAAAGAGAAGCGTTTTTAGTCGTCTCTTTGGGCTGCAGAAGCAAATTGCTCAGGATTTTGTAATTATCGACAACGATGAAACGCTGGCAAAACAAGCGGCTGAAAAATTTCCCGACACTAAAGTTTTCCGTGCAGATGCGACTGACGAAACATTCCTACAGGAAGAAGGCATAAACGACTTTGATTTGGTCATCTGTACGACCCACAACCATGAAATGAATATTGTTATGGCCGCCTTTATAGAGTCCTTGGGCGTACAAAACAGCATCTGTCTTGTTTCTTCATCGGCTTTTGTAGAAATTGCCCATAAACTGGAAATTGAAGTTGCCGTGCCCCTTCGCGACACCGTGGTAGACAGCATTATGAGCCATTTACGGGGTTCAAGCGTTACGGGCATCCATACGGTTACTGACGGCACATTTGAAATCCTTGAAATCACCATTTCCGAAAAATCACAGGTTATCGGCAAGGCTCTCAAAGACATTGCAGAAAACGGCAAGTTCCTTATCCTGATGGTACAAAAGCAAGGTAAAAGCAATTACATTATTCCGACAGGTAGCACGGAACTTGCCTTGGGTGATAACTTGGTTTTGATTACAACAAGCGAAGACAATCAACACATCCTGGAAAAATTCGGAGCGGAAAGTTAGGCTGATGAGTATTGTTACCTTTTTTAGAATCATCTGCATTATTCTTTCGATAATCGGCATTTCTTTTGTCTTCCCGATTGGAACGGCACTAATTTGTGGCGAATACAGTGTAATTCCTTCGTTTGTCATTCCCATGGCGATTGCCCTTATTCTTGGAGCAATTGCATTGTTCACAAGAAATAAAAAGAATTCCCTGTCCATTTCTCCACGAGGTGTCTTTGTTATTGTTTCCTGTGCATGGATTTCCATCAGTCTGTTTGGTGCTGTCCCCCTTGTGCTTAGCGGCTGCTTTTCCAGTTTTACCAATGCTTTTTTTGAGAGTGTAAGTGGATTTTCCACAACAGGTGCAACAATTCTTTCGGAGGTAGAAAGGCTCCCCCGCAGCATCAATATGTGGCGCTGTGAAATGCACTGGCTGGGCGGCATGGGTGTGATTGCACTTACCGTTGCACTTTTGCCCCTGCTTGGCATAGGCGGATTTCAACTGATTAAGGCAGAAACAACTGGTGTGGATAAGGGAAAAATCACACCCAAAATCACCACAACAGCAAAAACGCTCTGGCTCCTCTACTTCGGTCTTACCGCCCTGCTTGCCCTGCTTCTTAGAATTTTCGGCATGGATACAATTGATGCCATTACGTATGGTTTTTCTACTTTGGGAACAGGCGGCTTTGCCACGCGAAATTCCAGCATCGCAGCATATCAATCGCTTTCTATTGATATCATAATCACCATTTTTATGTTTCTGGCAGGCATAAACTTCAGTCTGTATTTTTATGTTTTGACGGGAAAAAGTTCCGAGGTTAAAAAAAATACAGAACTCAAAACATACCTGATACTGGCATTTATTGCCATCCTGTGCATTACGATTGCCCTTATTCCCCATTATCAGTCAATAGGGCAGTCCTTGCGATATGCCGCTTTTCAGGTAGCCACTATTATGACTACGACAGGCTATGCAACGGCAGACTTTACCTTATGGCCTTCTACGGCACAGTTTTTTATTTTTCTCCTCTTTTTCACTGGAGGCTGTGCCGGCTCAACTGCAGGCGGTTTCAAAATCGTTCGTTGGGTCATCCTAGGAAAACAGGCGCATAATGAAATGCTTCGGATGCTTCATCCCCACGGCGTTTTTACCGTCCGCCTAAACGGAATGCCAGGGCGCAAGGATTTAGTATTTACGGTCGCCGCTTTTACTTTTGTCTATTTTATGTTTGTTGCCATTACAACACTTGCCGGTGCTGTGAATGGACTGGACTTGTTCACCGCCTTTACCGCCTCACTTTCCATGGTTGGAAATGTAGGACCCGCATTTGGTGCGCTTGGGCCTTCCGCTAATTATAGTTGGCTTCCGTCCGGCTTAAAATGGTGGTACTGCTTTGCTATGATTGCGGGTCGTCTTGAATTATACGATTTGATAATATTCTTTATCCCCGACTACTGGAAGAAATAGCGATGAAAAACACACAGAAACGAGAACTAGCCGTATGCGGTTTGGAAGCAGTAAAAGCCCTCGCAAAAATGCACGGAGACAAAATCCGAAGACTGTATTTTACCAAAGACCGCAAATTTGAATTTGGCGACATTTGTAAGCAGATGGCAAGCCGCAAAGCCCCTTATAATGTGGTGGAAGATACCGACTTGGAAAAACTCTGCGGAAGCGTACATCATCAGGGCGTAGTGGCAATGATGGAACAGCCCCGCGTCATCACCCTCAACACAGACATTACCAATGAATGGTTGCACCGCAAGGAAAGTGCCATTCTACTAGACCGCGTGGGCAACGCAAACAATTTGGGTGCGATTGTGCGCAGTGCCGCTTTTTTTGGCTTTAAGAACATCATCATCCCTATTGACGAAGCCCAGAGCAGCATTACCACCAGTTCTTACCGCGTAGCGCAAGGCGGCATGGAATATGTGAACATTTATTGTATCCATTCCATCACTCGCCTTTTGCAGGCAATGCAGGGCAAAATGGTACGCTTTGGTACCGATGTTACGGCCGCCGAACCAGTATCTTCCATTCCTGCGCTTAAAAAAGAAAAACCCGCGCTCATCGTTTTGGGTAACGAAGAACACGGGATTTCCAGAGAGGTTAAACAGAACTGCGACTACCTGGTGACTATTCCTTTTGGCGAATCCGCTGACGGACAGCAATTGGAAAGCCTTAACGTTGCGCAGGCTTCTGCAATCATTCTGTATGAATGCAGAGCACGCTAAAGGCAATCACCGATTATGAAAAGAGCGGTGTAGAAAGGTAGCGGTCACCTGTATCGGGCAAAAGCACAACAATTGTCTTGCCTTCAAATTCAGGACGTTTTGCCACCTGAATAGCCGCCCACAATGCTGCACCAGAAGAAATTCCCACAAGGAAGCCTTCTGTGCGGGCAAGTTCCTTACCTGTTGCAAAAGCGTCATCATTTTCCACCGTGATGATTTCATCCAGAATCTGTGTGTTTGTTGTTTCCGGAACAAAGCCAGCACCAATTCCTTGAATTTTGTGGGGACCGGCAACACCCTTTGAAAGCACTGGAGAACCGGCAGGTTCAATAGCAATCAATTTTACGCTGGCTTTCTTAGATTTGAGGTACTTGCCAGTTCCGCTGATAGTTCCGCCTGTTCCAACGCCTGCAACAAATGCATCAACTGCACCATCGGTGTCTTCCCAGATTTCAGGGCCAGTTGTCTCTTCATGGGTCTTGGGATTCACCTGATTGGTGAACTGACCGGGAATAAAACTGTGAGGTGTGGTGCGGGCCAATTCTTCAGCCTTTTCAATTGCACCCTTCATCCCCTTTGTGCCGTCAGTCAAAACCAGTTCCGCGCCATATGCTTTGAGCAGATTGCGACGCTCCACAGACATGGTCTCCGGCATAGTCAGAATAATTTTTAGCCCATAACTTGCGGCGACTGACGCAAGACCAATGCCAGTATTTCCGCTGGTAGGTTCAATAATAACAGAATCCTTTGTCACTTTTCCTGCTTTGATTGCATCGTCAATCATTGCCTTTGCAATGCGGTCTTTTACGCTTCCTGCAGGATTAAAGTATTCCAGTTTGGCAACAAGTTTTGCCTTTAAGCCAAGTTTTTCTTCCAGATTCTTCAACTCCAGCAAGGGAGTGTGACCAATCAAATCAGTAATTTTACTTGCGATTTTTGCCATAGTAATCTCCTCTAAAAAGTACATGCCAGTACTTTTTATTTCCTATCGGAATAGTATGTTATATAATATACAGGATTCCCTTTCTCTCGTCAACTGTTTTTATTAAAAACCTTGCTGATTTTTTTGCTATTTAAATGACATAATTAAAACAGTCCGCATCCGTATTGTCATCAGTCAAATCCTGCAGTGAAACATGAGAAAGATAATCGTTTATTGCCTTGTCCAATCCTTCCCATAACTTTAGCGTCTGGCAACTCTCCTTGCGCGGGCAGATGTTTTCTGGGGTCTCCAGGCAGCTGACTGGTGCAAGACTGCCTTCAGTAATACGGAGGATTTCTGCAACATTGTAATCGCTCGGACGCTTGGCCAATTTATATCCGCCCTGAGGACCACGCACGCTCAAAAGCAATCCGAATTTGCTGAGAAGAGAGGTAATTTGCTCCAAATATTTGATGGAAATATCTTGGCGGGCAGATACGTCTTTCAGTGCCACATAAGAACCGTTATCATGCTGAGCCAAATCAATCATAAATCTGAGCGCATAGCGACCACGAGTTGATATCTTCATATAATTCCCCTTATTTCCTACTACTCTACTAAGTATATAATGAAACTTACATAAAGTAAAGTTCAAAAAGGAGCAAATACTAGCGATTCATTTCGCTTTGATGGCCTTTATCCTGATGGGAGGCAATCATTGCGCTGATTTCGTTAAAATCAGAAATCAACAAGTCGCCAAAGACCGTATTCTTGGTTGCACAGGTTGCATTACCAAATTCCATGGCCTTTTTGGGGTCACCATATTTAAGCAGTCCAAAGAGAACGCCTGCACAGAATGCATCACCACTACCGATTCTGTCCACCACATCAATGTTCTTGTAGGGTTCCTCGGTGTAGAATGTGTCATTGTCATGGCTGTACACAGTGGAAGTAAAGGAATGATTCTTGGGCGAAATGACTTCGCGCTCAGATGAGGCAATGTATTTGATGTTGGGAAAATCCTTGCAGAATTCGCGGTGCATATCCTGCAGGCTGCCTGTCTTTTGGAACATGCGGCGACAGCTTTCTTCTGAGATAAAGAGGATGTCCACATAAGGCAGGACTTTTTTTATGGTCTCGCGGGCAGTGTTTTCATCCCAGAGAGTCGCACGATAGTTTACGTCAAAGGCAATCTGTGCGCCATTATGCTTAAAACGCTTAATCATTTCAATAGCGATAGTACGCAGGTTTTCTGAAACTGCCAGGGTAATGCCAGATGTGTAGAACATTTTGGTAGAAGAATAGACACTTTCCGGCACGTCTTCCAGTTTCATCTTCCAAATAGATGAATGGCGGCGGTCGTATACAACCTTTGGCTTACGGGGATACGCTCCATTCTCATAAAAATAGATGCCCAGACGTGCGTCGGGATTGTCGTCAAAAATGATAAAGTCATCACTTACGCCACTAAAGCGGATGCGGTTCTTTACAAAAAAACCGATGTCGTTGTGAGGCAACTGCGTGATGACACCTGTGCGCAGCCCAAGCAAGGAAACGCCAGAAGCCACATTCAGTTCTGCACCGCCTGCATGCTTTTCAAAAGAGTCACAGCGACCAATACGCTGATTTGTGGGCGGCGACAGGCGCAGCATTATTTCTCCAAACGTAATCAAGTCAAAATCTTTATCTGCCATAGTGTCATCCTCCTGTGATAACCTTAGTTAATTTTCCAGCGGCCGCCGCTCCGTTCAAAGCGTGTAGCTGGAATTTCAAGAAGTCGTCCGTCTTCACCCAGCATTTTTATCATCTGGGTAAGCGGATTTACGTCAGTAATACGGAAATTTGTTTCGTCATAGAAAAGACGCAGACCCTCATTGGGCAACTTTTTTCGCGCCTCGGCATACCATTTGTATTCATAACTCAAGCAGCACAAAAGCCGGCCGCACTGACCGCTGATTTTCATGGAGTTGAGGGAAAGGTTCTGTTCCTTTGCCATTTTTATGGAAACCGGGGGCAATTTGTCGCTTACGGAGTGGCAGCAGTAGGGTCTGCCGCACACCCCCAGTCCGCCAGTAATTCTGCTTTCGTCACGCACACCAATCTGCCGCAATTCGATACGCATTTTAAAAATGCTTACCAAATCTTTGACTAGTTCGCGGAAGTCTACGCGGTTGTCGCTGGAGAAGAAAAACAATGCTTTCTGCTCTTCAAGCAAAAAGTGAACCGCTACCAGTTTCATATCCAGTTTGTGGGCGGCAACTTTTTCTTTAAATGTCTTAAAGGCATCCGCTTCTTTATCCGCAAGTTCACGGAATTTCTGTAAGTCGTCTTCATCTGCCTTGCGGTCAATCGTTACAATGTCAGCCTGCTTTATGCCAACAGGATGCTCTGCTTTTCCCAGCACCAAGGCCAAATCTTTGCCGTAGCGGGTAGGAATAATGACATAATCACCATTTTTTAGAGGAGAAAATCCTTTGGGAACGCCAGCATACACACCTTCGGAAGAATATTCCAAACGAGTACGATACAATGGCTTGGGGTAGGTAAAATCTACATCTTCTTCATAGGAGGTATCATTGTCTTCAAGGTCTTCGAGATTATCGTCTTCGTCTTCGTCTTCTATGTCTTTTTCAAAAATATCGCTCACGCTGCTTCCTACTGTCTTTCTATTCTAACTCTAAACTGCTATTAAGTCTATAATAAGTCCGTTTATTTCTTCAACCTTTGCCAAAAGCTTCAGATTTTCTTTTTGCAGATACATCATTTCGCTGGCAAGTTTGTTCAATTTTTCGTCGATGATTTTTACCTGTACCCGCGGATCAACTCTTCTGCCTTTGCGATTAAATCCCCGCCGCTGATATTTTTCCACCTCAAAGGCATTTTTTACGACAAACTGCATAAACTGCTTTACTTTCTGGCGGTATTTTTCCATGGAAGCCAAATCCTGCCGCTGCTTTAGTTCATCGCCTGCCGCTTCCACCGCATCCTTTAAGAATACAATGGCTTCTTCCGTTTCCATGCCGGCAATTTCCAGAGGCAGACCTTCCTGCACCAAGGTGGCTTCTTCCTGAGATTTAGTCAAAGCAGAAAGAAATGGCGAGGGAATGGCTTTTCCAACACCTTCCTGTTTTTTAGTTTTTTCCTTTTGATTTCTTGCCGCCTGCTGAGATGCTGCTTGTGCCGCCGCAAGATACATTGCCTGAGAGCCGACGGAATCAATTGAGGGCATTAGACAACCTTGCTGCGAATGGATCGCTGGTCATTATAGTTCTGCACGGATTGATTGAAAGCATCGTCGTCCTTGATAGAAATGCAGTGGCCATGAAGAACGACATCATCTTCTACCTGTAGACGCTTTGTAGTTACATCGCCAATTACAGCGGAAGAAGATAGCAAGGTAACGCTTTTGGGAGCAGTGATGTCTCCAATGACAACGCCTTCAATTACTGCAGATGAGGCGATGATATTTCCATGAATGCGGGATGCTTCTCCCACGTGAATATTGCTGGTGGTTTCCAGATTGCCGTCAACATCACCGTCTACACGCAAACGCCCACTCACCCGAATATCACCAGAAATGGAAGAACCTGCACCAATAACTGTGTTGATTGAAATATTGTCGATGGCCATATTATTTTGTTGTCAGCTTTACGTTGACGTATTTTGCAGGGTCAACAACATCAGAACCGATGTGCACTTCATAATGCAAGTGGGGACCCGTAGTAATACCTGTGTTGCCGATATAGCCGATAATCTGTCTTTGCGTTACAAACTGACCTTTCTGCACGTTTGAACGTGACATATGGCAGTAACGAGTATAAATACCATGCTTGTGCTTGATGATGACATAGTTACCGAAACTCATGTCATAACCAACAGTAACAACCTGTCCGTTTGCCGTTGCAATAACCGGGTCGCCGCTACGCCATGTGGAAAAGTCCAAGCCCTTGTGAATATACCACTGACCGGTAATGGGGTGTACATTCTGACCGAACTGCATGGAGATGTGTCCGATGCCGCCTTTGATGGGCCAAATATTGGGGATGTCTGCAAAAAGATTTTCCTGGCTTTCCAGCATCTTGCCGATTTCTTCGATAGGCTGAACCGCACTTTCCAGATAAGAATTGAGCATACGGATATCGTTTGCTTCGCGGGTTGAGCCAGTCACCTGTTCCTGCGTGTCAAAGAGTGATGAAAGATCAGAGTCACCCATAGATGCTCGGGAAACAGAAGAAGTCTGATTGATGCCGATTAAAGACAAAGCCTGTGAAAGCGAAGACTGAAAGCGTTTTGCCGTCTGAAGCAGACTGTTATTTTCATCACGTAATTCGTCCAGACTTGCTAAAGTCTGTCGGTTTTCGCTCATCAGTCTGCTGATTTCCGCACCAGAACCCGCTGCCTGGCGGTTAAAATAGACAAAAGATGAAACAATGCCGATGACCAGTGCCGCAGTACAAGCCAGGGCAAATACATTTGTCTGAAAGTTGACAACCTTTCCTTTTGCATGAGGAACAATCATAATCGTGAGCTTACTGTCACAAAGTTTGAAAAATTTTGAGAATACCGTTCCAATAGCCCCAAAAAAGCGGCGCATTGCACTCAAAAAAGAAGAGACCGCATTTTTCTCTAGCCGCTTATAATGACGAGTTCTAGCCATTCAGTTCCCCACAAACGTATCGACTATTATCCCTAGAATAATATACAAAGACAATTCTAGCACATTATACTATTCTCTGTCAAATTCCCCTAAAACAAAATTTGACAGATAGAAAGACCTATAGCATTATCGGCACAAACGCCAGAGGAGATGAGGAGAAACGTCAGCGTACATGGGGAAAATTAAGCGGGTTTATGCAATCTGTTTATGTCAGTGATGCCTAAAAGCAAATTTGGTACATACAAATCTTCGTCCAAGGATTCCCAGTGAATGCCCAGCCCGCCACCACTTAACTCGTAGTCATCAATCAGTTCAAGCGGGGCTTCATTCAAACGAGGAAAGAAGGCCAAAGGAATTGAAAGCTGCCGCCCATCTGTGAGAAGCAACCAGAGGTTTTCAGAATCTGACCATACTTTTTGCGCTTTTGCGCTATTGACAGAAAAATTCATTCCACGCCTCCTTGATTTTTAGAGCGTTATCATGGATAAAGTGCTCAATTTCTTTCAGTTCCTTTGCAGAAAATCCAATATTCTCCGCCAAAGAAATTCTATCCGTCAGCCAGTATTTTGCCAAGGCACCATGCTTGCGCACGTGAATATGACACGGTTCGAGTGGCTCACCTTCATTTGAGAAGAAAAAGAATCGATAGCCATTTACTGTAAAGACGCTTGGCATAGAAATAGTGTAGCATAGATTCTATTTTTCTGCCAAGAAAAATGTCAAAGGCTACTGTGTTTCGGAAATTTTTTAATACTTTGAACGGCGCGGAGATGTGAGGGGGGGCTATTCTAACATAAATCCTGCACCAAAACCATTGTATGAACCTATATCACTATAGCGTTTGAAACAGTAATATGCGCCAAGCAGTAATTGGTTAATATGTACATCTACGCCGAGTTTGATTTCAAGACACGCGCCCGTTCATCTTGAATATCACATTCATCCAATGCCTTCCACATCAAAAACTGCTCTTCGGCAGTCATCGGTTGTACTTGTGGCGTTACGGAAAACCCTTCGCTGAACAAATTGTGTTTCTCCCATTGCGCCAAATATTCCGCATCAAGTTCGTGCGTCGTTCCCAGATACCGCACATCAACATACCCTTTGTAGCCGTGTACGGGGTCGATGAAGAAGTATTCTTCTGCAACAAGGGGGAGGGGGAGAAAGAGGATAAGAAAGAAGAGGTGTTTTTTCATGGTAATTAATCTTTTTAAACTCTTTGTACACATAGCAATCAATTTGTAACATATCTAGTAATTCCATTCGCTCCAAGACCCGCGTGGTGCATTTCCACCACTGGTCATGTGTGATTTTGCATACGGAACAGGACTATTATTTGGATATAAATTTTCAAATTCTTTACGATTAAGAATTCTTTTTATTTTTTCTTTGCGTTTAGCATCTATATTTTTATTTTTTGCAGCTTTTTCAAGCCAATATTCTGCATTTTGATAATTACCGCTATCGTAAAAGTCCATTCCGAGTTTATATTGTATGTCAACATCGCCATCAGTTGCTCTGCTTTCTAAATTTTGTGAGTCAATTTTTTCAAAAATATCTGAAATTTTATTTGCCATACTCTTTCCTTGCAGTTTATTTCAGTACACCGATTTCTTTGTAGTAGCGAATCGCACCATCGTGAAGTGGCAAACCTGCAATATCTTGGACTGCTTTTTGAGGGGTCAATCCTTTTAGATTGCGCTGAATCTCGCCCAGTTCGTCAATGTGCTCCCAAAGCGTCTTTGTCAATTGATAGACAGTTTCTTCATCAAGGTCTGTTGTCGTAAACAACAACATTTTTATAGCGGATGTTTTTATATCGCTGCTTTGATTTGGATAGGTGCCAGCAGGGATAATGCAAGTTGTATACCATGGGAAAGTTTTTTGTAATTCGTAAATCACATCATCGTCAACAGTAAGCAATTTGCATCCATTTGTACAAGCAACTATGATAGATGATATTGGAAAACCTCCCATTACCCATGCACCATCAATCGTGCCGTTTATTAGCCTTGAACTCGCATCACCGAATGCAATATATTCTGCTTGAAAATCATCGGGATAATTTAGTCCTGCGCGGTAAAATGATTCTGACATTCTCCTTCTACAGCCGAGCCTTTGTTGGCAACAGCAAAAGGATGACCTTTTACATCTTGTAATTTGGTAATACCAGATTTTTGCGAAACAATAATTTGATTAAATTGCGGGTATAATCCTGCAATAACACGCAATTTTTTATTTTCATGGTCTGTGAACAAATCCAAGCCATAGTAACTCTGAAAACAATTTGAGCTGATAGCTATAGAAACATTTGCATCTCCGTTACTGACTTGTATTAGATTATCTATCCCTCCGTTTGATGCGCGGCTATCGGCAATAACAAAATCGATATTTTTCTCCCACATACGACTTATTGCAGCACCCACTGCATAGAGTGCTCCACCTTGTGTTGCTGTAGGAAATTGAATATATATGTCGTCATGTTTACCTTCTATTCGTTTTAGTGCAATTTTTGCTTTTTCATAGTTTTGTTTTGCAGCCATTTCATACCATTGGCGTGCGTCAGAATAATATTTCGCATTCTCACAATTAACACCACTTGTATACTGTATATACATATTACCTTTTCTAGTAAGTTCTTGAACATCATCTACTTGATTAATTTCTTTTGTTTGCAAAAGCATTTGTAAAATAGGTATTGGGTTTGATAAATCCTGAGAGTATGTGAATATATAGCCGAATGCTGTTGCTGGAGCGTTATCAATATGTTCATAAAAAGCATCAAAAGCGTCTATTTCTTTTTGCGAATAAGCCTCTTTTCCGTATCTTGTAAGCCAGTGAGCACTCTCATTTAAAAAAGAGCACATTGAATTAACTAAAAGTCCATTTAATTCTTTTTGATCTTTTTGAGTGCTATCTTTTGGAGCAATATTATGTATCGTTTTGTACCTATATCCATCAGGATGGGAATAAGAGCAATATTCAATAAGGCCATTTTTCATAGTTAAAATGACACTTTTTTCTTCAATGGGAGGAAAATGAACAAAAGAATCTTTTCTGACAGAAACCGACCAAGGCTGTGACTGCTCGGATTCTTTTGTAAACACTTTGTAATCTATCGTTGTGTATGGGTAGTGCGGACGATTTATTTCTTCAAAAAATACATCCACAATATCAGTATAGGTTAGTTTTGTCTGATTAGTCGTTGCTATGACTTCTGTTTCTGCAAAAATTCTTGCTGATAGTAGAAGTAATAAGGGAAATATGAATTTTTTGTACATTTTCATCTCCTAATGTTGTGTTTTTGATTAATTTTTATGTTCAGCAATCCATGTAAGCAGAGGCTTTAATTGATGTCGTTGGGCATCTTCATACCAATCATTTGTTAGGAGATATTGTTTTTCATAAATTGTAAGAATTGTTGTTGGACTATAATAACGATAAACTTTCTTTTTTGAGTAAGGAACGAGCATGGGTACAAAAAGTCCGAATGTTTTTTTGCAATAGTTTGCATCTTTAAGATTTTCAATTTCTTGTTCAGAAATTTTTCCGCTTTCGAGTAACGGTTTTAAAACAAACCTTGCAACTTCGCCAATCTTCATTTCTTCAGTCATTTTCATCATTTCCTTTCTCAAAAACTCAGCAATTACATACTACACCCATTTTGTCAGAAATTCCACACTTTTATTGGAAATAGTCAGAAATTTTTTAGATTATTTTTTTATGAGTGATTTTTGGCGCAGAGTTGACGAGGAGCTGGAATTTAAGGGAATGAACAGAGCGTTTTTGGCAAAAAAGTGCGATTTTAGTTTAACGAATATCGGGCAGGGCATAAAATTAGGTAGCACACCATCCGCAGAAACCGCTGTAAAAATCGCCCAAGTGCTCGGCGTTTCCGTGGAATATCTGATTACGGGTTTTTCCTCACAAGCCATAACAAAAACTGCACAGGAAGAACAAGAGCAACTCCGTCTGTACCGCAAATACCACGAATTATTGCAAAATTGTGAAAAACTTTCTGTCAAAGAGCAAAATGCCGTTAAATATCTTGCCCAAAATCTCGCCGCGGAATAATTTTCATCTTACTTGATTTTTATGCAAATTGTACCATAAGTACTGTATTTTTTCCTATCACTACTGCACATTTTTTATTTTCGTGCTATACTTAACATGGAGAAAATACTATGGAATATGTTGTTCAATTTACGTGGGATAGCGAAGCAGAAGTGTGGATTGCGCAAAGTGATGACATTCCAGGGCTCGTGCTGGAAGGCGGCTCGTTGGATGCGTTGATTGAGCGCGTCCGTTTTGCCGCACCAGAGTTGTTGAATTTGAATAAAATGAAGAAAATCCCATCTATTTGCTTTCGCGTGGAGCGGCACGAAAAGGTCTTTGCGTAAATGGCAGAATATGAAAAGAAGGTGCGCGCAATTTTGTTGCAAAACGGCTGTAGTTTTGTACGCCGTGGTAAAGGCGACCATGACATTTATTACAGCCCGATAACCAAACACAATGTTACGGTAGATTCAAAAATTAAATCACGACATACTGCAAATGCCATAATGAAACAATGTGGTATAGATTGGCATTTTTAATTGCATATTTTTCACTTTGGAAAATTTTACTGTGGTAGAACTGTCGCAGTGCAAACTAATTATTTGACATCTACCTATACCTATGGTATTATTAGAGTAGACAACAAAATAAATAAGTTGTTTATGGCAATGACTTGCCAAATTCATTTCTAGGAAAAGCCAATGCAGTTTTTTGATACTCACGCCCACATCGGGCTTATATACGATGACCCCATTGAACAGTTGCGCGTCATCCAACAGGCAAAGCAAGCAGGTGTAACCCGCATCATCAGTATTAACAACAGCCTGCATGACTTTAAAAGCGTTTACAGCACCCTCAAATCTGTAAGCGGAATTTATCATGCTGTCGGTGTCGCTCCGTCAGAAATCGTGAATCCCGGACGCGACTGGGTTGCCACGATTGAAGAAAGCGTAAAGCTGCCCAACGTTGTTGCAATCGGCGAGACTGGGCTGGACTACTTCAAGCAGTATGGCGACAAGCGCACCCAGATAGAAATGTTCATCACTCAACTGGAACTGGCTCAGAAACACAATCTGCCCGTGATTATCCACAACCGTGACGCAGGAAAGGACATTTTTGACGTGCTGACTGAGCGTATTCCCGAAAGCGGCGCGATTTTTCACTGCTACAGCGAGGATGCCGCCTACGCAAAAAAATGTCTGGATGCGGAACTGAATGTATACTTCTCATTTGCAGGAAACCTGACCTACCGCAACGCGCGCAATCTGCATGAAACCGTGCTTAACATTCCTCTTGACCGCGTGCTGATTGAAACAGAAAGTCCCTTTATGATTCCCGCGGAATTCCGGGAGAAAAAACGCACCATGCCCGCATACCTTCCCAGTACTGCCCGCTTCCTTGCCGAAATGCTGGAAAAGCCCGTGGAAGAAGTGGCCGACCAGTTGTGGAAGAACAGCTGCAAGGTCTTTAAGCTGCCGGAATAAGGATTACGCGTCTCCATGTGCAAAGAAACTGGAGCGCAAAATTTTTATTGACTAAATTAAAAGGGGGGGGTAAAATCTCCGTAGGAGATGCGTTTGAATTTACTTAAAATTCTTACTGCATTTCCACGGAGGTCTTTATGAAAAAATCTTTGGTTGGATGCATTGCCCTTTTGTTTGCAACGATGTTCTTTTGGGTTTCTTGTGGCGATGATTCAGACAAAACTGTTGTTGGCGATACCATTATTTCACTCTCATCGCCAAATCTGACTGCGGAACTTACTGCATCTAGCGAGATTAAACTTTGCTGGAATTATGTTACTGGTGCAGATTCATATCGTCTTGCGCGATTTATTGATTCTGATCCCGATGACAGAGGCAGTCTTTTTAGCTCGGGCATTGTTCCTGATGGAAAAGGATATACGTTTACCGATGCATCTTCTTTGGAAGATGGTGTCCGCTATCGCTATGAACTTACTGCACTTACATCAAACGGATATACAGAAGCAAGAACGCTCTACCTTAAAGACAGCAACACTTCTTCCGTAACGATTACATATGGAAATCTTTCCAAGGCAGCAAACCTTTCAAATAGCCTTTACCCTGTCTCTGCCAAAATCAACGGAACAGCAAAGGCAACGGTTACTTTTTATCCGAATGAAAAAGTCGAATACCGCATGGCGCTTGTTGAGTCAACAATCTCTACCAGCGAAGCAATTATCGCTCTGAAAAAGGGAGACACCGCAAACACTACGCCTTATACAACATCTGATGTAACCTATAATGGCACAGAAAGCGACACCATCACTATTTCTGGTACTTATAAGGTTGATACCCCCTATTATGTTGTGGCACTTGCACGATTTAAGGACACGGAAAGTTTTGGCAGCGATTGGACATATCTTGGCACCCCCTATGGTAATCCGAATGATTCACTTACCATGAGTGAAGTAACTAAAGACGTGAATTTGGCTACAAACGCAACATTCTCTGTCCGCGGAACAAAAAAAGCAGAATTTACATGCTATCCGCTTTCACAAGTAGAGTATCGCGTAGCCGTGGCAAAACCCGCTGACAGCAACTACAAGAAACTGATAAATGAAAGTATCACCGATGATGAAATAACATCCCTTACAACAACATCATCAAAAACGGCTTCTTCTTCAGGAAAAACGAGCGATACTATCAGCATCTCTGGCACTTATGAGATTGGAACGGCATATTATGCCTTTGTGTTCGTAAAATTCTCAGGTCAGAACAGCAATTACAATACAAATTGGATACGGATTACATCTGCAAGTACCCTCACGTATTTTATGTCCGATACGTTAACAAGTACTGAAGTCGGTGATTATGCAATAGTCAAGAATCCTACGCTTTCCATTATCAATAAAGATAAGGCGAAGGTAACAATATATCCAATTTCTACAGCACAATATCAAGTAGGCACAGCATCAACAGACTCTGGATATGTTTTAAATTATACGAATGTTGCCACTAGCACAGGCACGACTTCTTCTGTAAGCACGACTGTATCTGGCTCATACAGCGTAACGCAAACATCATCTTATACCTATTATTACGCACGGTTCAGAGTTAAGTTCGTCAATGATACATATTTTGGCACAAGTGAAAACTGGATTTCCGTTTCTACGACGGCAGATGTTAGAGATTACCTTTCTGTTGATGAATTTATTGCGGGAAGCCTGACCAAAGATTACATAAGTCTTTCAATTACCGATACCACAGCCACTGCCACATTCCCTGTTGATTCAAAAGTAATCTACCGCTATGCTATTATTGATACAAGCGACACGACAACACTCAATACAATACAGGGTGCAAAGGGTTCTACCACATACACCGCTGCAGAAAAAGCTACAACGCAGTATAAGCCAAGCAGTTCTGAATCACAAAAAACCGTTACCGTAAAGGGAACATTTGATGCCAGCAAGACGTACACAATCGTTTTCCTTGCGCTTGATTCTAATTACGAGAAATCTTCATATTGGTATACTTACTATAAAGTTATTCAGCCTGAGGGGGTAACGGCAAAGATTGGTGCAAGTTATACGCCAAACACTGATTCTGGAAGTACGGATAACACGCTGCTCCCTGCGGATTATGTGGCAACAGATGGTGATGGGACAACACTTACACTCCATGCAGCCGCAGACAACACCTTTACCATGACTGCAACATATAAAGATGAATCTTGGACAGTATCTGAGGGTACGTTTAAAATCACTTCTGGTAATCCTGTAAACGGCACGATAGAGATTACCATAACATCTGATTTTAATAAGGACACGCAAACACTTGAAAAGCTCTCTGAGCCTACAACCGCAACTGTTACTATTAAAGATGGACAATTTACGTATAACTTCAACACGGGAGAAAAATACACCTTCGTCCTGAAACAATAGCCGGTACGGTTTACGTCTTATAGTGCAGGTTTCTGTACCATTTTTCTTATACAGGAACCTGCAATTTTTTTACCGTTTTCTTTGCTAGGGCAAACGCATTATACATATCGTACTTGAACATCGGCTGGACAAATGAAATATAGTTGCAGCAAAAAGGCTACCGTTGCAGCGTGTCAAGCAAGCCCCGCGGTTGAG
>CAKZZO010000147.1 GCA_937885175.1 uncultured Treponema sp. | reverse complement strand
CGCAGGCGGAACTTCAGGCGGTAGTCTGTTTTTGTTGGAACTCATTCGCCTGTGCACTTTTTGTCTTACTTGTGAATGGATTATAATGCGTTTGCCCTGACCGCTTGCACAAAGTTTGGTTTTGTTCTAATCTGTTTCTTATGGGGAACGATTTAATAACAGAGTTTGTTGAAAAAAAAGTTGTCGATGCAATGGGCGAAATGCTGGCAACCGATGATGTGCAAAAGGTTCGTCAGGATGCCCTTACCGTAGCAAGCGCATTTTTAGGCGGTGGCACCTTCAGCGGCCACAAAGACAACCAAAAAGAATGTGAGCAGCATCTTCTGCAAAGTTTCCAAAAAAATACCATTCTGCTTGTGCAAAAAACATGGGTAGAAAAAGACGACGTTTCCCTCAAGGAACAGGTGCTCTACAAACTTGACCAGTTCTGTTCTTCCATGAAAGACAATCAATGGACAAAAAACTACTCCGCTTTCCGCGAAATCATCACTGACATCGTCTACCTTATGTTTGGTTCCCAGGCAAAAAGCAAGGATTTCAGCGAGTATGCATTACGCATCGACCCCGAATTCGGCATTTTCTGGTGGTATTTTGAGCAACTCCCCGTTACCGTTGACTGGTCAGACCAAAAAAGTTTCTATGTGCTTCTCGTCGGCATGTTCTTTTTAGCAAATTACTAGGAGGGGAAAAGCCTTTCCCCTAGGGTTCAAGCCTTGCTTTCACCCATACCCCTTTCTGCGGGGAAGGACATTAGGCTTTTCACCCCGCAACGCCCCAAAAAACCGCTTGACCCAGCACATTGTTTTTGCGAAAATGTGGGCATGGACATTTCCGAGATTTGTAAAAGTTTACACACAGCGCAAGCCTCTCTTGCGCTTCACACCGCCGCACAGAAAAACCGTGCTCTTACCTGCGTTGCAGACGCAATCAGCAAAAATAAAGCCGCCATCATCGCCGCCAACAAGTCTGACCTAGACGCAGCCCGGACAAAGGGCATGAGCGAGTCCCTGCTAGAAAGGCTTATGCTGGACGAAAAACGCATAGACGGCATTGTAAGCAGCATGGGCGTGGTCATCGCACAGTCTGACCCCATTGGCGAAGTAACCGGCGGCTGGGATACCCCCACCGGGCTTTCCATCAAGCAGGTACGCGTACCTCTGGGACTTGTGGCAATTATTTATGAAAGCCGCCCCAATGTCACTGTGGACGCATTCTGTCTTGCCTACAAAAGCGGAAATGCCATTTTGCTCCGCGGCTCATCTTCCGCCCTCAACTCAAACCGTGCCCTTCTTGCCGCCATACAGCAGGGCTTACAAGCAGCCGGCAAAGACGGTGTTTCAGAAGCGGTTGCCCTTTGCCAGCCCCAGACTGACCACAGCGATGTAGATGCCATTCTCGGTGCAGTCGGACAGATTGACTGCCTGCTTCCCCGTGGCGGTGCAAAACTTATTCAGAATGTCGTGCAAAATGCAAAGGTTCCCGTCATAGAAACAGGGGCTGGCGTGTGCCACCTCTTTATAGACGAAAGCGCAGACCTGGACAAGGCTGCTCGCATTGCAGAAAACGCAAAGATTCAGCGGCCGGGTGCATGCAACGCTATTGAATGTATTCTGGTACACGAAAATGTAGCCGCCCAATTTCTTCCCAAACTGGCGCAACAACTTGCCGGCCGCGTGGAATTGCGCTGTGATAAAACATCGTATGACATACTCACCGCACCGTCACTATCTTCCATACAAGAAATTGCCCCAAAAGACCGTCGTTTTGTCCTTGCAGAAGAAGGCGACTTTGGCTTTGAGTTCTTAGACTTGGTGTGCGCCGTCAAAATCGTGAGCGGCATAGAAGAAGCCATCGCCTACATCAACAGCCACAGTACCCACCACAGCGAAAGCATCTGCACCAACGACCGCAGCCACGCCCGCGCCTTTCAGGCTCAGATTGACAGCGCCTGTGTCTACGTAAACGCCAGCACCCGCTTTACCGATGGTGGTGAATTCGGCTTTGGCGCGGAATTGGGCATCAGCACCCAAAAACTGCACGCCCGCGGTCCCATGGGAATCAAGGCACTCACCACTACAAAATTCCTCATTGACGGTGACGGACAGGTAAGGTAAAGTAAGGCTATGGAAGACAAAAGTACAAACAGTACCATCAAAGAAACTATCGCCGGAGCACGTAAAATCGTCATCAAAATCGGCTCAAATACACTGGCAAAATCAGACGGAACGATAAACAACGACTTTTTGCGCAATCTTTCCGCCTCATGCGCCGCACTTATCAAACAGGGCAAGCAGATTGTCATCGTTTCTTCAGGGGCACAGGTTGGCGGGCTTTCCACCATCAGCGGTTGGGCACGGCGCAAGGATATTCACTACCGTCAGGCCTTGTGCGCCATTGGACAGGTGGAACTGATTGACAAGTGGCGGGAAGCATTCAATGCCCACGGCATCCACATCGGCCAACTGCTCCTCACCAAAGACGATTTTGAAAACGACCACCGCTCCCTGAACATCCGCAACACGCTCTTTACACTGGTAGACGAAGGCGTTGTACCCGTCATCAATGAAAACGACTCTGTTTCAATAGAGGAATTCAGCATCGGTGACAATGACAATTTGAGCGCACAGACGGCAATTCTCTGGAGCGCGGATTTGCTTATTCTGTTCAGCGACATCGACGGCGTATACACTGACAATCCCAAGACAAATCCCAAGGCAAAGATAATTGAAACCGTACACAACGTAGAAGATTTGCGCAAGCAGATTACCATTGGTGCTACCAATTCCTTCGGCACTGGCGGAATCGAAACAAAACTCCAGGCTGCGGAAAAAGCGGCGGGCTTTGGCATTCCCACCATTCTGGCAAACGGCGGCAAGGCAGACATCGTAACCCATCTGGCAGACGGCAGCGAAAAAGCCACCCTCTTTCTTGCTGATGAAGACTGCCTGCGCCGCGTTCTTGGCGGAAAATAAAAAGGAACACGCGTCCATGCGTGCCCCGCCCGCCACTCAGTTTTGTTTGCGGATAGACCGTAGCGATGATCGGCGGCGGTGCTGATTCAGTCTTGCTTCCAGTTGCCACTGGGCATACTCAAGACCGTCGTTTACTGCTTTTTCACCAGAAATGATGGCCTGCATTTCCTTACCCAAAATCGCATAGAAATCAGACCATTCTTCCATAACAGGGCGATACACACCGCCTTCCAAAGCCTTGCAGACAACCTCGTACTGCGGAAACTTTTCAAGAATTTCCTTATCACGTAAACTGGAATAGCGGCAGGGTACACCGCCTTGCATAACAGTAGCTTTCTGTATGTCCTTGTCCATTAAATAGGCAAGCAAGGCAACAGCCAGTTCCTTGTGCAGGCTGTTCTGGGGAACGCCTACCGTCCAAATGCCATAAATATTTGCATTGTGCGGCTCACTCTCATGGCGATAGCGTCCGGTAAGGGCAAGATAATCCATCGAAGAATTGCGGGCAGGTGTATACCAGCCTGGCCAGCCGATTCCCATTGCCGCAGACTTGTTGGCAATGGCTGCAATCAAATCATCCTTTTTTGCAGCGCGTCCAGTCTCTATCAGTTCCATGTAGCCGTATATCGCCTTGCGGAATTCCGGCGTATTCACCGTAGGAAAGTTGTTCTGATCAACTACCCAGCCACCGTAAGAAAGCAGAATGGGCAGAAAATCCACGACAATATTATTCGCCGTGTCACCGCGATACATAAATCCCAGATTGTGGCGTTTTGCATGGAAAGAGCAGATGCTGACAATATCTTCCAGCGAACGGATTTTTTCAGGCGTATAGCCTGCTTCTGCCACCATAATCTTGTTGTAAAGCAAAACCGTTACATTGCCATAATAAGGCGCAAGATACAGCTTATCGTCCTGATAGCAGATGGTTTTTGTTGCGGGAATAATATCATCATCAAGGTCATAGTCAAATTCCTTCAGGTTGGTCAGTATGTTCTTTGCCGTGTATTCCGCCATCCACGAGCCATCCACCATGCACAAGTCATATAGTCCGGACTCATTGGTTGCATCATCGGCAACAAGATGGTGCAAATCATCCTCACTCAGTTCTTCTACCGCACACCATACATTATGCTCCCGCTCAAAGGCAGGCAGACATTTCTTGATGACATCAGCATACACACCCGCACGAAGCGCAAGAGTAAGTTTTGCATCGGGATTTTTTGGACGACTGTTTTTTTGCGAGCAGGAAAAGAATGCCAGTGCAAGGCACAAAAAGACCGCTGTTTTTATCACCTTTCTCATCAGTTTGCTTCTCCTGTCCTAACACGAAAATCTCCGTCCTCATAGCGACGCATGACAGTACGCACTTCGTTCAGGCTCTCTTCAATTTTTTTGTAGGGAATATGCACAAAAATACGCACGATTTCAGAATCAAGTTGGGAACCAGCAGCCCGCTTTAATTCTGCCACCGCCTCATCGTGGGTCATTGTTGCACGGTATGAGCGTTCCATTGTCATGGCGGAATAGGTGTCTGCCACAGCAATCAAGCGGGAAGCCAGCGGAATCTGATCGTTTCTCAAATGATAGTAGCCAGTTCCGTCCACACGTTCATGGTGATACTTTATCCAGTTGGAAATGGTATCAAAGGCGGTTATAGGCTGCAAAAGTTTTACGGCAAGTTCCGGATGACGGCGAATCAAATCCCATTCCTCCGGCTCCAGTTTTCCTGACTTATTGATAATGCTGCGGGGAACTCCCAGCTTGCCCACATCAAGCAAAAGAGAAGCGTATTCCAGATTACGCACGTTGATTTTTAACCGCTGGGTCAGCGGGAGATTGTCATACAAAAGCAGTGTCAGGTTCCGCACATGCAAGGAGTGTCCCTCCAGATTGGGGTCTCCCGCCTCTATCACGCCAAGAATTGTCTCCAGCACCGTCATGGCTCTCCGTTCAGATGTACGCAACTGACCGAATGCCCACTGCAAGAGCAGGGTAACCATAACACTTCCCACAAAAAGCGGAAATCCCAACCCCAGAGACAGGGCTTCTGAGGTACACGCCTTAATGTTCAGGGCAAAAAGTGCCAGCAGTCCAATAAAAAGGAGAATCGAAAAAGCAAAGCGTCCGCCCTCGTTTTTTAAGAGCACATCCCTACAAATAAAAACCCGATAGGCAAAGACACCGATATTCAATGCGAGCAAAAGGATACTGAGTACAAGTATATATTCCGAAAATTCCCATGCGCCCATCATACTATCAGCACCTCCTCACTAAAGTGGACGCGGTTTTTGCCTGCCCGCTTTGATGCGTACAAGGCTTCGTCCGCACGTTTGTATGCGCTGTCCATGTCTTTGTCTGCGCCAGAAAGTTGCGTTACGCCAAAAGATGCGTGAATGCCGTCCAAGCCGTCAAACTTCACTGCATTAAGCGTTTGCAGCATTTCCTGCAAGACCTCAATAACTTCTTCCTTTGTTTTTTTGCCCCGAATCAACGTGATAAATTCATCTCCGCCCAAACGTCCTGCCAGCGAACGGGTCGTCGTCAAATCCCACTCAGAAATACGAATCCTGTCAGGTGTCTCAAGCCCCAGGGTCTTCAGCATGGTTTTTCCCACAATTTGAATCACCTTGTCGCCCATCTGATGCCCCAAACTGTCATTAATCTGCTTAAAGCCGTCCAAGTCCAAGAGGCAGATAACCATGTATTCTTCATCTGCTTTTTTCAGAATCTCCTCGGCAAGAGAGAAAAAACGTCCGCGGTTCAAAAGTGAAGTGAGGGCATCAAAACTTGACTTGATTTCCAGTTCACGCTGCACCTGCAAGTCCTTCTGATAGAGCACAAATTGCTGCATACGGGTGTGCTGGAATGTGTAATGCAGACCAAGGGAAAGCATTGTTACGATGGCAACATTATACGTGTCGTAATAGGCAATGGAAAATGTCTTGTACATAAAGGAGGTCAGCACAAAAAATCCCACGCCAAAAATCGTCATCACAAAGGTACGCACCATGCTTCCAATATAGGAAATTCCAATCACGGCAAGCAATACCAGATACACGGTAGACGGCATATAGGGTTGTGCCACCGATACCAGGATGCCATACGAAAGCAAAATCATCGAACTAAAATACACCATAAGTCCGCTTCTGCGTTCTGTAAAGCGAGGAGCCACAAGCAAAAGAATCTCCAAGACAAGGGTCGCAAGCAGATACCCTGCATAAAAAAGGATGCGAGACTGAGAAACACCAAACAGATTCATGGTTGAAAAAATCAGATAGAAAAGATTGACGATAAAAAACCATGAATTCAGCATC
This sequence comes from uncultured Treponema sp., assembly GCA_937885175.1. Classification (GTDB taxonomy): domain Bacteria; phylum Spirochaetota; class Spirochaetia; order Treponematales; family Treponemataceae; genus Treponema_D. Next base: position 22,175 of record CAKZZO010000147.1, on the reverse strand, counting down.
AATACATGTTTTCTGTTCGTCGCGCGAATCATTCCGATACAGTCATAGTATGTATCTTTATCGAAACCGTAGTAGTTAAAGCTCTTTGCGGTCATTCTGCCTCTTTTTTACGCGTAGTCTTCCAGTGTCTTTCCCTGAAAATGCAGCAGCAATGCGATAGTCTTTGCGGCCGTCACCAATAAATCCATATCCTCGTGCTGCCAAATGCGCAATGTAACTGTAGTATCCGCACGCAAATATCCATAAAATGTATCTCCATATGAGATTTCTGCACAAAAAATTGAATACACTCCTTGACTTTCACATTGTTCCATAAGGGTTTCCTGATGAACAGCCGTCAACTGCCTTATGTCATTCATGTAAAAAATGGAGGTAGCCTTATTAACATTTAATGTAATCAGCGCATTGTCAATGTAGGAAAATTCCTTAGTGCGGGAAAGGGCGTACACCTCCGAAAAAAGCATGCTGAATTTTCCCTGAACCGCCATGTGGTCAATCATCAGCGTGGTGGTGAAAAACTGCAAAAGATAGGGAAGCGTTTTTTTGAGGTTGTCTGATTTTGCCAGCAGACTAAAAATAGTGTTGTGCAACTGCATGGAATTTGCACCAAGACCGTCACTTGAATGAATCTTTATGTCCTTGTGCTTTTCGTCCAAGTAAATGATAAAGCAACTGCGTCCTTTTTGCTTGCCCCGGTAGAGAGCCTTGTCCGCTTTTTCAAAGATTGTTTCGTAGCAATTGCCGTCTTTTGCATAGCGAGCGACTCCCATGGTAATCGTCATAAAAATGGCTGGGTAGTCTGGCACGCTAAAAGTTTCAAATTCGCCAAAAGCCTTGTGGCAGGTCTGCCAGGTGTCATTGTATTCTTCCACATCTGGAACGATAATCACAAATTCATCGCCGCCAAATCGCCCTACAAAACCAATGTCCTTGTAGGATGCCTTGAGTTTCTGGGCAATAAGCACGATAACCTTATCGCCAACACTGTGACCATACCCATCATTAATGTTCTTAAAATTGTCACCATCAACAAGCATGAAAATAAAAGGATGCTTTTTGGATATCAATGTGCGTGCAAAATCTTCGATGGCAAAACGTTCATATACGCCAGTAAGAGGATCAAGTCTATTTTGTATGAGGCTCAGAAGATTTGCGTCCATATTCTGTTATTTTACACCCTTTTCATAAATATTACCAGTTATTTTTTTTGATTGTGCGTGACTTTGATTCGATTGCCTTGCACGTGTGAATACAGTACAATTAAAGCATGAGTACATTAGATGTAAATATCGCCTGTATCGGGTGCGGTGTGATGGGTGGAGCCCTTGTCCGCGCCATGACAAACATTGTTGACCCTAAAAAAATCACTGTAAGCGCAAAGCATTTTGAAGAAGCCAAGGCTTTTTCCGATGAAAGCAAATGCAATGCGGTCGTCTCAAACGCAGAAGCCGCAAAAGGTGCAAAATATGTTTTTATCGCAGTAAAGCCCGCCTTTGTGACATCCGTGCTGAAAGAAATTGCCTCTGCCCTCTCCGATGATGCCGCGGTCATTTCCATGGCGGCGGGAATAAAACTGGAAGCAATACAAGCCGCGCTGGATGGTCGGGAACGCACTCTTATCCGCATCATGCCTAATATGCCAGCCGCTGTAGGCGAAGCAATGATTGCCCTCTCTGCAAACAGCGCGGCCAGCGAAAAAGATGTGGCTGAGGCAAAAATGCTTTTGGAAGCCGCCGGCAAGGTAGAAATTGTTGACGAAAAACTCATGGACTGCGTAACGGCGGTGAGCGGTTCAGGACCTGCCTTTGTATTCATGTTTATAGAAGCCATGGCAGATGCCGCCGTCAAACTGGGAATGCCCCGGGCACAGGCCTACATCTATGCCGCCCAGACCCTCAAAGGCAGTGCAGAAATGGCATTAAAAACTGGTACGCACCCAGGAGTACTAAAAGATGCAGTCTGTTCTCCCGCCGGCACAACAATCGAAGGCGTTGCATCTCTAGAACAAAATCACTTCCGCGACAGCGTAATCGAAGCCGTTACCGCCGCCTACAATCGCTCGGTAGCACTGGGAAAGAAATAAAAGCATACAGGACGGAGTGCACATTGCAGTCACCCCTCCTGCCCGCAGCAATTACAGCCTTGTTACTGCATCAATCAACGCAAGCGGTGCAAGGCTGTAGTCATTTTTAAAGGCACGGGAAGCAAGACCGTGGGCAAGGCTGCCCTGTATGGCGGCATCCAATGGACTTTGCCCCTGAGCAAGCAAAGCCACAATAAGACCCGCCAGCACGTCGCCGCTCCCCGCTTTTGCAAGGGCATTCGTTCCCAGTGGATTTACATAGAGCCGGAAATTTTTGCCATCAAAGTGACCAATCATGGGATTTGCCCCCTTTACCAAAAGCACACAGCGGGGAAAAGCACGGCAAAAGTCTTCAATCAGTTCAGGACGGCGGTTTACGCAGTCATCAATGGTATGGTCACCCAAGCCAAGATTTTTCAAAAGTATCTGAAACTCTTTTGGATGGGGTGTAAGCACGGTTCTTTCGCCATGAGCCTGCAAAAAGGCCTTGAGTCCAAAAGCGTAGCAGGCATCTGCATCCACCACGCAGGAAATGGCTGACTGTTGGGCAAGCCAGTCAAGATAGGGCTGTACCGTCTCATCATTCCTGCCTAAACCCATGCCCAGTGCCACCGCCGTCGTCTTTGTCGGAAAATCATCTGCGGTCATCAGTTCCGGAGTCACCTGAGGAAGTTCAGTTTTTTCAAAAGCCGCTCCCAAGCGCACAAGACTGACCAGCCCTGCGCCAAAATGCAAAGCCGCTTCTCCGGCAATGCAGGAAGCACCAATTTTTTCGCCACTGGCCACCGCCACATGTCCAAAAGACCCCTTATTCACATTTTGCCGTTTACGATGAGGCAAAAGCAAGTCACTTTCCTCCAGCAAGAATGCGGCGGCTTTAGTCTTTCCGTCGGAATCAGAATCAGCAGACTCAAATAAAGTGCGGCTTATGCCAAGGTTTTCGCAGTAAATCTGCCCCGCACAATCTTTTGCCCCGTCACTGTAGAGAGCAAGTTTTAGAGCACCCATTGTCACCGTGCAGTCGGCAGAAAAAGCACCCGCCGCCAGGCTTCCATCCTCTCGCAGACCTGTTGGCAAGTCACAGGCAATACGCATTGCAGGAGCAGTATTTGCCAGAGCACAAAGGCGGGCTGTTTTTTCGTCCAAGTCACCATGAAAACCGCTGCCAAACATGCAGTCCACAATTACGTCGGCAGCATCAAGAAAAGATTTTTTGCCCACTTCCCCGCAGACTGCATCAGCAGAAAGGCAGTTCACACCGCATTTTTTTGCCCGTTCAGCCTGCAATTTGCACAAATCGCTTTTGGGTACGGACACTTCCACAAGCACAGGCTCAAGCAGCAGTCCATCCGACGCAGGTTCAGCAGACAGCCTGCGGGCAAGAGCATAACCGTCGGCGCCGTTGTTTCCGCTTCCGCACAAAATGACAATCCGCCTTGCCTTTGTCTGCATCACAACGCGCTCCAATGCTGCGGCGGCATTTTCCATCATCAATTCTTCGGAAAGTCCGTACCGTTCCCGTGCCGCTCTGTCCAAAATACGTGTGTCAGTAAAAAGAAATTGCATGTGTCTTCCTCTACCGTATTCTAAAGCATTGTGCAGGATTTTGAAAGACACACTTTTCTGAAAGTTCTGCGGCTGTGTGAATCATTAGGAAGCCTTTCGATTCTTGCATATTTTGAAAAAAAAACTCGCCTGTAAAGAAGCAGAAATCCAAAAAAGCGAAGCTTAAAATGAGCGGAGGCCCACTTTTTTGCAGAAAAACTCACCACATCATGGCCAGCATCCACAGGGGAATGGACTTATCCGTGGGGTAGTCCGAATTGTCGCGGATTACCCAGTCTGATTTTTTCAGGGGCTTATCCCGGCCGCCCACTTCGATTTTTAGCGGCGGCAGGCTTTTCAAGGCGAGGTTTCCCCTATTCTTTTCGATTACAAAATCCCCTTCCGTTTCATTGCGGCTGGCATAGACAGAAAATCCGGCTTCCTGCAAAAGGGTCGCCACAAATGCTTCCCGCTGGCTGCCTTTGTTTCCCCGAAGGACTGTGTACAGGCAGGGGTCTGCCAGAAAAAGTTTAGCTCCCGCAGTTTTTGCCTTAGTATCATTTTCAAAGCGGATGATTCGGATTGCGCCCACGGCATCCATCACCTCAAGGAGCTGGTAAAGTTTGTCCGCGCTCACATTCCAGTCGGCGCAGAGGGAACGCACCTGCAGGCGTGGCAGGGCGGCCTGGGAAAGCGTTCCCACCACGGCAGTCATCAGGCGGATATTGTCATCGGTGATGTGGGGCACAAAAAAGGGCACGTCTGAGCGGATTGTTTTTTCAAGAAGTCCCAGTGACCTCTCCTCATAGTTTCCTTCGGTATAAAATGGCCGCGTTCCCTGAACTTTATACTGCTCAAAAAGATTTAAGATTTCAGCGTCAGGGGTGAAAGGCAACGGCTCCCCGGCTTTTCTCTCAAAAGGATTTACCGCCCCATATAATTTTCCTGTCTCCAAAAACAAAAATTCCCGAAAGGACATAAAGGGCATGTGAACGAAAACATAACGGCGTGAAAGGTCTCCGCTTCCATTTCGCAGAATGAGGGCGGAAGAATCGCTTGCCCAAACCGTGCGGTCAGGGAAATCATCGTACAATGATTTGAGGCTCTGGCTCCACTCCCTTGCAAAATGCACTTCGTCAATCACAACGCCATCGTAGCCCTGCAAGAAAATCTCGGAGACAAGGCTGTAAAGATGCACGGAAGAAAGCACCGGATTGTCGGCGGAAAAGTAGAGCATTCGCTTGCCGCAGGTCTTTGCGTGATGCAGGAGAAATGTTGACTTTCCTTCCCCGCGAAGCCCGGTCAAAATCATGTTCTTGGGCAGCAGTTTGTGAGATGTGTATTCGGTCGTCCATGTGCGTATACGGCTCGGCATAGCGGCGATTTTTCGCTCCATAACGACTTTCATATCCTCGATTGCATCGGTTATGTCTGACATGGTTCTAGTATATCATTAAGATGTTCGCCCCGCAAGAACATTTTGCTAATTTTGTTCGTCCGAGAAGAATTTTATCCTTTTTTATGCTTTTCCAGGTCGATTCAAATGTTCCTTCAGTAACACAGCACGGAAAAAAGGGTAATTTGTTGCACCCGTTCCTCGGATTACGTAAACATCAGCTTTACAGTTCCAGTGTGCCGATTACCGTACTGTCGTCATCAGTAGATTCCCTGCTTGGAACGCCATCATAAGGTGCACGCATTTTTTCGGCAGAAGGCTTTTTTGGACTTCTTTTTTTAGGGGCAATCAAAAAGCCAAAGAGGGAGCCGCACAGTCCGCCTGCAATGTGGGCAAAAGTCGCTACATTTGCAGATTTTGCGCCCGTCAGCAGCTCGCGCCCGATGTAAATGGCAATGATGAACAAGAACGAAATGGGAATCTCCCCTTTTTCTATAGTAGAAAGAGAGGCCAGCACAATCAGCATGAAGACGATGCCACTTGCACCAAGCAGTTGCGTAGGAATAAGGCATGCATTGATAACTCCCGTCACCAAAGCCGTTATCGTCATCATCAGCGCAAGCATGGGAGAGCCGTATCGTTCTTCCATCAAAGGGCCCAAAAGCAGGACGAATGCAAAATTTCCCAAAAAGTGATTCCAGTCTGCATGACCAAAGACATGAGTTAAGAGACGCAAGAAATTGAGGGGATCATGGTAATTGAAGGGTGCGCCAGGTGCAATAAAGAGTGCGGGAATAAGATGCCGCTGCAAAAGCGAATCCATAAGCAGAATCAGCGCACAGAAAAGAGAAAAGGTCAGCGTAACCGGTGCGTTGTAGGAAAGATGCCAGCGTTTTTTCATACTTTATTGTCGGAATATTGCGGTTAAAGTTTAAATCCGCTACAATACAGGTATGAACGCAATTATTACCGTAGTTGGCAGCGACAAAGTAGGCATCATCGCCAAGGTGAGTACACTGCTTGCGGAACACAAAATCAATATCGCAGACATCACCCAGACCATCCTTTCAGGTAACTTTGTTATGATGATGATGGTCAATATGGTCGAAGCGGACATTTCCATTGATGCGCTCCGCACAATTCTGGAAGACGCAAGCGAAAAAATGGGCGTGGAGATTAACATCATGGCGGAAAAAGTCTTTTCGTCAATGAACCGCATCTAAATGTTTAATCGAATTTCATTTCATCTGCGCGGACGGCTCAAAGAAAGCGGCAAGGACATGACCCTTGGAAAGCCGTTTTCGCTGATTATTTTCTATTCTATTCCGCTCCTCTTGGGAAACATTTTCCAGCAGATGTACAACATGGTGGATACGATTATCGTAGGTCGTCTTTTAGGAACCAATGCCCTTGCCGCCGTGGGAAATACCGGCCCCATGAATTTTCTGGTGCTGGGATTTGCCTACGGAGTGACCAGCGGATTTGCGGTGATTACGGCTCAGCGTTTTGGCGCACACGATGAAAAAGGCCTGCGCTGGTCAGTGGCGATGAACATCATGCTGAATGTCGTTATTGGCATAGTGATTACCCTGCTTTCCTGTGCGCTGACCATGCCGATTCTAAAGGCTATCAATACACCTGCGGAAATCATGGATCAGTCCTTTACCTACATTTTTATTATTTACCTTGGACTGGGCGCAATGATTCTCTACAACGCGTCGGCATGTATTCTGCGTGCCGTGGGAGACAGCCGCTCGCCTTTGGTTTTCCTTATTTTTTCCTCCCTTCTGAACATTGTCCTTGATTTAGTGCTGATTATTTACGGAAAGATGGGAGTTGCAGGAGCGGCTTTGGCCACCGTCATTTCACAGGCAGTGGCAGGAATCGGGTCTGCCGTATGGATTTGGGTACGCTACCCCTTTCTGCGGGTGAGCCGCAGGGATTTTGTCTGGGAAAGTTATTTTGCCTTGCAGCACCTGAGAATCGGACTGAACATGGCCTTTCAGTTTTCCATTACGGCAATCGGAGTAATCGTGCTGCAGGGAGCCCTCAACGTATTTGGCGCGGCAAAAATTGCAGGCTACACGGCGGCGCAAAAAGTAGAGCAACTGGTTACTGTTGCCGCGCAGACACTTGGCGTGACCATGGCAAACTACGGCGGACAGAACTGGGGCGCAAATCGCATTGACCGCATTAAGGATGGCACAAACAAAGCCGTGATTATCTCGCTTGTGTTCAGCGTGATTGCCACGCTCATGGCATGGTTTTTGTCCGACCAGCTGGCAGGGCTTTTTATCAGCGGAAGCCAGGGCGAAGTGCTGGATGGTGCACGGACATACCTTCACATCTGCGGCGTATTCTTCCCTGTGCTCTTTCTGCTGTTCATCTACCGCAACGTTTTGCAGAGCATCGGCAAGGGATTTTGGCCGCTTATGGGCGGCGTGTTCGAGCTGATTGCACGCATCGTGGGTGCGGCGACGTTTCCGCATTTTTTTGGCTACGCGGGCATCTGTCTTTCTGAGCCTGCCGCCTGGGTGCTCGCCACCGTGCCGCTGGGGATTGCCTACTACAAGATTATGCGCGGACTGAACAATGAGAATATCCTTGCGATGAAAACAAGAAAATAATTGATTTTATTCGCCAAGGATGGCGGCTGAAAAGCAAGACAGAAGTCAGCCCGCTTGCCACGCTCCCTTTTCTCCGTTACTTCCGTGCCACAATCACCATGGTTTTGGCGTTTTCATTGTAGGGCGCAAACTCAAAGTCACCGTAGACTTCGGCGGTCTTAAAGCCAATCCCCAGCAGAAGCCTTTTAAGTTCGATTGCGGAATAGAGCCGCTGCACAAATTCGTGCTCAATGCGCCCGCCTGTCTTATTGTCAATCAGAATCCAGCGGGAACGCAGGCCTTCCCATGCGCCTTCCACGGTAAACTCCGTGAGGACGGTTTTTCCAGCCCGCTCAAACCATTCGCCTGGCGTAAAGTACTGCACGGCAATTTCGCGGCTTGTCATTTCCATGATGAACCAGCCGCCGTCCTTGATTGCGTCACAGATATGCTTGAGGATTTGCACGTCTTCTTCCATAGTGTCACAGTAGCCAAAAGACGTGTATACATTGATTGCCGCGTCAAATTTTTTGTCAGTGGTGTAGGTGCGCAAATCCGCGTTGACCAAAGAAATGTCCACTCCTTCATCGGTGGCGGTTTCGGCGGCGGCATCCAGTTCTGCCTGAATGATGTCTACACCGGTTACGTCCAAGCCAAGCAGAGCCAGTTCCACGCTGATTCTTCCAGGACCGCAACCCGCATCCAAAATGCGCGCACCTTTTTTGAGCCCCGCAATTTTTTGTATGGCAGCCGCCACACCGGGAGCCTCTGCCCAGTGCGCGCTGTCAAACATAATCGGCCCATAGTTTTTCCAAAAATCCTCGTTCTCAAACCATTCTTTTTTCTGTCCCAGAGGATTTGCAGCAGTTCCACCCGCCTGTGATGCGGCATCGGGCACCAAGGGCTGAAAGGTAAAGGCTTCGTCCGAAGGCATGTTTGCGGGCTTGGTGACAGATTTTTCGTTTTTAGCAGATTTTGATTTTGCAGTTTTTTTGGTCTTTGCCATGACGGTTCTCCTTTCCCCCTAGTATACCACACATTCTGCAAAAAAATGCGTTGATTTGTGCAGAAAAAGGGCATTTTTCCCCGCAAAAACGGCGCGGTTCTTTAAAATACGTCTTGCAAAAGTGCTATTTTTTTTTATACTTTTCAGACTAAAACTACTACACGTTATATGTAGATTATGGAGGAATTTCTATGAAATTGACAAAGAAATTGTTGCTCGCAACAGCGGCAGTGGCTTTAGTGTTTGGTTTCGCTTCTTGTAAAGAAGAAGATGATGCAAACGAAATGATCGAGGGTAGCGGTAGCAATTATACAATTGCCTATACAAATGGCTCATCTGAAACAAGCCGTGGCTACGTATCAACGAAAACAGGGCATGACGGTGCGCTTGTAAAATTTACCTTTAACAGTTCTTCTACTGATGGTGGAGTTCTTGGGGTTATCTGGGATTATAACGAAAACAGCACGACAAAAAAGAGAACATTCTGGGTGTTGGGGCTTCCGGTGAACAGAACTTCTAACAAAATTGAGTATTACGTTTCAAAATACTACAACGTCAGCGACATCAATGCGCAGAATTTTGGCGTTGCGACTACCGCTTCTAAAACGACAGTTGCTGAACTTGATTCGCTTCGTGCGGCAGGTACGGCTTGTGAATATGACAAGACGGCTGGGTTTAAAAACACAGGAGTATCAACAAGTACTTCAGTAGTGTCTATCTGGGCAGATATTTATCCTACGCTCAAAGATACTGCCAATGCTCATGTTGCGGGAACGGAAGATAGCAGGAATGACTACACGGGCGGATTTACCGTAAAACTATACAAAGAAGACCCTGCGGCTGACACCAGTGCACAAGCGATTGCCACAATAGACATTCCCGTGAATGACACTGAATATGAAACTGTCAGTGACCTTAACGACAAAAAGTATGCAGTGTATGCAAATGTCTACGGAAACAAATCGTTGAACGGCGCATGGACATTGCAAAAAGATTACCATGCATCCGAAGTCATCGAGGACGCAGAGTAAGCACGCTTTGATGTGAAATTAAGGGCGCAGCTTCCATGTGTTGCGTTCTTTTGGCGGGAACGCAAGTTTCCGCCTTTTTTTATGTCCAAAACACATTTATAACAAAAAATTATTCTTTGAAATAGGGAAAAATGAAAAATCTCCGCATATATATAAGCGGAGGTTTTTAAATGCCAATAATCAGTTCTTTTTATGGAGTCGTCATCAGAATGTACAGCGAGCCGAATAGCCCGCACAAATTACCGCATCTTCATGCAGAATATCAAGGTGAGGAAGCGGTGTATGACTTTGACGGCAATGTTATTGAAGGGCAGTTACCAATGGCAAAAGCAAGGCTTGTTGTCGCATGGATAACTATTCACAAAAAATCGCTTGCAAAAAACTGGAAACTGCTTCAAAATGGGAAAGGGTTTGAAAAAATTACTCCATTGCAGTGAGACGGTATGATTTATCCTGTGGCGACTGCGGTGCAACCGCTGGAACAAAACCAACTTCTCGTTACGTTTGATAATGGCGAACGGCGCATATACGATGCAAAGCCGCTTATCAAAGGCGCATGGTTTGGCAAGTTGCGCGACAAAGCGTTGTTTAATACCGTGCATATTGCTTTTCCCAGTGTTGCGTGGGATGGCGGGCAGGACATTGCCCCCGATGAACTGTACTGCGCAAGCAAGCCGATTTCAGCGATGTAATCATGGTTTACTTTTTTGTTGGAAAAAATGGGGTTCCAGGGGAAAAGAAACCTTCGCGCAAGGTTGCGTCTCCCCTGGCTACTGTTACTCCAAAACGCCGATTTCTTTGTAATAGCGGATTGCTCCGTCATGCAAGGGAAGACGAGCAATGTCAACAACAGCGGCCTCTGGTGTAAGTCCTTTGAGATTTTTCTGCGCTGCACCCAGTTCGTCAATGTGCTCCCACAGAGTTTTTGTCAGCTGATAGACTGTTTCATCATCCAAGTCAGTTGAAGTGAACATGGTCATCTTGATTGCGGATGTCTGCACATCCTTGTCCTGATTGGGATAGGTGCCTGCGGGAATTGTGTAGGCTGCATACCAAGGAAATGTTTTCTGCAAGGTGAGGATGATGTCATCAGAAATGTCCACCAGCCTGCAGCCAGCAGAACATGCCTGAGAAACAGCCGCTGCAGGAGTGCCGCTCATAATCCATGCACCGTCAATTGTTCCGTTCTGGAGCATGTCAGCAGCATCGCCAAATGCAATGTATTCAGGGCGGAAATCTTCGGGGTATTTAAGTCCGGCTGCCGTAAAGTGGTTGTTGCACTCGCCTTCTACGCTGGAACCTGCTGCCGCAACGGCAAAATGCTTGCCCTTTACGTCGGAAAGCGTGTTGATGCCTGACTTCTGTGTGACGACCACCTGATTGGGGTTAAAATACAAGCCTGCAATGACACGGAGTTTTTTGTTTTCGTGTCCAGTAAAGGTGTCAAGTCCGTAATAACTCTGAAAACAGTTTGAGCTGATTGCAATGGAAACCTGAGACTCGCCGTCTGCAATTTGATTCAGGTTGTCCAGCCCGCCGTTTGATGCCTGACTTGAAGCAGACACAAAGTCAATGTTGGTGTCCCAAACGTTGGTAATTGCCGCACCAACTGCATACAATGCTCCGGAAGCAGTTGCCGTGGGGAATTTGATGACCACGCGTTCATGCGCTCCTGCTGCCCGTTTCTTACAGCCTGCCATAGAAACTGCCATGGCTGCTGCAAGCACTACTACCATTACTTTTACTACTCTTTTCATAGGTTCTCCTGAGAAGCACCTTACTCGTGTAGATGCTTAAAATTGTTTTTTAGTTTACCACAGTTTTGTGGATTTTTACAGTACAAATTTGCCAGATTACCACGATTGCCAGCACAGCAAAGGCGATTCCATCGGTCAGCAGCCCCGGATACAAAAAGAGCGGAGCCAGGGCTATCAGCAATATGCGCTGAATCCAGTTTGCTCTTTCTATGAGCCAGCCTTCCAGTCCTGCCACCAAAGCCACCGTGCCGATGGATGCGGTTACGGCTGCCCAGAAAGTCATGGCAGCGGAATAGGATGGGTCGGCTCCAATCAAAAGAATGGGATTTCCCAGAAAGAAGAAGGGCATGAGGAATCCTATCAGTCCCAGTCGGACGGCGATGAGGCCGGTTTTGAGTTGGTTTGACTGGGCGATGCCAGCAGCAACGTAACAACTGATGGCCACTGGTGGCGTGATGTTGGAAAGACAGGCGTAAATAAGGCAGAACATGTGGGCGGCAATGGGCATGATGCCTACCTTTATGAGCACGGGAACCGCCACCGCCTGCACGATGACGTAGGCCGCCACACCGGGAACGCCCATGCCCAGAATCGTGGACATAATCATCACGAGCAAGCCCGTAAGATAGATGTTGTCGGGAACGACATGGAGAATCAAGTAGCCCATGTTCAAGCCAAGAGATGTTAAAGTGACCGTGCCGATAATCACACCGATAATCACACAGGAAATTCCCACGCCGATAGCACCCCGCGCACCTTCCACACAGGCCGCAAGGATTTTATCGGGTGTCATGCGCGTTTCTTTGCGGAGCCAGCTTGCACCAATGGTTACGAAAATTGCGATGACGGCTGCAAGAAGGGGTGTAAAGCCTGCCATCATCATGGCAATCAATACCACCAGAGGCAGAACCAAGTGCCCCTGCTCTTTTATCACCTTGAGGGCATTGGGAATATTTTCTTTTGAAAGCCCGGAAAGTCCCAGCCGCTTTGCCTCAAAATGAACGCTCATCAAAATGCCAAGATAATAGAGGAAAGCAGGGAGAATTGCAGCAACCATGACTTTGGTATAGCTGAGGTTCAGGAATTCCGCCATGACAAATCCCACTGCACCCATAATGGGCGGACAAAACTGACCGCCTGTTGATGCGGTTGCTTCCACGGCTCCAGCAAATTCCGGCTTGTAGCCAGTGCGCTTCATCAGCGGAATGGTAATGGTTCCTGTAGTGGCGACGTTTGCAACCGCCGATCCGTTTATCATGCCCATGAGGGCAGAGGCCAGCACGGCAACTTTTGCAGGTCCGCCCGGAGTCTGCCCCACCAGCGTGAGGGAAAAATCATTGATGAATTTGGAAAAGCCCGAATACTTGAGGAAGGCACCAAAGACAACAAAGAGAAAGATGTATGTAGCCGAAACGCCGATGCCAACACCCAAAACGCCCTGTGTACCCCAAAACTGGGTAATCAGCACACGCTTGAGGGTAAAGCCATTGTGTCCCAGCTGACCCGGAATCCACTGACCAAAAAAATTGTAGGCAAGAAAAAGAGCCGCCAATATAGCAAGATTGGGAGACGTTCTGCGCGCCGCCTCAAAGACAACAAGTATGGCGATGGCGGCGACAACAAGCTGCTGCGTATTGACACGACCGCCAGTACGGGCAATGTTCGTATATGCAAGCACAAAATAAGCAAAGACTCCCACCGCAAGCAGAATGAGCACAATGTCATAGGCCGGCGGAATGCGCCTGATGCGGTTTTCTTTTTTGTGCGCGGGATAGAGCAAAAAGGTAAACAATAGGAGAAACATGCAGTGAAAGGCCCGCAGATTTACCGCGCTTATCACACCCAGCGTGCTGAACCACAACTGAAAAGCCGTCCACACACAGAGCAAGACGGTAACCGCAATGCCTGACGCGCCTGTGTAGGTGCGGGTACGGCTGTCTGTATCGGTTTCTTCAAGCAGGGCTTGGGCGGTCTGAGTGATAGCCTCATCCTGCCTGTCTGATCTGGCTGGGTTGTCTTGACTGTTCATGGAGATATTGTAGCACACTTCCGTGGATTTTTACAGAGGTATAAAGTACGCCCGTTACGGTTCTGCTACCATGAGCATGTCATCGTCATCCAGCGCGGCGGCGGCCAGTGCTTCTGCGTACATTGACCTTTCTTCCTGTGCGCCGTCGTTTTTGCCCGCAACACCGTCGCTCAGTTGCGCCGCAAACAAGGTCTGCTTTGGCTCGGTACGTGACTTGCGCTGGGCAAGCAGATTGCGGGCGGCAAGCAGGATTTCGCTGGCTTCTGCGGCGCGTACATGCAATACCTGGGCGATTTTTGCCTCCTCGGCAGCGGCAAGATTTTCCAGCGTGGTAAAAGCCTGTATCAGCATACGCTCGCGCTTTTCGCCCACATGAGGCAACTGGTTGAACACGCTGACAGTATTTTCTTTGGTGCGAAGCGTCTGGTTCCTGCTGGTGGCAAAGCGGTGGGTTTCATCACGGACGCGCTGAAGCAGGCGCAAGGCATCGCTCCGCTTGGGCAGGCAGATAGGTTTACTCGTGTGGGGACGCCAGATTTCCTCATCGCGCTTGGCAAGACCGGCAATGGGAATGTCCAAGTCAAGAGACTTTAAAATGCCGTCCACTGCGTTCACCTGACCGATGCCACCGTCTATCAGAATCAAGTCAGGAAGTTCCGCCCCCTCATTTGTCAGGCGGCTATAGCGGCGGCTAGTTGCCTCACGCATAGAGCCAAAATCGTCAATAACACCGTTGGTGGTTTTCAGGCGAAAGTAGCGGTAGTTTTTCTTGTCGGGGTTGCCGTTGTAAAAACTGATGAGCGAAGCCACCGGGAATTTGCCGCCGATGTGGGCAATATCAAAACCTTCGATTCTGACAGGCAGACGGGGCAAGCCCAAAAGCCGCTGCAGTTCCTCCATGGCAGGAGTATCACCCCGCTCACGCAGGCGACGGATGATGTCTTCATGGGCATTTTCCAGAGCCATGTTCATTGCGGCTTCATGGCGGCTTGCATTTTCCATGCTGCTGGTCACAAGTACGATTTCTGTTTCCGTGTGGAATGTTTCTGCAATCCAGCGAGTCAAAAGCGCAAAGCCGTCCTGTGTGGAAACATATATCGTAGGCGGAATCATCTCCCGCTCGGTGTAGTAGGCACAGGCAAATTCTTCCAGCAGTTCATTGTCCTCATTCAGGCTGACCGCACGAAAATTATCCCGCCCCATGAGTTTTCCACCGCGAATCTTCAGCACGGTAAAGCTGACCAGTTCCCCCTCCCGAAAGTGGGCAATATAATCCCTGTCCTCACTGTCAAAAGCCTCCACAATATTCTGGTTCTGCATCACCGTAAGTGCCCTAAGTCCATCCCGCAGGCGGGCGGCTTTTTCAAAGTTCAGGTCGGCAGCAGCCTGCTTCATCTGGGCAGTCATTTTGGTAACCGTCTCATCGCCCTTTCCTTCAAGCAGCCCCGCAATTTCGCTGATATAGGAATTGTAGGTATCGGACGAAATCTTACCGCAGCAGGGAGCCTTGCATCGTCCGATGTGATAATACATACAGGGCGTATCGCGCTTCCTAAAGGTACGGCAGTGACGCACAGGATAGAGACGATACAGCGTGTCGATAAAGGTGTCCAGTGCACCAGCATCAGGGAAAGGCCCAAAATACAGCGAACCGTCCTGAATCACGCGACGAGTCTTAAAAAAACGGGGAAATTCCTCTTTGGTAATGCGGAGCACCGGGTAGGATTTTCCGTCCTTGAGGGCGATGTTGTAGCGCGGCGTATATTTTTTTATCAGATTGTTTTCCAGCAGAAAGGCTTCGTATTCGTTTGCCGTCGTAATGTATTCGATTGACGCGGCACGGGAAATAAGCATGCGGGTCTTTATCCCCTTGTCTCCCGAAAAGTAAGACGTTAGCCTGTTTTTCAGACTTTTTGCCTTCCCCACATAAATGACCGTTCCCCTGGTATCACGCCACAAGTAGACCCCGCTTGAAGAAGGAGCCTTGAGTGCGGTTTCGTGCAATGTCTCGTATGTAGATGGTTCGGTCGTGCGCATACTGTTTCAAATCCAGTCTACCATATTTTAAGCGGCTTGTCAGTCAGAAATGCAGCGGGATTTTTTGGCGGCTCCCACGCATGCGTGGTCGGGCTTTTCGCACTTCCGCGCTAACCGCGCTCCATTCTTTCGTTTCCTACGGTCACTACAGAACTGCCCTGCGGGCAGGTGCTCCAATCCCTAGCCGGAGATATTGTCGGTCAAATTTAACGCGCCTAACCCATACCCATTTTTCACAAATTACTAAAGTAAAATGCCGCAAATCACTAAAACAAAATTGCACAAATCTCTAAAACAAAATTGCACAAATCTCTAATCATCCCAATCGGCTGTCTGAAAAACTAAAGCAGCCCGCCTCATGGAAGGTCTTTTAAAAAAATGACTTTTGTGCTATACTTTCTGTATGACCAATCGATTTCTGCCAATCGGCATTCAGGATTTTGAAGATTTACGCAATCGCGGCGCTGTTTATGTAGATAAGACTCATCTTGTCTACAATCTTGCCACCGAAGGAAAGCCCTATTTTTTGAGCCGCCCACGCCGATTCGGAAAAAGCCTTTTGCTTTCCACTCTTGAAGCCTATTTCTTGGGCAAAAAAGATTTGTTCAAAGGCCTTGCAATCGAAAATCTGGAAAAGGACTGGGTGGAATATCCCGTTATAAAAATCAGTTTTGGTGCGAACAGCTACGCAACACATGAGAAGCTTATCAGCGTTCTCGATGACATGCTGAATGATTTGGAGACAAAATTTGAATTTCAAAAAAAATCGGAAGATTCTGCGATACGGCTAAAACATTTGATTCATTTTGCCTACGAAAAGACCGGAAAGCAGGTGGTCATCTTAATTGACGAATACGACAAGCCAATTTTGGACGCACTCTACACCCAGTACGAGGAGCAGAACCGTCAGGAGTTGCGCAGTTTCTATAGCCCGCTGAAGGACTGCGACCAGTACATCCGCTTTCTTTTCATCACGGGAATCACGAAAGTGAGCCATGTGAACATCTTCTCAGGACTCAATCAGCTCAACGACATCAGCCTTACTCAAAGCTATTCTTCAATCTGCGGAATCTCAGAATCAGAACTTGAGCAATATTTTATGCCGGAAATCGAGGCACTGGCAGAGCGACAGGAAATGAGCCTTGAAGAAACAAAGGCCAAACTTGCCCAAATGTACGACGGCTACCATTTCACCCACAATGTTGAGGGCGTTTATAATCCCTTCTGTCTTTTAAAGTGCTTTTCCGACAAGGATTTCGGCTCATACTGGTTTGAGAGCGGAACTCCGTCTTTATTGGTAAAGACCTTGCAAAATCAGCCGATAGAGCTTACCAACATCGTGAACGGCAGATTTGCGAACGAAAATCAGTTCAAGAACTATGACCCCGACTCAAAGAACATGCTCCCGGTCATTTATCAGAGCGGCTACCTTACGATTAAGGATTTTGAGAAAGAAACCCGCCTCTACAAACTGGACTTTCCCAACCGTGAAGTGGAGGAAGGCTTCCTTGATGTCCTTCTCAAAAAATTCATCACCGTGCCTTACGACGACATCGGCCTTGAAATCAACAATTTGCGTGTAGCCCTGCGTGACAGGAACATCGACAAAGCCCTTACCATCATCAAGTCCGCCATCGCAGACCTTCCCACCGTGGTCAAAAAGGACATGTGCGAGAACTACTACGAGTCGGTCACCCATCTCATGTTCCGCATGACAGGCTGGCGGGTGGTCTCAGAGTTGCAGAACGTCTGCGGACGGAGCGATGTGGTGGTGGCCTCAAAGGACAGCGTCTTCATCTTTGAGCTGAAAATGGATAAGGGGCGTCCTTTTGAAGAGGTGGCGGAAGAAGCCCTGGCCCAGATTGACGAAAACGGCTATTCACAGCGTTTTGCCGTAAGCGGAAAGAAAATGTACAAAGTGGCCCTAGTTTTTTCCAGTGAGGAAAAGGGGCTTTTGGGCTGGAAGACCAAGGAATGATTCTGACGGCTCCCCTCGCTTGCGCGAGGGTCGGGCTTTTCGCACTTCCGCGCTAGCCGCACTCCATTCCTACGCTTCGCTACGGAACGCCTGCGGCGGTACTACAATCCCTAGCCGGGGGAAAAGAAACTACATCATTGACAAGTATAATTACATAATGTATATTTTAATTATTGGAAACACCGCACAGGTAGGCTGTCTTCTATTTCACCAATAGGAGACCAGTGCTTATGACGAATTATGATATCGTGATGCTTGTCATTGCGATTCTGAATCTGATTGTAAATGCACTCGCTCTCTATAACCACGTTAGAAAGAGCTAAAAAAGGATAAAGCCTGCCCCAGTGACCAGACTTCGGCAGGCTTTTCACTAAAGCCAAAGGAGACAGTCGCTAGTGCGGTGTTTCCTTATGTTTTTATAATAGCATATTATGCCAAAAAGTCAAGGAGTGATTCTGGCGGCTCCCCCGCGGGCGGGGTCGGGCTTTTCGCACTTCCGCGCTAGCCGCGCTCCATTCCTACGCTTTGCTACGGAACGATGCGGCGGTGCTACAATCCCTAGCCGGGGGAAATACTATAGAATTTACGCCGCAAATTCCACGATGGCAACTTCCGTCAGTGCTTCCTTGAGTTTTTCTACAATTTGTTCGATTTTTGCAACTGTTTTTCCTGAGTACGAAACTTCTCCGCACTGCGAGCATTTATGGCAGGGAACATTTTTGATAATGATAAAATGCCCGTCAACATCAGTCATATAATTCGATAAAGCTTCGCTCATGTTGCCTTCGCAATAAAAACACTTCATTTTCATGCCTCCTTAGTCTTAAAATCATCACTCCACTGAGTCTTGTCTGGTTCATAAGCGGTCACAAGCCAAAGTTTGTCATCAGCCATTCCTACGACCGTATGCAAGACACGGTTGCTCTTTGTTCTTCCTAGTATAAGACAACTTGGAAACGGCTTGTCATCAGAATATTCTTTTATGATTTCACCACTCGCAATGGATTCTTTTATTTCGGTATAAGAAATATGCCTTTGTTGAAATCTTAGCAACATGTGGTGGGTAACTTCGATATTATCATCCACACACAAAAAGCGAATTTTCTGAATATCCATGCTTTTATTGTATCACGAATTTTTATTTTTGTAACAGCATGAGTATCGGTTTTTGGCGGCTCCCCTCGCTTGCGCGAGGGTCGGGCTTAATTTGATTTTTGATCATTAAAGTTAGCACAAATAAAACTCGCTACCTTGTCCATTTCCGCAAACATAGTTGCATCATGAATATTAAAGGCTTTTAATTCTTCCAAAATTTTTGATTTTTTTTCTCTCTTCACCAAAAAAGTCGTTTTTTCCTCAGACGAAATTTTTAAACTATTACTGAGGCACTTTGACTGCGGTACTATAAAACCACCAGACTGCCTAATAATCCTGTTATTTGAATAATTAGCACGGACAAAATATGGCTCACCACTTTCATTCAATTCATCATTGAATAAATTCTCTCTGGCTTTGATGCATAGAAATATCATAATTTAGTTATTATTTTAGATTATCACTATTTTACCGTACTGACAAGGTAAAGAATCACAAAATAATGGTATTCTACGATATGACATTTCGGGAACGGCTACGAGAACTGATTGAATATCAAGGTCTTTTTGACAAAGAAGTTGCTGCAAGAGCGGGAATCAGCAAGCGGTCAATGGACAGTTATGTGGGTTCCGAAGCATGCATGCCCTCAGCGGAAGTAGCGGTAAAAATTGCAAGAGTACTCGGCGTTTCCGTGGAATATCTTGTCACCGGCGACCTCAAGATTAACGACCAACTGGATGACCAGTTAAAAATTGTCAATCAAGCCACCGAACATCGAGCCAGAAAAATCCTTCATCATTTCAGCAAACTTTCCGAGCGTGACCAAAAACTGCTCATCACCATCGCCCAGACCATGGAGGAATCCGAATAGCATTTTTGCGTAAGGCGTGGTATACTGATTGTGCCAAGAGCCTAGAGGAGGCACGACCGCTAACGCGGACTTTTTATGGGAGATGACCATGGACGAAAAGATTGCAGAACTGCAGAAAATGATTGACCAGAGCAAGCACATTGTATTTTTTGGCGGCGCAGGGGTTTCCACAGAGAGCGGCATCCCGGACTTTCGCAGTGTGGACGGACTGTATCAGCAGAAGTGGAAGTACCCGCCGGAAACGATTATCAGCCGCAGTTTTTTTGAGGCAAATCCCGCCGAATTCTACCGCTTTTACCGGGAAAAACTGATTATCACTGGCGCTAAGCCCAATGCCGCCCACCTCAAACTGGCTGAACTGGAAAAAGCGGGCAAACTTTCCGCGGTGGTCACCCAGAACATTGACGGCCTGCATCAGGCGGCGGGAAGCAAAAAAGTCTACGAGCTCCACGGAAGCACGCTGCGCAATTTCTGCACCAAATGCGGCAAATTCTTTGACATTGACTTTATCGCCGCCAGCAAAGACGCTCCAGACGGCATTCCCCGCTGTCCTGACGACAAGGCAATCGTAAAGCCCGACGTGGTTCTCTATGAGGAAGGTCTGGACGACAAGATTATCAACGGTGCGGTCAAGGCAATCTCCGAGGCAGACATGCTTATCATCGGCGGCACATCCCTTGTGGTCTATCCCGCCGCAGGCCTCATCCGCTTTTTCCGCGGCGACCATCTGGTGCTGATTAACAAGAGCCAGACTCAGGCCGATGCCAACGCAAATCTAGTGATTCACGACAGCATTGGCAAAGTGCTTGGCGCAATCGAAGTGAGATAGAAAGGACTTTTTCAGCAGGCCTTGCAAAGCATCTGCGTGCAGAAACGCTTCTACGCCTTTCTGCTGGTAAAGATTTCGTAAAGCCTGTCCAAATCGGCACGGCTAAAGTAGTCTATCGTAATAAGGCCACGCTCAAAATCGCCTTTGAGGGCAACTTTTGTGCCCAGCGCATCAATGAACTGCTGTTCCAGATTGGCAAAGTCTGGATCGCGGACTTCTTTTTGGGAAGCGGGCTTTTCGTCCTTTTTCTTTGCCTTGACACCTTCGTTGAGCGTGGCGGCGGCTTCTTCTGCCTGACGGACGCTCAATCCCTGCCCCATGATTTTTCCAAAAAGAATCTGCTGATTTGTTTTGTCGGTAACGGAAAGGAGGGCGCGGGCATGCCCCGCCGTCAACTTGTTCTGGCTCAGAGCGGTCTGCATGTCCTCGGGAAGTTTGAGCAGGCGGATGGCGTTTGCCACGGTGGCGCGATTCTTACCCACTTTTGCGGCAACTTGCTCCTGGGTAAGTCCTCCCAGTTCCATGAGTTTGTAGTAGGCCTGGGCTTCTTCGATGGCATTCAAGTCAGACCGCTGGATATTTTCTATGAGGGCAATTTCCAGTTTTTTCTCATCGTTGTATTTGACCAGCTGGACGGGAATCTTTTCCAGACCTGCGATTTTTGCCGCGCGGGTTCTGCGTTCACCTGCAATTATATAGAAAGAACCGTCACCTGCGTCTTCAATGGTTACCGGCTGAATAATGCCGTTCTCCTTGATTGAGGCGGCAAGTTCGTTCAGTTCGTCTTCGTTGAATTCAGTACGCGGCTGCTGGGGATTTGGTTTGAGCAGGGCGGTCTCTACAAAAAGCTTGCCGTTTTCGTCAGTGGAAAGTCCTTTTGCAAGTTTCGCTTTTTTTGCGGACGCCTTTTTTTCTATTTTGACTTCCGCCACCTCGGTTTCTTCTTCGTCTTTTGCAGCACCCATCAGAGCGTCAAGTCCGGCTCCCAGTCCAATTTTCTTAGCCACGGCGAATCACCTCTTCTGCAAGTTTTTCATAACTGAGCGCACCCGTACAGGCAGGGTCATAGAGACAAATGGGCTGACCATGTGAGGGCGCCTCGCTCAAACGCACATTGCGGGGAATAATCGTATTGAATACCACATCCTTAAAGTAGGATTTGACCTGCAAGACCACATCCTGTGCAAGGCGGGTGCGGCTGTCATACATCGTAAAGAAAATGCCGCCGATTTTCAGTTCCGGATTGAGTGACTTCTGCACTTTTTTGACTGTCTGAAGCAGGAGAGTAATGCCTTCCAAGGCAAAATATTCACACTGCATGGGAACAAGCACTGCGTCAGCGGCAACCAGTCCGTTCAGCGTAAGAATTCCCAGGGAAGGCGGACAGTCAATCAGAATAAAGTCATATTTTTCTTTAAGGGGAGCAAGTGCATTCTTTAAGAAATACTCGCGGTTTTCCTGGTCAACCAGTTCTATTGCCGCACCAGAAAGGTCAATTGATGCACTGATTGCGTCCAGATTTTCTACAGGGCTGTGCTTTATCGCTTCGTCTGCACCCACTTTTTCTGCCAGAAGCTCATAAATTGTGGGCTTGTCCTTGGAAACGCCCACACCCGTAGACATATTGCCCTGGGAGTCAAAATCAACGAGCAGCACTTTTTTGCCCGCCTTTGCAATGTAGGCGCCAATATTGATTGCGGAAGTAGTTTTGCCAACCCCACCCTTTTGATTTACAAAAACGAAAATCTTACCCATAGTATTGTGATTATATCATTTTTTCGGAACTTGGTATATAGCCGATTTCCCCATGAATCAGAGCCGGGGCCAGGGCAAACGCATTATAGATATCGTGCTTACATATCGGCTGGACAAATGAAATGAATGTGCAGCAAAAAGGCTACCGTTGCAGCGT
>CAKZZO010000146.1 GCA_937885175.1 uncultured Treponema sp. | reverse complement strand
GCAAAAAGTCATGCTGAGGAATGAAGTTCCGAAGCATCCCGTCATTTTAGGGTATGCATGATGGATTCTTCACGCTTTCAGCGTTCAGAATGACTTTGACGCTTTCGGTGTTCAGAATGACCTTGCTTAAAAACTTGACATTTGACCTCATAGATACTTTTATTTCTCGCGCTTTAAGAAGAGCACATCCATGCGGCCTGTGTTGTAGCCGATGATTGCATCACACTCTGCCGTGTTAACGCTGTCGGTAATATCGGCACTATTTTCAGTCCAGCCATTGAATCCTTCGGTGTAGATGTATTCACCGCCAGTTACATAGTTGCCGGAAACGGCAGGAACAATCATTGTATCCCACATGCTTGATAGCGCGCCGTCTCCAGTGTCTACGCTTCGGAGAATGGCATATTTTACGCCGTTCGCAGTTCCTTCGCTGTTGAGGAATGAAACACATGGTGTGTAAGTAGCATATTTATTATCTGTTTTTGTACCACTTCCAATTAAAGAAAGCGTTCCGTATGTTCCTGCTGTATCTATGTCCATAATATCCGCTTTATCAATGTTGTAGTTTGCACCGTCAGGAGCATTTGTACTCTTAACATATTTTAATTTACCTTCGTCATCGCGATAAAGGATATGTAAGTAGTTATTAGGATCAATCTTAGCCTGAACATAAGTACCACCAGTGATAATGCCAGAGAGTGACTGTCGGGTAAAGGTGTCTGCCCCTGTTGCTTTTGCGGACATACTAGGAGTTGCAGATGTTGAATATGCAATTCTTAATGTATCATTATCAGAGTCATAATATACAACAACTGGGTTACCAGAACTTGTAACATCAAGGCTTAAATGTGCACCGACCGAATCAATTTGAGTAGCACCTTTTGATACAACATTAGAATCACCATAGTATACACAACCACCCATACACTTGTAAGCCCCAGATGCATCTCCATTCAGAGTGGCCCCATTTGTTGATGAATCGGTAAATGTCAATACTTGACCATTTGCGTCACCTTGTGCTTCATGCAATTCAAGGCAATATTTACCAGCAGAATTTGTATATGCAATTCCAACTGTACAGGCCTTACCTTTAAGAGCATTGCTAGCTGCTGTAAGAGTTACAGAATTTGTTGTTAATGCACTATAGATGCTATTTGCTGTATCGCTGCCATTAAGAACTTCATATCCTCCATGGATTCTATCCTGACCATCATTTTTTCCATCGACTAAAATCCAGCCTGAAATTGCTTTTTTGTATGTAACACTGTTATCCTGCGAACTATACTCATTTGGTGTTGCATTGTTTGCCTGGAAGGTGTATCTCAAAGCATGATTCTTAGTATCATAATATGCAAAATGCATATTGTCTCCCTTACGAACTGTGCGGGCATTTGTAAACTGACTTACATCACGACGCATTGAAGCACTTGCAAGCTGCCATCCTCCAACAACAATTTTACTGTCAGTATATGTATAAGGATTATTTGCAATCCAAACATACTTTCTGTTGCCATTAGAATTGACAGGATTAGCAAAGTTTCCGTAACGGAAGTAATCATTATTGTTAAAGTTTGCATTTGGAATACCTGCAGCCCAAACACCACCCATTGCTTCGGCCTGCGCATATCCTGTTGTGTCAGGAGTTCCAGACCATCCAACATTTGCAGGGAAGTATATAACGCTTATCTCACCATTTGTCGTGCCAGGTGTCTTATCAACTGCAAGCCAACTTTCTTTATCAGTCTGGTCGTAACATACATACAGCGGTTTACTGTCAGTATTAAGACCTTTCTGAATTTGTACTGTTGCAGAACCCATTAAAGTCCAGGTTGAGAACAGATTGCCTTCATTATCAGTTGCTAGTGTTGGCATACTACCGTCAGATAAACTTGAGAAGTAATGTCCTACATCCCATACACGAATATACCTGTTGTCATAGAGCACATTGCCGTCAACGGTAGAAGACTTGGCGTTGTTTGTCGCACTTGAAGCAGTTTCCTGGTTCGTCTTCAGAGAGTTGTTGTTCCGATGGTTGAGGCTCAAAATGCCGTTGACGCTCACTGTCAACTCGCCGGAGTTATCAGGTACGCTGAATGTGAACTGCTTTTTGGCAGTCTGATTTGTTGTCGCAACGCCAGTACCACCTACACGCACATACGTACTTTCTGTCGCATTTGCCGCCACATCAGCATCCGGCAGGTTATATCCTGTTACCGTGAGGGTATCTCCGATTGCTACAGGATATTCACCGTAGGTTGAGCGGTATGTCTTTGAGACAACTGATTTTGTGGTAGCACTACGCCAAATTCCCGTAATATAGGGCACGATGTCCACCTGATAGGCTGCCTGTGCGCTGTTCGGACCGTCGCTTGCGGTGAGCGTGAATTTGACATCGCTTGCGGCAATGGCCTCCACATAGCTTGAATCAAGTGTGAGCGTCCAATGGACTTTGTGTCCGTCTGCAAGCGAGAACTGTTCTTCCGCAGTCGTTTCGGTAATTGCGAATTTCCAGCCAGTTGTTGCGCTTGCGGCGGATTTCACTTGGAGAATTCCGTTTTCGTAAGAGGCGACTGTCACGGCTTCTGTAAGCGTATTGTTTATTGCCTTTCCGCTCGTGAGTGTTATAGAAGAAATGCGCTTTTCATCGCTTACCATTCCGGTAAAGACGACCTTGCCAGAAACCTTCGTATCTTTGTCGTATTCACCAGAGCCATCTTTGAATGTGTCAGACGGCAATGTGTCAGACAGTTCTACGTGTCCGCCGTCTTCGTGCGCTGTCGGGGCTTCAATGCTGGGTTCTGGCTCCTTGTCATCCACAAAGTCATAGTAAACCGGAATATTCAGAACCTGATACTGGCTTCCAAATTTGGTAATTTTTCCCTCTACAAGGGTATCTGTACTGCCTACCGTCGTTCCCTTTGTTGAATCCCACAGTGTCAGACACAAGTACTGCTCTTCGTCGTTATTTTTTGTAGATTCAGTATAAGAGCCATACAAAGAGCCTGTTACATCTGTCTTTTGGACATCAATGCCCTTATAGGCAGCGGCTGTTTCCCACGTTACTTTCTCACTGCTTTGCTTAGCAACCCTTCCTGCACTATGAGCTTGACTTGAATCAGGTTCTGTAAGAGCCGTAGCCGATGTCGCAACATAGGCATATACATCACCGTTGCCGCTTCCGTACCCTTCGTAGCCCTCTTTTACGCCACCTACAAATTCCATAGTCACCATGGTGCTGTCACTAATGCGGAAACGTGTGCCGGTAAGAACCTGCTGCCCATTGCTGTCCTTCCAGTCGCCACTTGCACCCACCGTAACAACTGCCGTCTGGCTTTCATCAGTATTAGAGGCCGAAAGGGCTTCAAGATAATCAGCAACAGCGGTGTTCCCTGCCTTCACATACACCGAGCCATGCACAAATTCATTTTCGCTATAGACAGAATCACCGTTCAAGTCGGTCGCAAGGAAGACTTTTGTAAGACGAGGCGTGTTGTTTGCAATCATCACATAGGCAGAAGCGTCACTGTTTACATTACCTGCAACATCAAACGCAGCACACTTAACAGTCAGCGGACCATCTTCAAGTTCTCCAGCCCACACAGTTGTATCCCATGTCCATGTATTGCCCTCTTTCTTGATTGACTCTACGAATCCGTCACCGTCATCCTTTGTTATCGTCCTCTGCAAGCCTGAATCGGTAGCAGTCCATGTCTCAGGAGTTTCTCCCTCGGTGTTGTTGACAACAAATGCCATTGCAAAGAATGCATCCGTATAAGATTCACTCACTTCGCCGTCAAAGGTAAGGGTGTCGCCATTCAAATCTGTAATCAAATAGTAGGAGCCGCCTATGCGCACAAGGCTTCCTTTTCGTATCACACCCTTCGATGCATAATCAGAGACGAGTTCATGGGTAAAGGTCGTAGCACTATCCCTGCTTCCCGTCAACACCACACCATACAGTCCGGATGTATCACTTGCATCAGTCAGGTTCGCCAAAGCCACACTGTCTCCTGCCGTTGTAGCAGAAGCCTCAAAAGACACTGCACTTTCAGACACGGTCATTGTCTTTGCAGCAGATGCGAGACGCCATGTAGTGTCGCTTACAAAATCCGGCACGGGGAGTTCAACTGTTTTTGTTCCGTCCACATCACGCAGGAAGTAATAGGCCGCCTTGCTGAATCCAGAGCCAGTATCAGTTGCCGTTGCGCCAAAGGTCACACCGTAGTTTGAATTTCTCAACTTGGTATTGGCAATTTCACCAGTGTTATTGACCAGACTTGTTACCGTCGGCGCATTGTTATCAATATTCAGGGAGAAAGTAATCTGAATATTGTGTTTTGTCGCATCATTGTCAGTGGCATAGAGTTTGTAACTTGCAGAACCAGATGTACTTGTTATAGGAATATAGACATAGTAACTCGTTTTACCATTGCTGTCCGTATATGATTCTTTCTGGAATCCTGTACCAGTATCGTTTACCGTAATTGAATCTCCATCAATTCCTGAGGTGTCGGTAAGATTTACTTCAATATACCAGTCAGCATTGGGATTTCTCATGTACATATCTGCACTGTATGCTTTTTCCGCATGTGCTGAAGTTGCCTTCGCAACTGCCTGTCCTGAAGTAAACTGCTTGAGCATATAGGTCGCCGTAGGAGCATCGTTATCCACATGAATGTACATAGGCTCAGACCAGTTGCCCATTTTGCCGTTTGAGTTCATGGCACACACGCGAATGGCAATATTGTTTGTACCTGAAGTGGGATTTAATTCCTGCTTTTCATTGATATTGAGGTTCCATGAATAGGACTTATTAACAGCCTTAATGCCCCACCAGGCTTCATCCGCATTTGTGATGGTGTAACCCGTATCTGTTGCGGCTGTATCTTTTTCATACACTGTGTATACATTAGCACCATCTTTTTGCAAATCTGACACATAGGTCTTTGCATTGTCACTCCAGTCAGTATTTCCATTTTCGTCTGTCTGGCAAATCTGCATGTATACTGCGCCAACACCAACGCTTACGTCCTCAATCGTCACCGTACCTGTAGTGCGGATAGTACCACCGATGATAGCATAACCGAGCGATGCACCGTCTGCTTTTATGTAATCATTTTCTGACGGATAGGTGATACTTGCCACTGCCATATCAGCGTTAGGATTGTAGCGGATAAAGTAATCCGTTTTTTCAGACTCATTTCCCAAAGCGTCAACCGCCTTAAAGTATACACGGATTTTCCAAATATCAGTATTAGAAGCTATTTCTCCCGACACTTTCTCAATCTTGTAGGTCTGACTTGCACCAACCGTACGGACAATATATGAGCCAAGCGTACTGTTATTTGCACTTGTTCCGTCAAAGGCAAATGTCCATGCGTCTGGGGTAGAGGTTAAAGTCAGGTTTCCTCCGTATACTGCACTTTCATCTGTAGATGGAATAGCAAAATAAACGTCGCTCGTTCCCGCAGTGCCTACATCGCTCGCACGTCCTGTAATGGAAATAGATCCGTTCTGTTCTGTGGCAGAACTGGGGTTTGTAACCGTAATAACAGGTGCCGTATTGTCCACATTGCATGTATACTGACCATTACCAATCAAGCCATTCTGATCAGTGGGAACAACCTTTAAAGTCACTGCTCCCGTTGCAAACACAGACATATCCACAAGCCTTGTCGTCCAGGTAGCAGGGGTACTGTCAGATGTTTCCGCAAAATTTCCGTCAGTCGCCGTGGCGGTAGAAAGCGTGATTTCCTTTGCGTTTTCTGGATTGTCCTTATCTTTTCCGCTAAGCGTTGCCGTCATGCTTGCAACACCGTTGGCATCCGCTGCAGTAAAGACAAAGCGGGCATAGCGTTTTCTTGTTCCGCCCAGGTTGACTGAAGTTCCTACCGTTTCTTTTTCGCCATAGGCTGTCGTGCCGCCTTCATCAGCGTAGGCCGTTACGTCTGCGGTCTTTACTTCAGGAGAAGAACCGTCCACGCTGTATGCAATGCCATTTGCATTATCCTGCTTCTCATCGGTCTTGTACTGCCAGTAGGGACGAGCCAATGCATCTGCCTTTGTAGTGGCAAAGGTGGTGCCCGGATTGTCCTCCACGTAGAAGTAGAGTGTATATGCACCATCAGCCTGATCCTTAGGATAATATGTCCATTCACCGGTGGCCAGCGTGAGTTCCGTGCGTCCATAGGTAGCGTGGCTTGACGTTATTACGCCAGATACCGTCGATTTTGTCCAGCCGCTATCATCCCATGCACTTGCGTCAAAGGTTTCAGAACTTGCCACATTTGCCACACGCAGAACTTTTACCACTGCATCGGAGGTGCTGTCATCATCGGTAATCGTTCCCGTCAGTTGGCCTTCCGTACCGTATTTGAGCACGTACTTTTCGCCATTTTTCTGCAAGTTGGTCACTTTGACAATCGGTCGGTCACCGTTCTGAGAAATGGTATAGCCTTTTACCGCTTCCTTGGTGTTTCCAGCCTTGTCCTGAGCGGTCACTTTAATCGTAATGTTTTTTTCTTCCGCTGTAGATGCATAGGTTGTCGTGTCAAGTTCAAATGACCAGTCATTATTGCTAAGTGTGAGATGCTTGCTTGTTGCATCAATACCGTTACCGTTTTCAAACGTTATGTAGTTTTCATCGCCGTCCGTGCTGATTGCAATGTCCACAAAGGCAAGTTCTTCGTTGTCGGACGCAGAGCCCTTAATAGTAATCGTCTTGTTTACGCTAGTCAGTGTGGGTGCCGTAATGCTGACTTCAGGAGCCTGAGCATCCTTCTTTATGGTTGCCACGGTAGCCGTATGAGAATTTCCCGCCACGTCTTTAAAGGTGATGTTGATGGTGTTCACACCGTTCGTCAGATTACTCTGCAATACTTCAGTAGAAAGCGTCAGTGTAAATGTTGCAGATTTGCCGCTTGTGTCGTCTTGACTTGCGTCATAGGCGACACTTCCTCTTGTTGCAGAAATTGTTTTGGCAGAGTTCGTTCCCAAGTCTATGCCTGATGCCGCGTCTGATACCGTGCCTGTAATGACAATTGCTTTTGTTGCGTTTGTCAGAATGGTTGATGTTCCCAGTTCCCTCGAATCACCACCATCCACTGCATATCGTACGGAGTTACTGTCAAGTTCGGGTTCGGTACTGTCAATGTTAATGACATATTCATTGATGGCAGTTGAAGTATTTCCCGCTTCGTCACTTGCCGTAAAGGTAAGGCTAGAGCCGTTTTCAAAGCCCGCTACTTCTGAAATGAATTTAGAAATTCCTGTTGCACTGTTTGGACTGATACTACCCGTCAGCTGGCTGGAACTACTGCCAATGGGTGGCGTAATCGTATAATTAACAGTACTAATACCGCTTCCCGTTACGTCCTCAATGTAATAGCCTGTAATGGAAAGGTTCGTATCCTTGTACCAGTTTGCCGCGTCATATTTTTTTCCACCAACAGTAAAGTAGTAGTCCTTGCTTGCAATAGTTCCCGAAGCCGACCAAGCCGGGGCGGTGGTGTCAATCAGAACCGTTGCTTTTGTACTCGCCGTATTGCCTGCCTGATCGGTTGCAGTAATCGTGAATGTCCATTCGCCGTCAGTTGAGTGACTTGCCGTATCAGCGGGGAGTTTAAAAGACCAGTTGTTATTTTCGTCCGTCAACGGAGTTGCGCCAGATGGAGCAGTAATCGTTGTAGCACCATTCTCCTGCAAAATTTCTTTAAGGCTGTCAGCGTCATAAGTTTTCTCGGTTTTATCGCTGCTTCCACCAGCACTGGTTTTTCGTGTTGCGGTGATGACCAGACCATTAGTTGCAGAAAGTCCCAAAGCCTCAGTGATAGTGCCGCTTACTGTTACATCATTGTTGCTGGCATTGGAAGCCGCATAGATCAATCCGCTGTAGGCAGGCGTACTAAACTCAGGCGCAATGGTATCAACATGCACAGTAATAGTCTTAGTGGTAACGCCCTTTGTGCCGTCGTAGACATTGTTTTTTGCAAGAACATAAATAGTATTGTCACCCTCTTTACAGACAACATTTGCAGAAGAATAGGTATCGTCTTCGTTCTTTGTCATGGCGATTTCGTCACCGTTTTCGCCAACCTTAAAGGAAATGCTTGCAATGTCACTTTCTTCATCTGTTGCCTTTGCAGAAACGGTGAGGGTTGAAGTCCTAAACCAATTTTCCCCTGCAGAAACCTGAGTTGTTACCTTGGGATAGCCATCTTCAAAAACAGGCGGCGTACTGTCGCGATAGAAGACTCTTTCTGCAGAAGTCGTATGACCCAGATAGTCCGTTGCAGTCACTTTAAGCGTAAGGTGACCGCTTTCCGTCAAACCAGCTGTCGGGATTTTTGCCTTCCAAGTGCTTCCCGTCAGCGTATTTTCTGCATCACCAGAAGCCGTCACGTCAATAGCCTCTTTACCATTGATTGCAACAGGATTATCGCCCTTTAAAATCTGATATGAAATTTTCTGAACTCCCACGCCCTCGTCTGCGGTCTGCCCAGTCAAGACTACATCGCCCGTCTGGTTGGAATTGCTTGCTGGAGCGGTGATGCTCAAAATGTTGGGAGCCTTGGTGTCTACCTGTACCTTAAACTCATTTGTCCTTTCATTTCCAGCCGTATCAGTCATCTTCAGGCTGTAGGTATAGGTGCCGTCTGTAGCAGGCTGGGTATAAGTCCAGTTGAATGTGCCACTACTCTGACTCCAATTAAAATTATCTGTTTTTGATGTAAACGACACTACGGTTGAATCAACAGACAGTTCAATCGTATCTGCGCTAAATCCAAATGCATCCGTAACAGCACCGCTTAGGGTAAATGTACCGTCCGTAATGTAAACGGTTTTCTGATTCCAGTTATCAGCAGAAATAGTAACGTCAGAAGCCACACCATCAGCAATCTGCTTAATGCCATTGGCACTACCCGTTACATTCAGCGTACTTACCGGGGCTGAGTTATCCACATTAACCTGTACGGGAGTAAATGAACTCGTGTTTCCAGCCTTATCAAAGGCAACTACTTTTAAGTGATAGGTTCCTTCCGCCTGACCATAGAAGGTGTGGGTAAATGAACCGTCGCTGTTTACGCTCACACTTGCATAATTTGTTTCGCCAGAAGCGATACCAGTGGCCGCATCAGGATCAGCCGGAGCCGTATCTCCCGTGTACAGTAGCGCATAGGCTTTATGTAATCCAGAACCTGTTTCTTCTATCTTTCCTGTAAAGATACAGTTCTTTTCTTTTGTTGAGAATACACCAACTTCAGCCGCACTGTCATTCAGTTTTTCCACGGTAACGGTGGGTGCCGTTCGGTCAATTTCTACCGTGCGACCGTTGATATAAGCTTCATTTCCCGCATAGTCGATTGCGGTGAGAGTATAGGTATAAGTATGTGATTGCTCATCATCAGCGACATCTTGCTTCAATGTCCATGTACCGTTTGCTACTGTAAGTACTGGCGCAGCTCCATCGATTGTATCTCGCGTTACCGTAAGTTCCTTATAATTGCTATCTGAAACGGTACCGGTCAGCGTAAAGGTTCCGCTGTCAAACGACCTTCCTGTTGCATCAACGGGCTTATCACCTGCACCCGTTTCTTCCAGTACTGGTAACGTCTTATCGTTGCAGACTCGATAGCCTTCAGAATAGGCTGTATTACCCACGCTATCTATCACGCGGACAAAGACAACGTAATCACCTTCACCTAACGTATTAAAGTCAGTTACGTTTACCTTAAATCTATCGCTTACGGAACTGTCCATCTGCATTGCAGTCCATTTGTCTGCACTTTCCGTTATGTTTTTCAGTACAAGGGAATCTGACCATGCCGTTGCAGTGCCAGAAACAATGCCGTAGGCAACCGAGGCAATTCCCGTGCCTGAGTCAGAAGCACTTACGGCAACCGTCGGAATGTCTGAACCGTTAAAGTAGTAGACGCTGTCTTTTTCAGAACCTTTTGATGTGGAAAGCGTCGGTTTTTCCACACTTGGCGCGGTAGTATCAATTTTTACCGCCACCTTCTGCTGCACTGCATCGCGTCCTGCACCATCCTTTGCGCCAATCGTCACCGTCCAGTCGCCATCGTTTGAGTGGTCAGCATTTGCAGGAATGGTAAGGTCAAATGAATATGCTTTACCCGTTGTGGTTTCAGTGATAGTCGGAGTAACAGTCTGTGCCTCGGTGCCTTTCGTCACCACAATGCTGATATTTCCCTTCGAGAGGGCAAGTTTGTCTTCTACCGTGCCGCCTATGGTCACCTGTTCCTTAGTCTGCGTAGCAGGCCTTTGTGTCAGCGTAATCACCGGCAGGCTAAAGTCAAAGGTGATACCCGTAAAGAGTTTGTAGCCGTCAGAAGCCGTTATGTTTCCTGCCGTATCTTTTGCACGGAAAGCAATCGTATTGCCAGAACTTTCCGTAACGTCGATGAGATTTGTCCAGCTCAACTTTACGCCAGCCGCTTTATCAGACAGAGGAATGGTAACCCATGCTGCAGCGGGGTCTTCTCCTTCTGCCGTCAATTCCGTCGGATTTGCGTTACGTGTATACTGCAATGTTTCCGTGCCAGAAACCGCATCAGACCAAGAACCCGCAATGGAGTATTTTGCCGTGCGTGCCGTCGTATCAAGGTTCGTTACATTTGCTTCTGTATACAGTCCATTGTTAGACAAGGCGTTTACTTCAATCTCTGGCGGTGTCTTATCTACCGTAAAGGAAATGGGCTCAGAAGCAGAAGTCCTGCCCGCAGCATCTTTTGCCCACACGTAATAGACATGGTTTCCGTCAGTAAGAGCACTTTGCGGAATGACCAGCTGGGCAGTCCAGCCGCTTGAACTTGTCACGGCATCAGTCGTGGCTTTTATTGTGGCATCAGATTCTTTTGCTTCCGTGTTCTGCCTATCAAGCCATGCGGAAACAACGCCACTTCCTTCATCCACAATAGTCGGCGTAAGGGTTAGGCCTGATGAAAGGTTTTCCCATTCCGTTTTATTGATAAGCGTGTCAGAAAGGGCTGAAAGCGTAATGGTCGGAGAAAGGGTGTCCACCTGTATGACATCCGTTTTGACTCTTGTTTTATTCGTCGCCTGATCGGTTACCACTACAATAACGACATTTTTTCCCTGCTGCAAAGAAACAACGCCCGCATAGGGAGTATAGCCATCAGCATCTTTTGTTCCTGCCGCTAAATCAACACCAGTTGCATTCTCAACGGCATAGTCCGCAAGGTCTGCAGGAACTTCCGTATCTTTAAGCACATAGGCTTTTACCGTTGCTACGCCACTACCGCCCTCGTTGTCTTTTGCCTTTACCGTTACCCGCGGGCTAGTAGAGTTGAACCAGCCGCCACTTTGCGAAGCGTTTTCTATGCTTGGTGGCTCAACTGTTGGTGCTTCTTTATCTACAATGTATCTGATAGCATATTCTTTAGACTGATTATACTTATCGGTTGCCTTGTAGACGATCCTATAAGTCTGACTGTTTGCTGGAACCGTAATCTTATCGCTAAAGTCTGCTCCGTCAGCGGTATCATTCAGGCTTACCGCAGACGCATAGCTTTCACTGTTTCCCTGATCCGTTACGCTGGTAAGTTGCAGTGTTACCGCGCCGCTCTTATCGGTAATCACACCTGTCACGGCAAAGCTTTCAGCATAGTAGCCGTTATCTGCCGGCTGGACATTACTGAATGTCGGTGCACCATCATCCATGGCCACCACAAAGCATGTTGTGCTTGTTCCGTTTTCTGCAAAGTCCGCGGTTCGGTCAGTTACGGAGTCCACCGCCTTCACTTGAATTTCATACACACCGTAGTCAGACGGAAGCGCGGAAGTAAGAGAATTATTTGAAGCCGTGTAGTTAGCGGCAAGCGGACTAAATGCGTCCGTTGAACCAGCCTTGCGATAGCCTACAGAAACACTGGCCACACCATCGTCATCGCTTACCGTTGCCTGCAATTTGTCGCCCAGGTTAAAGATATTGGTATTCAATGCGTCAGCATTTTTTGTCGCCGCAATAATGGCATCTTCACTGGTAATTTTCGTATCAGCATTGGTAGGCTGTAAGACAGGTCTATCCGTTTCCTGCAGGATTCTATAGGATTTTTCTGTATCTCCATCACTAATCAAGGCCGACGTACTGTAACTTCCTACGTTACCCACGGTTCCGTCCAGTGCAGTCACCAATGTTCCTGTTGCACGGTCGATTGCCGTCACCACAACCTTAATCGGCTTATCATCCGTCAAGGCAGTCGTATCAATCATAATCTTAAACTGCGTTGTCTTTATGGGAACATTCGTATAGTTTTCGTCATCCTTTCCATCGGCGTCTTTTACAGTAGCACCGTCAACAAATACCGTGTAGCTTGCGCTCTTCAAGTTCATTTCGTTGATTGCACCCGTAATGGTAATCGTGCCGTTTACATAGACAGCACTTGCATCCGAGTGATTTGCATCCGTATAGCCTGTAACAGAGGGAATGACAGAAGTAATCGTCACCTCCGGCGGAACTGTATCAACGGTTACCGTGCGGTTTGCCGTATTTTCGCCACCAGAAGCATCCCTTGCCTCTGCGGTCACGGTGTACATGTAGATTCTATTGTCGCCTGACTCAGCCTTATACTTGCTGTATTCTGGAGCATCTGTAAGGGTGAATTTCCAGGCATATTTGAACTTGGCATTGTCATCTTTTTCTACATCAGGATTCCAGCTCACAATCTTGTCTGCGTCACTTGCCACATTGGACACTTTGAAAGAACCAACCGTTGAGCCGTTTTCAACATCGGTCACATCAACAGTCAGCGTCACTTTATCCAGTTTGA
Organism: uncultured Treponema sp.; assembly: GCA_937885175.1. GTDB lineage: Bacteria > Spirochaetota > Spirochaetia > Treponematales > Treponemataceae > Treponema_D. The sequence continues at coordinate 11,603 of CAKZZO010000146.1, read as the reverse complement.
CTTCTGTTGTAGTAATTTCTCCCGTAAAGGTAAGGTCAGCGGAACTTCCCAGAATCGCCTGATTTACCGGCTGCTCAAAGCCAACCACAGGCGGCGTACCAGAAAGCGCACCAATAAAGCCAAAGACACCGTCCGGAATAAGTTCATTGTCATCCAGGTCGTGGCCGGCAATACCAATACAATACCAGTTGTCCGCAACAATTTCGGGCAGTTTAAAGGTTGCCGTCAGCGAAGAAAGCGTATCAGCATCCGTATATGTATCTGCAAAACTGCTTACAAAAATCGTCGTATCTTTGTGCGCACCATAGTAAGTGGCGGGGTCTTCCAGGAATTCTGTGTATTTTGAACGGTCAAAGCCTGCCTCATCACTGTACGCACCGCAATTAAGCAGGTAGACTTCAAATGTATTGGGGCGGAACTGAGTGCCATCCAAGCCCGGACTCACGATAAAGGTAACAGTCTGATTCTTTGTGCCATTGGGAGAATCTTCCAGCGCAAAGCCACTCACCGCATAGGTTGGATTAACCGCCGGGTCAAGAGAAAAGCGCAGGTGATTTACCGATGTGTCCACTGCCACAGAATTTTCACCGTACAGGAGAGACTGCACTTCCTTGAGTTGACTTTTAGTAAGCGTACCCGCCACCACACTGCTTCCCGCCGCACGGGCAGATGTATCGTCACTGGCCACATAAGTACCGTTGATAATCGTCATCAATTCAGCAACGCTCAGTCCATAGCCCTTTACGCTGCTCAGGAGTGTTTCGTATACACTGGCATTCAAATAGAAAACAGATGTTTCATTTCCCAGTGTCTCTGCGGAAGCATCAGTAGAAGTTCCCTTTGACTCCAGAAAAGCCTTGTACTGCTCCTCGCCATAAAGACGGGCATTATCCGTTACATAAATGGTACAGGAATACTTTTTTGTACCGCCGTCACGGTTTTCGCCATAAATATTCGCATAGCGGGTCTGCACCGTAGTCACAGGCTTTTCAGAAAACTTCAGCAGGGAAACGCTTGTACCGCCCGCTGTCTGAACGCTTGTTTCGGTATAGGGAGATTCCGCCGTAGAATCAAGTACATTGCCGTTTTCATCGTAAATAGTTACCGCAAGAGAATCAACTGTATGCTCATCGGCAATAGTACCTTCTACACTAAAGGTTGAACCATATGCCGTATAGGTTGAAGTACTTCCCGGACTGGTCAAAACAGTTACCGGAGCCGTATTGTCAATTTCAAAAGTACGAGTTGTAGTGCCGGATTTGTGGCCGGCATTATCCGTTGCGTACACGCCCAATTCGTATTTACCGTCAGGAAGCTGCCAGTAATTCACGTAATCAGCATTTTCCTCGCTATAGTTGTTCACAAGGACTGACCAGGTATTGTTTTCACCCAGAATAACTTCATTTGCGGGATAGGTCTGCTTGGTGGCTGTATTGGTAATTGATGCCGTAACGGACTTTACCCCCTTGTCATCCTTCCAGCTACCCGCAAAGACAAAGGTACCGCGGATTACGGAAGATGCCGGCGGATAAGCGATTTCAATGGTCGGAGCCTCCGTATCAACGGATTCACCCAAACCAACATTGTCCGAGCAGGAAAGCACCATTCCCAGTGCCCCAAAAACCATCCCTGCTACTACACTCTTAAAAAAACACTTTTTTAACATACATTTCTCCTCACAGACTTACTCTGCTCTGCAGAAAATGCGCGGAAAAGAGACTTTACCGCAATTATACATAGTATTATACACTATAATTGTCGGAAATTCAAATAAATAAGTTGATATAACAACATTTTAAAGATGTGCGGCACCTGCAATGAAAAAGGGCGCTCAGCATATGCATCGCTTCGCGCCGCGCGGGTATTGGTAATTATTGACTTTGGTGCTTGCGCACCTGCCCGTCCATTCTGCTTCGTGGCTCAGTACATTAGTTGCCCTTTCCTACGAGGCACATCCACTCAGCTTGGGCGCAGAGGGTGTCGCCGACGTAGGCTTTGCCTTCCTGGACTACCATGTTTTTGGTGCAGCGCTTGTTGACGACTTCCATGCGGACTTTGTCGCCGGGGCGCACCTGATGCTTGAACTTTACGTTATTTACCGTGGCGAGGAAGAAGAGACTGCCCTCGTCAAATTTTTTCTGCAGGGACAGGGCTGCACCGCCACCCTGAGCCATTGTTTCAATCAGAATAACGCCCGGAACAACCGGATACTCGGGAAAGTGTCCCTTAAAGAAAAAGTCCTCGTCCGTAAATGTCCTGTGGCACACACAACCATTGTCGTCATAGCTGTCGATTGAATCCACAAACAAAAATGGCTTTCTGTGGGGCAACAGGCTTTCAATATCAGTAAATGCTTCCATAATCTTATCCCTTATTTTACTTTCTTGAAGACCAGACAGCCATTGTGTCCGCCAAAACCAAAGTTTGCGCTCATGGCAACGTCAACCGGAATGTCCAGTCCCTTGTTGGGAGTGTAGTCCAGGTCACAGCCACCCTCTACATCAACTTCGTCAAGGTTAATCGTCGGCGGAACAAAACCTTCTTGAATCGCCTTGACACAAATCATGGCCTCAAGAGAACCTGCGTTACCTAGACAGTGACCAGTCATTGATTTTGTTGATGAAATATGCAGTTTCTTTGCAGCATCGCCAAACGCAATGTGCAGCATCTTAGTTTCGCCAGAGTCGTTCAATTTGGTAGAAGTTCCGTGTGCATTGTAGTAGGTCACTTCCTCAGGCTTTACTCCAGCATCCTTCATGGCAATAGTCATACATTTTGCACCGCAAACACCGTCCGGATTGGGAGCAGTCAGATGATAACCGTCACTTGATGCGCCATAGCCTGCAACCTCAGCATAGATTTTTGCACCGCGAGCCTTTGCATGTTCATATTCTTCCAGCACCAGAATCGTGCTTCCTTCACCCATGATAAAACCGTCGCGCTGCTTGTCAAAAGGACGGCTTGCCTTTGTGGGGTCATCAACCCATTTTGAAGAAAGGGCATGCAGCATCTGGAATCCCAAGTTTGCATAGCCACACTGTGTTGACTCAGCACCGCCAGCCAATACCACATCATAGCGGCCGGAGCGAACCTGATCAAATGCGTTTCCGATTGCGTCAGTACCAGAAGCACAAGCCGTTGCGACAGTATGTGTTGCGCCGTGAAGACCAAAAGCCATAGAAATATTTCCTGCACCCTCGTTGGGAATCAATTCAGGAATGGTCAGCGGCGGCATACGGGTTTGATTTGAATCAAAATATGCCTTCATTGTGTTTTCAGTCACTTCAAGACCACCAATGCCCACACCAAGGTAGACCGATGTATCTTCAAGCACATCACTCTTTCCCATCAGCCCTGAATCATCCAGAGCCATTTTTGCAGCCGCAACAGCATACTGTGAGTACAGAGCCATCTTACGCGCCGCAGAAGAATCCATATAGTCAGCAGCATTAAAGTTCTTCACTTCTGCCGCATACTTTACCTTAAAGTTTGTATTGTCATAATGAGTAATGGTAGCAATGCCACTCTTTCCTGCACGCAATGCAGCCCATGTCTCGTCCACCGAATTTCCCACTGGTGAAACACAACCCAAACCTGTTACAACAACTCTTCTCATACTATTTCTCCTAAAAATATCAATCAAAACTTTGCTTTTCACACCCACCACCGTGCGCCAGCACGCCACCGCCATGGAGGGCGGAATCCAACCAACTTCAGATTTCAGCACCGCTGAAATCTGCGCGGCGTAACAAAAATACATGGATGTATTTTTGTTACGCGCCCATTCCCCCGTCTACGCCAAGAACCTGACCGGTAATATAGGTACTCAGGTCGCTTGCAAGGAAAAGCGCGGCATTTGCGATGTCCTCAGCTTTTCCAGCACGTTTGAGGGGCAGGCTATCAACCCACTGAGCCTTCATGTCGTCTTTCAGCACAGCAGTCATGTCGGTCTCAATAAAGCCCGGAGCGATTGCGTTTACACGCACGCCACGGCTTCCCACTTCTTTTGCCAATGCCTTAGTATATGCAATGACACCGCCCTTGCTTGCCGCATAGTTCACCTGTCCTCCCTGCCCGTGCAATCCCACGATGGAAGACATGTTGATGATTGAGCAGGATTTGTCCTTTGCACGAATCATGTTGCCGGAAACAATCTGTGTAATCAGGAAGACACTCGTCAAGTTTACGCGGAGCACGTCGTCCCAGTCCTCCTTCTTCATGCGGAAAGAAAGCCCATCCCGCGTGATGCCCGCATTGTTCACCAGAACATCAAAGGTGCCAGCCTCTGCCAGCGCCGCCTTTACCACTTCCGTCACCTGCTCGGCATTACCCACATCCGCACAAATTTCATGGAATGCAACACCGTTATCAGCAGCAATTTTTTCCAAATCAGCCTTTGCCGCACTGGGTTTAGAGCACAAGCCCCATACTTCCGCACCATTTTTCAAGAAAGCCTCAACAATCGCGCGTCCAATACCACGGCTAGAACCTGTTACCAGTGCCTTTTTATTCTTCAACAACATACCCTTCTCCTTTACAGTGCCTGAATTGCTTCTGCCGTATTGATTGGCGTACAGGGCAAAGTCGCACCCAGTTCCGTCTGACCCCACAGGCCGCTCAAAACTTTTCCAGGTCCCACTTCCAGCAATACCCATTCGTTTGCAGAATCTTCCGCAATCATATCAGCCAGGACTTTTTCTTCATCCGTCCAGCGCACCGGGTTTGTCAGGTGGTCTACCGCACTTGCCTTTGCAGGAGCCCCTTCAGTCACTTTCTTTCCAGTTACGTTGCTAAAGAGCGTAATCTTGGGGTCGCAGAATGTGTAAGGCTCAAGAGCCGCCTTAAATCCGTCTGCAGCCGCCTGCATGAGCGGTGAGTGGAAAGGACCTGCAACAGCAAGACGAACAGTTCTGCGGGCACCAGCATTTTTAGCCGCTTCTTCCACCGCTGCCAGTCCGTCAAAAGTGCCGCTTACAACTGTCTGCTTTACGCTGTTCATGTTTGCGGCGTAGGCACCCTCTACGCTCTTTGCCAACTCCTCAACCTTTTCAGGCGGAAGACCAAGCACAGCCGTCATTCCCGGTGCATGTCCTTCATTTGCGGCAGCAATATCCTCGCAGACCTTCTGCATGATAGTTCCACGCTGCACGACAATCTTAATCACATCTTCAAAAGAAAGGATACCCGCCGCATACAAGGCCGGGAACTCACCCAGACTAAATCCCATAGCCGCACTGGGTTCAATCCCCTTTGACTTCAAAGCAGCCATCACTGCAAGGCTTCCGGCAGTAATTGCCAACTGACTGTTATCGCTGCGGTTCAGTTCAGTCTGTTCCGTTTCCCACAACAATCTGGTGATATCCTTTCCTGTAATTGCAGAAATATCATCAATAACCTTACGTGCTTCAGGAAATGCATCGCACACATCTTTCATCATGCCCTGCGCCTGAGCACCCTGTCCCGGAAACAAAAAAGCATACTTCTTAGCCATAGAATCTCCTATCTTTATGACAAAATCTGTCAAAGTGTCATACTGCTATAACTATACCTTACTCCGCCATTTTATGCAAGAGCCCCTGCCATCATGCGGGGGAAAGCCTTCCCCCTGCGCCGCACTTCTGTTGCGCCGCACCCCCTTCGCCTAGGGCTGCCGCCCTAAACCCCGCCGCATTTTTTTCCGATAATCAAGTATGAAACAGTACACTGCAGCCCTCATCGGAACCGGACGCATCGGCTTTTCCCTGGGATTTGACAAAAAGCGGGAGCAGCCTGCGTCCCACACCATGGCCCTTTGCAAGAACAAGCGCATAAGCCTTATCGCCGCCGCAGACACGAATGCCGAAAATCTCGCCCGCTGGAAAAAACAGCTTCCCAAAGCGCAGGCCTTTTCTTCCAGTGACGAATTGTATGCAGCCCTCCACACGGACATCATCACCATCGCCGTAAACGAAGACGCCCACCTTACCGAATGTCTCAAGGCAATTCGGACAAAACCGCGCCTCGTCATTCTGGAAAAACCCGTTGCCCTCAGCGTTGCAGAAGCATTGCAAATCAAGTCCTGTGCGGAAGCAAACCATGTGCCCGTCATGGTGAACCACGAACGCCGCTTTGCCCGCGATTACGCAATAGCCAGAGACTTTATGCATACCATTGGAGACTTGCAGATGATTCGCGCCGATCTTTTTTCGGGACTCCGCGTCTACAGCAAGGAAAAAGAATCCACCGGAGAATACAGCCTGCTCCACGACGGCACCCATTTAGTAGACATCGTACAGTTTTTGCTCGAATCCTTTGCTCCTGCCCCGCAAGAAAGCCCCTTGCTCAACTCCCCCGTAGTAACCGGACTTTACAAGGACGAAAAAGGCGACGTGCGAAACTTCACCGCTCATTATGCCACCCCCATCTGTCCCTCCATCAGCCTTACCATGAGCGGCCGCAGCAAATTCTTTGCCTTTGCCCTAGATATTTTGGGCACCACTGGACGCATATGCCTGGGAAACGGTTTTGCAAAATGCTATGTGCGCAAGGAAAGCCGCCTCTACACAGGCTTCTATTCACTCGCTCGGGAAAAATCAATCCGTTTTCCCAAAAAAACTGGCTATTTTGCCAACATGGTAGAAAATGCCATTGATTTTCTGGACGGAAAGGCAAGCCTGACAAGCCCCCTTTCTGCAGCCATTTCAGACTTGCGTGTACTGGAAGAATTAAAGGAAATTGTCAGTGCATAAAAAAAATACCCCAAAAATTGTCGCCAACTTTTGGGGTATTCTTTCCTAAGCGTTTTTACGCATTCAAAAGGTCTGCCAGTTTTTCTGCGGTAAAGCCCAGTGCTTTTGCCACTGCCTTACCCTCGCCGCTCACGCCAAACTGATTCAGCGTAAACAAATCCCGCTTGCTTGTGGCAAAGCCTTCCCAACCAGATTTTGAACCGGCCTCACACACAAGCACGCGCTTAGCACCGCCCATAATCTTCTGCTGGAATGCCTCATCCTGCGATTCAAAAAGTTCACGGTCAAGCACAGAAACAACGCGAACTGTTTTTCCGCTCACCAGCTTGGCCGCTTCCAAGGCCATATTCACTTCAGAACCAGTTGCCAGCACCGTAATGTCAGGAGTATCGGCTCCCGTCTTTACCACATAGGCACCCTTGCGGATAGTATGTTTCCAATCTTTGTCTTCTTTTGCATACACTGGAACATTCTGACGCGTCAGGGAAAGCACAACCGGATGATCCTTGCTTTCCATAGCGATATGCCATGCTGAAACAACCTCTTCCGCATCGCCTGGGCGCAACACCTGTACATTGGGCATGGCACGAAGCGAAGCCAAATGCTCAATCGGCTGATGGGTTGCACCGTCTTCACCAACAAAAATGGAATCGTGGGTCAAGTCATAGATAACCGGTTGCTTCATAATGGCGGCAAGGCGGATTGAAGGACGCATGTAATCGCTAAAGACAAGGTATGTTGCACAGAAAGCCCGCAAGCCTCCATGCACCGTCATGCCCAAGGTTTCGCTTGCCATGCCAAATTCGCGGATACCAAATTCAACGGAGCGGCCTGCACGATTTTCCGGCGTATAGGTGCCGCCATCACACTTCATGCCGCTTTTGTTTGAGCCTTTCAGGTCAGCACTTCCACCAACCAGATAGGAATGGCTCAACCCCATTGCACTAATCATATCACCGCTTGCAGTACGGGTTGCAACTGATGCGCCAATTTCGTAAGTAGGGTCAAGTTCCTCGCCATCAGCAGAGCCTTCAAACGAAGCCTGCCACTGTTTTGCCAAGGCAGGGTTTTCCTTTGCCCATGCGTCAAATTCTTTCTGCCAGTCGGCCTCGCGCTTGGCAAAGGCTGCTTTTTTATCTGCAAAATAGGTCAGAGCCTGGGGGTCTACATAGAAGAATTCCTCGGGATTCAAGCCCAGGTTTTTCTTTGTTTCAGCAACATCCGCTTCTCCCAGAGGCTCTCCATGCACTTTTGCCGTTCCCTGCTTGGGAGCAAATTTTCCGATAACGGACTTGAGCATAATCAGCGTAGGCTTATCACTACATTTTTTTGCTTCTTCCACCAAGCCTGCAATCTGCTCTACATCATACATGCTGCCCTTCAAAACCTGCCAGCCGTATGCCTCGTAGCGTTTTGCAATGTCTTCGGTAAAGGTGATGTCGGTAGAACCGTCAATACTGATTCTGTTCTCATCATAAAAGGCAATCAGCTTGCCCAGTTTTAAGTGACCCGCCAGGCTGCTCGCTTCGGAAGAAAGGCCTTCTTCAAGGCATCCTTCACCCATGAGAACATAGGTGTAATGGTCTACAATTTTATGTGCGGCAGTATTATATTTTGCAGCAAGCATAGTTTCTGCCATTGCCATGCCAACTGCCACCGCAATGCCCTGACCCAGCGGACCACTGGTGTTTTCCACGCCTTCGGTCACACCGTATTCAGGATGCCCCGGACATTTTGACCCGGGCGTGCGGAATGATTTAATGTCATCAAGAGAAACCTTGTAGCCAGCCAAATGCAAGACTGCATACAACAACATAGAACCGTGTCCTGCAGACAATACAAAGCGGTCTCTGTCAGGCCATTTTGCATCTGCCGGATTGTGCTTAAGGATTTCGCCATAGAGCAAGGCAGCCAATTCTGCGCAACCGAGGGGAAGTCCCGGATGACCAGACTTTGCCTTTTGAATCGCATCAATTGAAAGACTGCGAATCGTCCTTGCCACGGCGTTAAGACCCGTAAGATTCATTTTTATCATGCCTCCATACTATGAATACGACGGTGAGGATGCTTGAACAAACAAGCACGTTGCCCCCGCTATTTTCCATCAATAAGTTTTACCAGTTCTTCCAAACCTGCCCCGCGCTCCAAAGCCTTTTTTACTTCATCACGGTGCAAGGCTTTTGCCAGAGAAGAAATTATCTGCAAGTGTGCCTGCACATTGCTTGTCATCAGAACGAACATCACAGACACCCGTATGCCGTCAGGAGCATTCATATCAATTGCCCGCTTCAAGTAGCAGACAGCAATCTTCTGTTCAGAGGAATCTCTCATCATTGCAGTCTGAGGATGGGGCATTGCAATACCATTTCCCACAGCCGTGCTCAACACCATCTCACGCTGACACAAAGCATCAATAAATTCATTTTTGGAAACATAGGGAGGAAGTGAAATAACTTCGCTCAGATTCTTGTACACTTCCGGCGGGGTTGCGCCTTCAATATCGGTAAATACACCACCTTTTTTTATCAGTTCTGAAAGACTAACCGCAATACCCATACCGCCTCCGAAAAAAAAATAAATCAGATAATCTTAAAGCGATCGCTCTGTAACCGCTCAATCGCCGCTAGCAAGGGAATGCGGATGTCTTCAAAATTGTATTCCATGCCTTCCAGAGAAAGCTGCATTGCATACTCATCGCTTTCCAGATTTTCATTCAGACAAGAAAGAGCCTCCAGCATGCGGGAAACATGAGTAAACAACTGTGAAAGGGTCACGAGTTCCTGTTGTGGCATCTGCTCCAACTTGTCGCTGGCACAGTCAATGTCGTACACCAGGGAACCTACTTCAGAATACAATTCCAAGGCACGGTGCCGAATTGACCCGCGCGAAAAGTCCGCAAACCAGTTATACTTTTTCCGCAGTATAGCATTTCTGTGCATTATTTGCAATGTAAAGAACTCTTCTTCCTCAGGTGAAATTTCCATGGACTTGGGGATAATCTTTTTTACCAGGTCGGAAATGTCTTCTTTTTTTTCATAGAGCGAATCCTGAATAAAGCAGTCAATCACATAGTCAGGCAGATTAAAAAGAGGCACCCCCCCATCCAGTCCCCGCACCAAGTCCTGCCGATTCCACTGACCAACCGCCGGCACATCCTCGCCATGCCGCCACAAGCGGGTCTCCACACCGAAAAGTTCCATAGACACTTTCTTGGAAGCATCCAGAAATTCATGGATTGAGCCACAGTCAGCCGTGCACAGTTTTTTCCGATTCTCATAAAAAACATTGGCCAGCTGTTCATCCATGCTGGCACAGGGACCTAAGCGGTCAAAAGTTTCCAGCAAGGCTTTTTCCAACATGTCATTCCAGTGCTGCCGTGCCATGTCCTCGCTGTCCACCTGCATGGGATTATGCTTGTGAGTCACCAAGGGAAAGACTTCAATGATTCCCCTGTCCCAGTTGACCACGCGGCACAAAAGGCGGTCGCCATACTTAAAGTCACAGTCTCGCATGATTCTTTCTATGGAGACACCCGTCAAAGAAAGCCGGGAAGGAAGTTCAAAATCTTTTTCCGCCAGATTCAGCTGCTTGTTTACCGGATCTGCCGCAATGTACTGGGCAGAATACTCATCGCCAAAGAATGAAAAGAGCTCCCGCGCCATGTTGCAGTCGGTTTCAAAGATTTTCGGCTCAAGGAGTTTACCACTGTATTCAAACTGTAGCGTACAGGAAAGCATTTCCATGTCCACAAAGGGAATGCAGCGGTCACCAGGCACCACAACCTGCTGGGCAATTTCCTGCGGCGTAGGCACAAAACTAAAGAACTGCCCGGTAAAGGCACCTGCCCGCGTCAGATACAACTTGTGTTCCAGAGGAAAAATCAGAGGGTCAGACTCCAGATATTCAGCCACTTCCTTTACCGAAGCCTGAATTCCTACCTGATGCAAAAAGCGACACATTTCCTTTGCCGTAAAAGGATCACGAAAAGTCCTGAGAAAATGCAACAATAACGTGTCAGCGGAAAAGTCCATATATTTAAAGTACTGCTTTTTTTCCGAATCGTCTATTTAAACCTCGCGGATGTCCACTGGCTCCACGTCCATGTTTTTCAGCAAGGTTTTTATCTGTTCCATCGTCACCTGCGTTACCTTGCAGGTGATGCGGCGTTTTGAAACATCGCATCCTTCGCTTGTGACAATAGAAACAATGTTTCCGCCCAGTTCCGCAATGGACTGACTGATTTTTGCCAGTTCGCCCGGCTTTTCCTGAATGTCACCCATAAAGCGCACGCCGCGATGACGGGCACCAAACATTTCGATAAAGGCATGGAACAAATCGCTTTCAGTGATAATGCCCACCAGTAAGTCACCATTCATTACCGGAAGACAGCCCACGTTCTTGTCGGCCATAATGCGGGCGGCTTCCTCAATCACTTCATTGTGGTCTACGGTGGTAACATGCTTTATCATCACTTTCTCCACTTTAAGTTTTGAAAGCAGATAACTCAACTCATACATATCCAAGGTTGTCGCCTCGGAAGGGGCCGCCTTTGACAGGTCGTTTTTTGTTACAATGCCCACCAGCCGATTGTCATGGTCAAGCACTGGCAATTTATTTATGTTTTCCTTGTTCATCAATGCGCGGGCATCCGTCACCGATGTCTCAGGACTCACATAAATCACATCTTTGCTCATCAAATCAGAAACTATCATACTTAACCTCGTATATTAAAGTAATTGAATTATCTTGCATCATTTAGGAAAATAAACCTGTGTCTTATGAAAGATATTCCGTTCTAACCTTGTAGTTTTGACTACGTTATGGAGACTGGAAGTCTTGCTCTGTTTGACAGTTCACCAATAAGCAGGATGACAC
>CAKZZO010000145.1 GCA_937885175.1 uncultured Treponema sp. | reverse complement strand
GCGAGTCCAATACCTATTACGCTCAACCGCGGGGCTTGCTTGACACGCTGCAACGTAGCCTTTTTGTCTGCACATACATTTCATTTGTCCAGCCGATATGCAAGCACGATATCTATAATGCACTCGCCCTGTCAGCAACCGCATTGCACTTTTCGGCTATTTCTCGTATAGTGTACAAAAGGGCTTGTCTTTTCATGGACAGCACGATTTAAAAAGCCCGTAAGGAGACGCGCACTATGGCATTGCGAATTTTTAACACGATGGGACACGAAATGCAGGATTTTAAGCCGGTTACTGACGGACACGTTGGCTTTTACGGCTGCGGTCCCACTGTGTACAACTATGCTCATATCGGAAATTTGCGTGCCTACGTCTTTCTTGACATTCTGGACAAAACCCTTTCCTATCTGGGCTACGACATCAAGCACGTTATGAACATCACCGATGTAGGACATTTAACTGGTGACGGTGACGATGGTGACGATAAAATGGTAAAGACCGCAGAGGAACGCCATCAGTCCGTGCTGGAAGTAGCTCAATTCTACACAAATGCCTTTATGAAAGACATTGATGCCCTGAACATCCGCCATCCCGACGTTATCTGCAAGGCAACTGACCACATTCAGGAAATGATTGACCTGATTAAGCAGCTGGAGGCAAACGGTCACACCTATATGGCGGGCGGAAACCTCTACTACGACATCTCCACTTTCCCCGAATACGGAAAAATGGCAAACCTTGATTTGGACAAGCTCGTGGCAGGAAAAGGCCGCCGCAATGTGGTCGTTGTAGATGAAAACAAGCGTAATCCCGGAGACTTTGTTCTCTGGTTCACCAAATCAAAATTTGAACATCAGGCAATGACCTGGGATTCCCCCTGGGGTCGGGGCTATCCGGGCTGGCACATCGAATGTTCTGCCATGAGCATGAAGTATCTTGGCAAGCATATTGACATTCACACCGGCGGCATTGACCACGTGCCCGTGCACCACACCAATGAAATTGCCCAGAGCGAAGGTTCTTTTGATGATGCAGAAAAATCAAAAGGCCCCTGGGTCAAATACTGGATGCACAATGAATTCCTGATTCTGGAAGGTGGCAAGATGTCAAAGTCTTCAGGAAGATTCATCACCCTGCAGACCGACTTGCCCGCAGAAAAGGGCTTTTCCCTCACAAGCAAAGGCTTTGCCCCCTTGGACTACCGCTTCTTCCTTCTGGGTGGGCACTACCGCAAGCCCCTGATTTTCTCGCTCGATGCCATGGAATCTGCTAAGAACGGACGCGCGGCATTGAATGAACGGGTGGCAAAACTCCTTGCAAAAGCCAAGGCAGAAGAAAAACTGGAAGTAACCAAAGAAAACTACGCAGACACCCTCGCAAAAATTGCAGAAGGCCGCGCCGATTCAGAAAACCTTGTCAAATTCAAATCTGGTCTGGAAAATGACCTGGCCACGCCAGTCGCCCTCTCTGCCCTGCAAAAAGCATCCAATGGCAAAAACCAAAAAGCCTCAGAAGCCCTGGCGGACATCTTTCAGATGGACAAGGTGCTTTCCCTCAGCGTCATAGAAAATGCCCTCAGCCTTGCAGAAAAACAGGCGGCCGCAAACTCAACTCAGGCCGATGACCATGAAGGCGACCCCGAAGCCGCAGAAATTACCGCCCTTGTGGAAGAACGCACTGCCGCCAAAAAAGCCAAGGACTTTGCCCGCGCAGACCAGATTCGCACGGAACTTTCTGCCCGAGGCATCACAATTGTAGACACCCCCAATGGCGTCGTGTGGAAACGGAATTAAAAAAGCACTGCTTTTTTTGTAACGAAAAGGATTTATTGTGGTTATAGATAGAGAAGAAAGTCAGGGAAACAAACCGATTAATGCGGCCGATCCGGCTGACTTCAGACGACTGTACAACGAAACGATGGCTCTCCTGTACAAGGTTTCCTGGCGAATCGTCAATGACGAAGAAGCAGCGGAAGACCTGGTGCATGACTCCTACATCAAGGCAAATGAAAAGGGACTTGTATTCCCCAGCCTTGACGATGCGAAATTCTGGCTTATCCGCGTTGTAAAAAATGCTTCGCTCAACTATGCAAAGCGCAAGACGCGGGAACGCAAGGCCTATCAAAAAGCCCTCTACGAAGATCACCGCAAGGCAACCTCTGGCGAAACTGACATGATTCAGGAGGAAGTCAAAAAGCATACGATTGAGGCACTAAGCAAGCTGCCGCCTAATTTAAAGGAAGTGCTTATCCTGCGGGAATACGGGGATTTGAACTATAAAGAAATCGGAAAAGTGCTCGGCATTACGGAAGGAAATGTAAAAGTCCGCGTATTTCGGGCAAGAGAGCAACTGGAAAAACTGCTGGGTGACTACATAGACCAATAATCTGTGTGGCGGGGGTCACAAGGAGCGAATATGGCGATTGAAAAAGATTTGCATTCTGTCTACGTTGATAACGAACTGCCGCCGGCATACATAGACAAATACGAGGCTCTGGTTGCGTCAGATGCCGCATGTACTGCCGACCAGAAAAAAGTAAAACGCCTTCATGCACTTCTGCAGGAAGATGCCAGGGATATCACCGTAGACGATGCTTTTCTGGAAGCCAGTTTTGCCCGCTTGCAGACCAAGATGAAATATCACCAGACTATGGCTCAGGCAAATGCCGAAGAAAACAGGCCAAAAGTCTATCAGTTTGCAAAATGGGGCTTTTCTTTTGCGGCCGCGGCGGCAGTCTTTGCCCTTATCTTTACGCCAGTCTACATCCGTTCTGCCTCTGGTGCAAGCAATACGACTATCAGTGCCATTCAGAACACAAAGCTCAAACCCATTGCCCAGCACGACATTGCCGTAGACGGCAACATTGACCGCTCTGCACTCTCATCGATCGCGCTTCACAATGGAGAAAATCTTCGTGCAGAGCCAGAAGCCATTCAGGGAGCAAGCATGACTTCCACCGCTGCAACTCAGCCATACAGCCGCCGCAGCCGTTCTCAGGCAATCGAACTGAACGACAGCCTCACATCAATCGACGTATTCAGACCGGCTTCTGCAAATGCAGACAATGGTCTTTCAATCCGCATTTCCATTTCTCCCATCCATGATGTTCGGGGAGAAGACGAAATGCTTATCCAGATGCCGAGCATCGTCCAGACCGCTGCAAACAGATAAGCTATAGATGAGTTTTTCGCAAACGCTTTCTGTTCTATACCGTAAATATCCTCTGCTGCGAATCGGCATTTTTATTGCCGTCATAGTCCTGATTATCGGTCTCATTTCGCTAGTTACCATAGAAACCCGCCAAATTCCAGAAATCACTTCCATTTCGCCAGCCGTAGGCACCGCAGGCGACATTATGACCATCAACGGCGCACACTTTGGCGAAAAGCAGGGCACATCGGATTTTGTTGAAGTAGGCGGCTCACGCATCACCTCCAACGGCTACCTGCGCTGGACAGACAATCAGATTCGCATTGTACTTCCTACCAACGTGCAGGACGGTCTTGTTGTAGTAAAGACAAAAAACGGACAGTCTAAGCCGGGATTTTTTGCAAACACCGCAGACATTCCCGTACTCGTACCGCCAGACACCCAAACCTCCCTCCCCGTCATTTCATCAGTCAGCCCGTCAAGCGGCAGTTACGGAACGCTCATCACCATAAGCGGCACCAATTTCGGCACCATCAGGGGAAATGCCTTTGTCAAGTTTACGGCAAACCGCGATGATGCCGACCAAACCACCATGTCATCCAGCAGCACTGAGGACAAACAGGGCGAATTTGACCTGCAATACATTCCTGCCAACGAAAACAATTACGACTACGAATACTGGTCCGACAGCGAAATCCGCGTGCGCATTCCAGACGGAGCCGCCAGCGGCCCCATTGCAGTCAGCACGGAAAAAGGCGAAAGCAACCTGGGTCAGGTGGACGTGCATCTTCCGGCCGGAACAAAATCATACACCAGCCGCCGCACCTATCTCCTGCAGCTTTCCGAAGAAATTGAGAATCTGGATTCCAAAAATCCCACAACAGTCACCATGCGTGTGCCCCGCCCCATCGTAAACGCAGCCCAGCCCATGGCGGAGATGACCGAATGTATTCCCCTGCCCGTCATCGCAGACTACAAGAATACGATTATCCATCAGATTGAGCTTGCCCGCGCCACCGGCAAAAAGATGCGCTTTTCCCAAAACTTTGTCGTTTCTACCTACAGCGTACAGACCAGCATCAATCCCAACCGAGTGCGCCCCTTTAGCGAAAAAAAACGTCTGCTCTACCTTGCCTCAACACAAGCCGACAGCCTCATTCCGTCACGAAATGCAAGCATTGTGTCAGCGGCAAAAGAAATCGTCGGAAAAGAAAACAATCCCTACAGGCAGGCAAAACTGCTTTTTGACCATATACTAGACCAGTACGAACTCTATGCCCGCTCCCGCCGCACAAACGATACAGTACTCGATGTGCTCAGCAAAAAGCGTGGCGACGCATACGACCTTACGGTGCTCTACACCGCTCTGCTTCGTTCACTGGGCATTCCCTGCCTGCCCGTAAGCGGCATTCTTGTTGATTCCGACTTAAAGGCACAGGCTCACTGGTGGTCAGAATTCTACATCGAAAACTTTGGCTGGGTTCCTGTTGACCTGGCACTGGCAAAAGATGCCCTGGACTACAAGGCCTTTAAAAAGCCGGATAATCCGCGGGAATTCTATTTTGGCAATTTGGACGGACAGCACATTGCATTCAGTCGGGGCTGGAATGAAGTAAAGCCGGCTCTCGTAAACAGCAAGGTTGTACAGCGCTCAAAAAGCTATGCCTTCCAGTCAATCTGGGAAGAATCTTCAGCAGGAAAAGTGAACTACAGCACCCTCTGGAACAATCCGGTTGTGCTGGGCATTTATTGATTTTATAGATTTGCAAGACACCGCTATATGCGGCTGCAGAGGAGGATAAAAAATGAGTACAAAAGTATTGTCTGTAGGCGGTTCAATCGTCGCACCGGAATTTCCCGACACCGACTTTGTAAAACGCTTTGTGGACATGACAAAATCATATTTGAGCGCACACAAGGGAGACCGCCTGATTCTGGTTGTTGGCGGCGGCGGACCGGCCCGCATTTATCAGAAGGCCTTTAGGGATGTAACGGAAACTGCACCCGATGGCGATGTAAACGCCGCAGACTGGATTGGCATTATGGCAACACGCCTGAACGCCCAGTTTGTAAAGGCATGCTTTGGAGACCTGTGCAAGGAAGCCGTTGTCACCGACCCCACCGCAGCCCTCACCTTCACAGGAAGCGTACTTGTTGCCGCCGGCTGGAAACCAGGATTTTCCACCGACAACGATGCCGTTCTTCTGGCAGAAAAGTTTGACGCAGACACCGTGGTAAACCTTTCCAACATCGAAAAAGTCTACACCGATGACCCCCGCAAGAATCCCGACGCAAAGCCCCTGGACGAAATCAGCTGGGCAGACTTCCGCAAAATGGTGGGCGACGAATGGATTCCCGGCAAAAACTGCCCCTTTGACCCCATAGCCAGCAAAAAAGCCCAGGAACTGGGTCTGGTAGTCGTCTGCGCAGGCGGCAAAAACATCGCCAATACACAGGCCATTCTGGAAGGAAAAGCCTACGTTGGCACAACAATAAAATAAAAAAAAGGGGAAGACGACACCTTTCACAAAAGGTTTCTTCTTCCCCTCTCCCCTGCTTCTTCCAAAGGTTTTTAGTTCATCTGCAAAGTAATATCCAAAACTTCATAAGCCTCAGAGCCAAAATGTGCGCCAAGAGAAGCATACTTGCTTGAAGTCTTTGTCTCAAGGTAGCCGCCCATGTTCACCGTGCCGTCAGCATTGCGGCATTTTGCGTCTACCAGCAGGTCAATTGCAGGCGGATTACCGGCATTCACATCAGTTTTATACAAATCAGAAACGGGCTCGCCGATTTTGTCTCCGTTGTGGATTTCGCTCTCATCGGAGACATAATTGAAGGTTCCCTTTTTCTTATCGGTAAGATAAATAGAATCAGAAATCTTTGCGGCCACAGTCACTTCGCTTGCCTTGCCGCCGAATTTATCAATCTGAGTGATACTTGCGCCACCTATCATACTAACGAGCTTTTTGAAGACACCGCCTGCCAGCGTTCGGTAGAAATTGAAGTTGGAATTTACATTGGCATAAGAAGTACAGTTTAAGACATCCAAAGCGCCGCCGTTTCCGTTATCGGTAAAGCCGTCCTTTCCGTTCAAGAAGGCCATGCAGTTCGTCACCACATGAGGCGTAGGACAAGCATTATTTGAGCCACCCAACTTAAAGCCGTTCATGTCTCCGTTGGCATAGTTTGCGCCGCTGGTCGTCTTACCGTTTGAGAAGGCGACACAGTTTTTAAGAGTCACGATACCGATTGAGCCTGTGGCAGGCTTTGCGTACATATCCCAACCGTCATCACAGTTGGCATAAGAGATACAGCCGTCAAAGACATTTCCGTTACCGCAAGTGAGTTTTGAGGCAAAACCGTCAGCATTCTCGCCAGTCTTGTCGTCCTTGTTATCGAATGAAGTACAGTTCAAAATCAAGTTGTCGCTGGGCCATTCGTCAAAATTGCTCACGCTGGAAGCACGGCGGGCAATCTGTAAGCCCGTGTCCTGGTTGGCCTGGAAAAGACATCGCTCGATGATATTGTGCTTGCCAGTCACAATCATGCCGTTATCGCCGGCATTGTAAACGGTGATTCCGTAGATATGCCAGTAACTTCCGTCCATCTGAATACCGCGGTTTGAGTCACCGATTTCCTGAGTAGAAAAATCAAGGACAACGGCAGCCCCACTTTCCGGGAGCATGTATTTGTAAGCCGACGGGCTTCCGTTATTGTCCACCGCAATTTTAACCGTAGAAGAAAGAGAATATTTTCCACCGAGAAGAACGACAGCCCCGCCCTGCTCAACCTGCAAGACAGCCCCTGCCAAATCAAGGGGATTTTCACGGCTGCCATCTCCAGTCGTCTTTCCATTGGGAGCCGCGTAGACGACTTTTGCGATTTTAGAAGTATCAATTTCGTTAATCTTAGTGCGACTTCCGACTTTCAAGCCATTGTCATAAGAGGGGCGCAAAGTCGAATTATCCAATGCGGGAGTAGAAGCCTCGCTGGAGCACTGCTTTTCCACGCCCTCAGAGCCTGAGGAAGTCGCACCGCTTGTAAAGGCAATGTAATAAAGGTTAATTCCGCCGCCATTACCAGAATAAATCGCAATGTAGCCGTTTTCATCGCCTTTAACACTAGCACTCAATGCAGCGGGATTTTTTGCAGGAGCATTTCCGAGCTTCACATCATTTGCCATGAGTGCACGGTCAGAAGCACTTGAGTTTGAAGATACGCAAACCACTCGTAATACGCCCTCAACATTCGCACCGACATAAATCACGACGCTCCGCTCTTTTCCCGCACCACCGAGTTTCAAACGTTTTGTGTACTTAGTCTTATCAACAGTTGCACTTTTCTTTTCAATAGCGACACCCTTTTCAGATGGCGACACGATTTTCACATTGTCCTTTGCATCCACTTCATCTGCCGTGTATGTTTTGTTTGACATATCACTGATATTAAGGGCAGTAAAAGGCTTTAGACCATCAACTGAATCTGGAATATCTTCAAGTTCACCATCTTCATTGGGATTTACTACCGTTGGCTGAGTTGGATCAGTCGTTACCGTCTGCTCAGAATTTTTAGGATCCTCCCCCGTAGCGTCCGCAGCAAAGAGTCCGTCCACACTGGAACTACAGCCAGCAAAAGCCGCCATCACAAGAAACAGTGCAGAAAGCACGGTCACGCACATTTTTAGACTTTTCTTCATATCTTTTCCCCTTTTTGAAATCTTCTGGCACCATGCCATTTTCTCACCTAAAGTATCCCGCAAAGGCAAAAAAATGTTCATCTAAATTTTTGCACTTTTCCGACACCCACTGCCTTGTCTGATTTCTAGAAATCATGTTCGTTTTTATGCAAAAAAAACCGAGAGGCAAGGGCACCTTTCGCAAAAGAAAAATTTGCAACAGACCGCAAAAAGACTTTTTTTATTTCAGACCTTGGGGTATAATAAAGCGTATGATGACGCTGTTCCATGGAAGTAATGTCGAAGTTCCCGCACCAAAAATCATCGTCTCCAACCGCAACCTCACCTTAGAGGCCGCATAATGCAGTTCTGCCCAAAAATGGACACGGAGGATGCCTTCTTTATTTATGTCCTCGAATCATACAAAGCAAGCAAAAAACTCACTGGGGCACAGGCTCTTGCCGAATTAAAAAACACCGGCGCCGCAGATTTTATCAAGCAAAACTTTGGCGCCCTTCACACCATGAGCATCGAAAGCATTCTCCAAGACATTGATGAATTTCTGCAAAAAAAGAACTGAAAAAAATGCGTAAATACGCAAAAATTTCAGGAGAAAAGTTATGCTGTCGGAAAAAATCACGCGGCCAACCTATCTAAAGCAGCTTATTGCAAAACGAGAAAACGGACTTGTTAAAATCATTACAGGTAACAGACGGTGCGGCAAGTCGTATCTGCTTTTTACGATTCCGCTTAACCTTGCAAACACTTTTAAGACGGTAAAGCACAAAACTATCGCGCCAGAAACGATAAGCACCTATCTTGGCTATTTTATGGAAAACATCATTTTCAACGAGTTAAAAGTACACGGGTATGATGTAGACGTGGGAGTCGTTGAGCACAATTCAAAAGATGCAAATGGGAAAAGCCATCGGAATTATCTTGAGATAGATTTTGTTGCAAACAAAGGAAGTAAACGTTTCTACATTCAGTCTGCCCTTCATGTTGATGATGAGGAAAAACGGAAACAGGAGACCAATTCTCTGCGCCGCGTAAACGATTCCTTTAAAAAAATCATCATCCTAAAGGACAATATTGAACAGTGGCAAGACGACAATGGGATTCAGTATGTGGGCGTTGAGCAATTTTTACTGGACAAGGCTTTTTTATCGTAGGTCTAGTAAAAATAAAAAATCCGAGGGGCAAGGCCACCCTTTCGCAAAAACGAGTTTTGTCCTGCAAAACTCGTTAAGCAAATTTGTTTGTGGCGGTTTCTTCGCCCCTCGGACTCTCCATTTCTTTCAAAGACTAGGGAAGAATGTTTTTATTTGCTTAGACCAATGTAGAACAGATTTATAGAATCACCCTTTGTAATTTCATGGCTTCCGGCCGAAAGAGAAGCAACAGTAGCAACTCCAGAACTATCTGTTGTATAATCAGTTCCATCAATCTTAACTTTTTTACCAGATTCAGTACTTGCAAATGCAAGCGTCAGCTTCATCGCTTCACTAGTCGTAAACTTTATGGAAGTTGCCTTTTCCATTTTTACACAAATACTATATGCAGTACCGTTTACCGTTGCCGTGCCTTTTGAATCTGAATAGTTGCCTGTCACCGTAAAAGCAGAATTTGACGGAACTTTTCCCGTGAATACACATTCTACGGAAGCGGAAATTTCAGTTCCTGTGTTTCCGTTATCTCCACCAGTGCTAGGCGTATCTCCACCCGTACTCGGAGTGTCACCAGTTCCGCTAGAACTTGCGGCAGTTCCCTGAATCTTGGTCATGCTTGTCTTGTATGCCTTCAATTCTGTGTTCAAAGTTTCATTCAATGCATAACTTTCATCATCAGTTGCATTGCTAAATGTGAAAGCATAATCACTTGCATGACGACCTGCATATGCCATCACATTCGTCTTTGCCAGTAACGGAGCAGTTGGAGCGATTGAAATGCCCATACCACTGTCACCCAGTGCAACATCAAAGTTCGAGTAGAGTGTGCCACCACTCTTTGCAATTACTGCTGCCGGAACCTGTTCGCTTCTACTATCAACCTCATATGCATCAATATTTTTTAGGTCAGCCCCTTCACTCAGCGTTGTCTCCCAACCAGTTGCTGCAATAATCTTAATTTCCTTGATGTTCATTGAATTGCTACTGTTAGCATTTGCAATTTCAATCGTTGATGCAGAAGTTACAGAAACATCAACTGTATATACAGTATAGTCAGCGGCCAAATCCATCTTTACTTTCGTACCATTGACAGAAAGCATGTCTGCAGTTCCAGATTTACCAGAAGAACCGCACTTCGCCTTAACAACGACTTTTTGAACATTTGCAGGAACATCGATATAAAAAGCCGTCTTGCTTTTTGAAACTTGATAGTACGAGCCTTTCTTTGCAGCATCTTCAATCGCAATCAGAGAATTGGTAGCAATTGTATCTTCCGTGTCTGTTACTTCTGAATCATAAATTGTCCAAGTGCCATCAGTATTCTGCGTACCAATTGTTTCAGTCCATTCTCTGTATTCACCAAGTTCCGTTCCATTCGTGTAATCATATTTATTCGTAATAAAGTTAAGTTTACGGCCACTTGCACTTGTTGAGCCACCTTCGCTCGCCCAGTTTTTGTTACCCGTATAAAAGTTATTCCAACTCTTTATGACGCCACCCTTTTCGCCAGAGAATGTGCCGCTTCCACGCGCATCGGTACCCTGTTTTGAAGACATCATCGGGTCATTTGCATTACGGAAGAAGTTTCCTTCCACAAAACAACTTGCGCCTGTCGTCACGCCAACACCATATTTTGAATTTCCGTCAAGGTAACTTGTAAAGAATAATTTCCCACTTTTCTGTCAGAAATTGCAACTTTTT
>CAKZZO010000144.1 GCA_937885175.1 uncultured Treponema sp. | reverse complement strand
GCAACGGTAGCCTTTTTGCTGCAACTACTTTTCATTTGTCCAGCCGATATGCAAGTACGATATGTATAATGCGGAGACCCTGGGGCGTTGCGGGAACTCCCGCTAGAAAGGGGTGCGGCGCAACAAAGTGCGACGCAGGGGAAAAACTTTTCCCCTAAATAATTTTTTTTCAAGTCCGATAATAAAGAGACAGAAAGAGATTTTTAAAAATTCGGGAGATTTGATGAAAAACTCTAATAAAGCTTCGCTTGCTGCTGGAATCGGTTTGATTATCCTTGCAGCATTATTTTCTATCTCACTTCTTTTGGTCTTGTTTGACTTTGGCAGGGCAAATCCCGCCGCAGAGACCTTTTTGTTCCGCGCAGGAAAAATGCTTACGGGCGTATACGGTTTGTGTTCCGTGCTCATTCCCCTTTTCCTGATTGCGGCAGCCTCTCAGTGCTTTACCGAAAACTGGGGCATTAAGCGTGGTGTTCTGCTTTTGGGCTCTGTCATTCCTTTCTTTACGCTGGATGCACTGGAGCACATCTGCCGTATTATCATCGCAAACAATGCCGATGCTGTTCTGGGAATAAAGCTGTCTACCGCACTGCTGATTGGTCTTGTTATCGTTGCCATTGAATATGCCTTGCTTGCCATGCTGGGAGATACCCTGCAGAACATATGGGGAATTCCTTCTGAGCAGGAAGATGAAAGTAAGGCTGACGAAATTGCAGAAGATGACCGTGTGATTCTCAACGAAGAAGCCCAAGAATCTGATGACGCAGAAGCACTTGCCTCTGAGCCCCTCCCCCCTGTAAAAAAATCTTACGGCGAAGATGAAGAAATTGAACTGAAAGACGGGGAATACATCGAAAGCGAAGAAATTTACGAGGAAGACGACCTCCCTCAGGAAGACCTTGCCGAAAGTGCCGAAGATGCTGAAAATGCCGCTGGAGAAAGTGACGCTGACCAAAATGACGCTGCAGCAGAAGATGAGACAGAAGAAAAAGATATCTCCAAACTGGACTCTGGCGAAGACAATCCCTTTATGCATGTTTTTGACGATGACGCAGAGGAAGCCCCCGGTGAAGCAGTTGCTGACGAAGCAGAACCAGTCACTGTGGAAGAAGAAACCGTGGAAGAAGATGCCGTCGCAGAGGAAGCAATTGACAAGGACATGACCGTAGAAGAAGCCCTTGCCCAGTCTGAGGACACCGCCACGGAAATTGAGGACTCCAATGATGAGTCTTTCCCCGAGCCTATTCCCTATATGCCCGCAGACCGTGGCCCCGCACCTGAATACAACGAGGACGCATTTTTCCCGGAACCGGAAGAAGAAGCAACCGAACTGGTGGAACTGGACTCATTTGACCCTGACGAAGACTCTTTCCGCGGCATGGTAGTTCCCCCGGATGAAAGTGCTGATGACATGGAGCCTCTTGAAGATGAGGAATCTGATGAGGAATCTGATGAAGAAATCATGGCGGCTTTTGGGGATGATTTTGACGAAGAAGCTGACACTTCATTTGATACTGATGAATATGATTTGATGGCTCAGAGCGCGGAAGCCCATCGTCTTGCCGATGAAATGGAAGCTGAAGCAGAAGACGAAATGATAGGCGAAGATGAGGCGACCCCCGAAGAAGAAAATGTCGTCCAAGAGCCAGAAAAAACTGGTCTGGATGCCATTTTTGCCGAAATGGACGATGATGCCGCAATCGACCCGGTTTTTGACGAGGAAGACGAAATTGACCTGCCTGTTCCCGCAGAAGAGACAGTAGCGGAAGAATCCCTATCCGAAGACTCCGCAGACAGCGAAAACGTTGACCCCCTTGCCCCGCCAGTGGTAGACAGCAACGGCATTCCCTACGGCACGTCCGAGCCTATTGACTTTGAGGACATCGCTCTGGAAGACATGGAAAACGAAGAATCCGACCTGTCTGTTGTGCAGGTAGAAGATGACTTTGACGAAAGCGATGAGGGCGTGGTAAAACTGGAAAAACCGGCACCTCTGGTAGAAGAACCGCCTGCACCCCCAAAAAAGAAACTCCGTGGGCCTTACAACGTGCCCGCAGACTTATTGGACACCTATTCCAATGGCGAATACTGGCTGATTGACCAGGAAACCAAGCAGGCTGCCTCAGACCTGAAAGCAACGCTCAGCGAATTTAAGATTGAAGCCGAAGTAACAGGCATCCGCAAAGGCCCGGTTGTTACGATGTTTGAAATTCTTCCCGCACCCGGCGTAAAACTAAGCAAAATTGTTGCCCTACAGGATAACATTGCCCTGCGTCTTGCGGCAAGCAGTGTGCGTATCGTTGCGCCAATTCCAGGCAAACACGCCGTGGGTATTGAAGTGCCGAACAAAGAACGTGCCGTCGTCAGCTTTAAGGAAATTGTTGACTTGGACTTGCCTCAGTTCAACAAAATGGCTATTCCAGTCATTTTGGGCAAGGACATTTCTGGTGAGCCCCAGGTTCTTGATTTGGCAAAGACTCCCCACTTGCTGATTGCAGGCTCAACAGGTGCCGGTAAGTCAGTCTGTGTAAACAGCATGATTCTTTCCATTCTGTACAAGCGCAGCCCCCAGGAAGTCAAATTGATTATGATTGACCCCAAAGTGGTTGAATTGAAACTCTACAACGATATTCCCCACCTGCTCACGCCAGTCATTACGGAATCAAAGCGCGCCTTTCAGTCGCTCCAGTACTGTCTGTGTGAAATGGAACGACGCTACGCTTGCTTGGACGGCATGGGCGTTCGCGATATTGTCAGCTACAACAAGCGTATTGTGGAGCGCAACATCGCGGCGGAAAAACTGCCCTACATCGTGGTGATTATTGACGAATTTGCAGACTTGATGGCGACCACTGGCAAGGAACTGGAATCTACGATTGCACGTCTTGCCGCCATGAGCCGTGCCGTTGGCATTCATCTGGTACTGGCAACACAGCGTCCGTCAATTGACGTTATCACCGGCTTGATTAAGGCCAACATTCCCAGCCGCATTGCCTTTATGGTCGCGTCAAAAATGGACAGCCGCATCATCATCGACCAAGTTGGCGCGGAAAAACTGCTGGGCAAGGGTGACATGCTCTACGCCAGCGCAACCGACCCCTTCCCAGTGCGTATTCAGGGTACACTGGTCAACGACAATGAAGTGGAAGCCGTGGTGAATTACGTCAAGCAGTACGGTGAGCCGGAATACATTGACGATGAAATCTTTGTGGACGATGACGAGGAAGGTGGCAGCGGTCCGGGACTCTTTAGCGATGGAGAAGACCCCTTGTATGATGAAGCCTTGCAAATTGTAGTGCAACAAGGAAAGGCGAGTGCCAGTTACATTCAGCGCAGACTCAAAATCGGTTACAACCGTGCGGCCCGCCTTGTAGAAGAAATGGAAGAACGGGGAATTGTTGGTCCTGCAAACGGCTCCAAACCCCGCGAAGTCATCCACGTACCGAGCTAAAAAAATCCCTGCCGCAAGAGGCAGGGATTTTTTGTATCAAGTATTTTTGCAGTAATTACTTTGATTTTTTTGCAGAAGCCGTTTTCTTTGCGGCTGCGGGCTTTTTTTCTGCTTTTGCGGCAGATTTCTTTGCAGGAACTTCCTTCTTGGGTTCAATACACACAACGACGCTGTTATCGGTGCTGCTGAAAGGTGCAGGAATGTATTTGTCTGCTTCCCAGTCGTTGTCCCAGCGGCTGCCGTCAAGCAGATAGCGGAACTGATATTCTTTTCCTGTTGCCAATTCAAGTTCTACAGAGAATGAACCATCCTTTGACTTTTTGAGCGGTGTTTCAGTGCTGCTCCAGCTATTGAAGTCTCCAGCGATAGAAATAGATTTAGCACCCTGTGCCGCTTCTTTCTTTACAGTGAAAACAACCTTGCATTTCTTGCCATCGGCAGAAAAAGTCTTTTTTAATGCCATAAAGCCTTACCTCTTTTTAATTTACAATAATGCGAGACTAAATCTCAGTGTGCTATAAGCATAGCGAATTTTTTTTTTTTGGTACAGTAGTTTATTACAATTTGTTGCATGAAAAAGAGCCTTTTTTTCTGATTTTGACGAATTTACATATAAATTCATTGTCGATTTTAAGAATATGCAGTATACTTATATCGCTATTACCCCCCGTTGATTTATCCAAATTGCAGACGGGAACTGTTCCGTATAGAGCAGCAAATCTTGCTAAATAGGAGGACTTGCCATGAGTTCTGTCTTATCTAACAATCACTATCTTTTTACTTCAGAGTCTGTCGGCGAAGGTCACCCCGACAAATTGTGTGACCAAATTTCGGATGCCATTTTGGACGCATGTCTGGAAAAAGACCCCGAAAGCCATGTTGCCTGCGAAACTTTTGCATCTACGGCCCTCGTTTTGATTGGTGGCGAACTGACTACAAAAACCTATGTTGATTTTCAGCAGGTTGCCCGTGATGTGGCAAAGGACATCGGCTATACCAATGCGGACTACGGTTTGGACTGCAATTCCATGGCAGTTTTGAATATGATTCACGCCCAGAGCCCCGACATTGACCAGGGGGTAGAAGGTCGCGGACTTTCTGAATTCAAAGGGCAGCAGGGTGCAGGAGACCAGGGCATGATGTTCGGCTTTGCCTGTAACGAAACTCCGGAACTGATGCCGGCACCCATCATGTACGCGCACAATCTTTTGCACCGTGCCACACGCCTTCGCAAAAACAAGACCATTGCATGGCTGCGTCCAGACGCAAAAAGCCAGGTGACCATTGAATACGAAGGACACAAGCCCGTCAGAATCGACACTGTGGTTATCAGCCATCAGCATGACCCCGAAGTGACTTACGAGACCATCAAGGAAGGCGTTATTGAAGAAATCATCAAGCCGGAACTTGAGCCCACTGGTCTTTTGGACAAAAACACCAAGTACTACGTGAACCCCACTGGACGCTTTGTTGTAGGCGGTCCTTTTGGCGACACTGGTCTGACTGGACGCAAAATCATCGTGGATACCTACGGCGGCATGGGTCGTCACGGTGGCGGCGCATTCAGCGGAAAAGACCCCAGCAAGGTTGACCGTTCGGCAGCATACATGGCGCGCTACATCGCAAAGAATGTTGTGGCCGCCGGTCTTGCAGACCGCTGTGAAGTGCAGTTGGCATACGCAATCGGCGTTCCCTTCCCCGTCTCAATCATGGTAGACACCTTTGGTACCGGCAGGGTGGAAGACTTTAAAATCAGCGAAGCCGTCAAGGAAGTCTTTGACTGTACCCCCGCCGGCATCATCAAAACACTGGACTTAAAGCGCCCCATCTACCGCCCCACTGCCTCCTACGGACACTTTGGCCGCAATGAGTTCAGCTGGGAAAAAACTGACAAGGTAGAGGCCCTCAAAAAGGCTGTGAAATAACTGATTACACTTGCGGTAAACCAGACACTATTACAGGGCAAACGCATTATACATATCGTACTTGAATATCGGCTGGACAAAAGAAATGTATGTGCAGCAAAAAGGCTACCGTTGCAGCGTGTCAAGCAAGCCCCGCG
>CAKZZO010000143.1 GCA_937885175.1 uncultured Treponema sp. | reverse complement strand
TTCTGTAGAAAATGCAAATTAAAATAGAAAATCACACAGCAATTTACCATATTTTAGCGTTAAGGATTGTAGGGGCGGCGTAAGCCGTTTCCGTAGGCAATGAAGTGCGGAAGCACGGAACCCGCGAGAATGGCAATGCCATTCTCGTAACGAGTTTACCGATGGTAAACTCGCAAAAGCCTGACCCGAAGGAAGCAAAGCGACCGTAGGGGAACGCCCAAAATATTAATCGTAAACGCTCACGAGGCACGCACTGTCTTCGTATTGAAGCGCGGTAAGGGTACAGGCTTCTCTGGTGTTGAAAACCCGCTCTTTACCAACGACAATACTGTTATGATTTACGGAGACGCAAAGGCTACGGTCAGTGCGCTGGTGAGTGAATTTGCAGATAAATAAAAACAGGAGGTTTTTATTTATCTTGCACAGAAATCAAAGATTTCTGTCATTGCTTTTGCGGGCATCCGTGCCTGCAAATTCTAAAAATACACGCCAGTTCCTTTTGGCCTTCGCAACATAGTTGCTCGGAGACCCGCTAAAAACAGTCCAACGGACTGTTTTTGCCCTTCTCCGCAGGGTCGCTCCCTAGGGCTGGCGTATTTTTTTCAGTTATGGTATGGAGGGGCAAGTGTCTCGTTAATCCAGCAGAAAGTTGTAGTCAGGTGCAACGCCGTTTTCATCAAGTTGCAGTTCTGTTGGGGTGGTGTAGTCACTGGAGAAACCTGTCTGTGCACCACCAGAAACAGCCGCTAGGTCAAAGCGCAGTGGCTCCGTGTCTTTTATGAGCATTTCGCTTGCAAAGCCAGCCTTATACATTTCCCGTTCCAGACGGTACAGTGCAAGGGTTCGTATGCTTGTGGAATTTGAGTGTACGGTACAGATTTCGGTGGGCTGTGTGCCTTCCAGATACCATGCGGTAATCTTGTGGTCACCACAGTCTGGGGTCAAGATGCCTCCGCTTACAGAACAGACCGTAGCCTGAATCAAGCCTGTCGCCGGTCGTTCAAATTCCTTGTAGGGGAGTCCCTCGTTTGCCTTGGACATAAAGTCTGACCATGCGTAACCCGCAAGGGTAGAACCCGTAAGTTTTAGACCCAAAGACTGACCGGGCTTATCAAATCCAAACCAAAAGACTGACGTGTAATAGGGGGTAAATCCTGCTGTCCATGCGTCTGCCCAGTTCTGCGTGGTACCGGTTTTTCCGCCAGCGGGCATAGTGTATCGCTTGCCGCGGGAGTCTGTGTAGCGGAACTTTGCCCCCCAGTTTGACGGATTTGCCAGAGTTCCGCCATTTGATACGGTGTTTTGCAGCAAGTCGGTCATAATAAATGCCGTTTGGGGCGAAATAACCTGAATAGCCTGACCTTTTGCCGCCTGTGCCTGTCGTAATTCTTTTTCCGGGTTCAAGAAGACATTGCCGTTTCTGTCCTCTACGCTGCGGATGGCAATGGGCGTGATTTCTTTTCCGCCACTGGCAATAACAGTGTATGCACGGGCAATTTCAATCGGTCGTACGGAACAGACTCCCAGACCAATGGGGTAGCCTGGTACAAAGCCGCGGGTGGGAAGTTCTTCTGCAGAAATACCCAGCAAAGCAACTGCACGGTCAATGGCAGCGTCAAAACCGATGCCGTCAAGCACTTTTAGCGAAGGAATGTTCATGGAGCGGCAGAGGGCATACCACAATTGCACGTCGCCTTCGTATTCACCCTTAAAGTTCTGGGGCACGTAGGGGCGACCATCTGCGGTATGGAAGACAACAGGCGTGTCGGAAATGGCCGTTGTCTCGGTGAACTGCCTGCTGTCGATTGCTGCGCTGTAGTACAAGGGCTTAAAGGATGAGCCGGGCTGTACCTTAGCCTGCATGGCACGGATAAACTGGTTTTCGCTGTCGTATTTACTGCCACCCACCAGGGAAGTAATATGTCCTGTTCCGTTTTCCAGGGCGACCATAGTTCCTTCAATGGTCGTCTTGCTGACATTCTGCTTGGTAACGGTGTTTGACTTGTTTACGACGCTCATTTTGAGTTTGTCCAGACCGAACATCAGTGAAAATACGTCGATAACTGGATTCAAGGTGTGCGTGTAGGTGGAGCGGGAAATCGTCTCATTCCGCTGCTCTGACACTTTGAGGTTGCCGATGTTAAAGGTAAGGGCTATCAGTTCGGAAAGAGGCGTGTAAATCTTAAAGGCTTCGTTCCTGCGCTCACCAGTTGATTTCTGGTACTCACGGTTTGCGTAGGCGATGTAATAATCCATCGTTTCCTGTGCCGCTTGCTGTTGCTTTAGGTCGAGGGTGGTGTTTACCGTAAAGCCGCTGGAATAAATGTCTTCTGTACCATAAATCATGTCGCCCAGTTCACGGCGAACATATTCGCTGAACCAGGGAGCTTTGTCGTCGTGGCTGAATGTTGTGGCGTTTCCTGTGCGGGTAAAGTCAAAGGTTCCCCAGTATTCATTGAAAGACTCGTCCGCTTCTTCCCGAGTGATATATCCTGCGTCAACCATGGTATTCAATACGTCTTCCTGACGTGCCATAGCCCGGTTGGGGTAGTCAAAAGGATTGTAAAAGGCCGGGTTTGAAAGCTGGATGACCAGAATTGCAGCCTCAGCAGGACTGATTTCTTCCGCTCCGTGTCCAAAGTAATATTTGCTTGCAGCATTGATACCGTAGGTTCCGCCACCAAAATAAATCTTGTTTAAGTAGAGTTCAAGGATTTCGTCTTTTGAGTAGCGTCTTTCCATTTGGATTGCCCACCACAGTTCCTTGAGCTTACGGGTATAGGACATGTCAGTACGGTCACAAAAAAGCGTACCGGCAATCTGCTGGGTCAATGTGGAGCCACCGCCCA
The DNA here is from genome assembly GCA_937885175.1 of uncultured Treponema sp. Classification (GTDB taxonomy): domain Bacteria; phylum Spirochaetota; class Spirochaetia; order Treponematales; family Treponemataceae; genus Treponema_D. The sequence continues at coordinate 3,767 of CAKZZO010000143.1, read as the reverse complement.
ATGAACGGCGTGTCAGTTTTCCTACTACAGCACGGAGAATCGCCTTTACCGTAAAGCCGTGGTGCTGATAGAATACACGGTCTTCGCGAGAAATCAATGCGTCCAGCATGTGTTGGGGCAGTTTCTTAATGCTGATGATTTCTCGTCTTTCCTCACCTGCCAGTTCGGTAATTAATTCACCGTTGATGTCCAGCAATTTGGTTGGAAGGGCAGTGGAGAATTCGGTAAATTGTTCGTTGTCTATGATATATTTTGTCTGTGCTAAGGCAATACCCAGTCCGGTGCCAAACAGGATTGCGCACATAAAAAGACCGAATACCAACACATAGGTAGACTTTTTAATCTTAGTCATATCATTTATATTGTAAAGATTTGCTTACTGCCTGTCAAATCGTAAAAAAAAGACCGGCTTGCGCCGGCCTATGCCCATCAGGCAGTAGGGCAACAATGGGTGGGAGGGGATAATTGCGCCCTACAATTATATTATCGCCCATAAGGGTAAAAATCTTTAGTATTTTTAAAGAAATTTGTGTCTTTTTTAGGAAAAAGGAGCCAGGAAAACTGTTTTATTCTTCTTCTGATACGGTGGCATCAATGGAAAGGTTTACATTGTATGAGCGACCGTTTACAGCAGTTACCGTGCGTACTACTTCATAGTCTCCGATAACAAAACGAACCGCGTGGTCTCCGGGAGTGATTTCAAAAGGCTCCTTTGTGGTTTCAACGCTATTTCCATCTAAGAATACCTGCGCATTTTCTGGACTTGCAATTTTAAGCAGGGGAGCGATGCCTCGAAGGTTTACGACAAGGCTTGTTGTTTTTGCCTGTTCAATCCTAAAGGTGCGGACCTCATTGCGATAGTTCTCGCTGGTAATTGAAAGATGATGCTCACCGAGATCCAGAAGAATTCCATCCTTTGCCAAGGACACTTGCTTGTTGTCGATGACAAGGGTGTAGGGAGTGGAGGCAGACTTTGGCTCGTTAATGGTGAGGTTCAGTTTTCCCTTGCTGATGAGGATTGGTTTTGCCGTAAATTCAAAACTGGCATCTTCAAATGCTTCAGGAACACCTTTCATGGCAAGCTGCATTCTGAAAAATATAATACGGTCTTTTGTATTGGGAATGACAGCCAGTTTTTCGTGGTAAGGGCTGTCTTTTATGTTTATGTCATCAGTCAGAGGTATGTAGATGGTATGGGACAGACGACCAGGAAAGGTTCCTACCGTAATTCTCGTGCCGCTGTAGTCTATGTTTTTTGCCGTGGGGCGGGGCGAAAGGTCATCGTAGAGAGAATAGGCAATGGTATCCCGCCATGAAGCGATGATTTCCGGAATCTTAAAGTGCAGTTCAATTCCGCTGATGTAGGTCATATCCTTGGGCAAGGAAATGAGTATGGCATCGTTTATGCCTGCTTCTGCATGAGTCTCTGTAAACAGGTCTGTAAATGCTACCGGAGTAACGGCACGCACACGAAACGATTCTGCCTGCACCGCAGACAGCAGGAAAAAAAGTGAGGAGATGAGCAATGCCTTTGCAAAACCTTTTTTCATCATCACCATAGGGAAACCTATTATCAGTATATATCAATTAAAATGCTCTGTATAGGGTTGAAAACTTGATACGTCAAAAAAATCTCAAAAATTTTTTAACGGATTTGTGGGATTTCCCTTGTGGCGTACTTCAAAATGCAGGTGGGGGCCGGTGGACGCTCCTGTGCTTCCCACTTCGCCGATTTTCTCTCCAGTGGAAACCTGTGCTCCCATTTTTATTGTGATGCGGGAAAGATGGGCATAGGTGCTGGTCAGACCGTTTGCGTGCTGCAGGATAATGCAATTTCCAAAGGTTGGGTTGTTTTTCAAAAGAGTCGTTACAATTCCCTGCTTGCATGCATACACGTCCGTTCCTTCTGGAGCGGCAAGGTCTACGCCTGAGTGAAATTTCCATGTCTTTGAGATGGGGCTTACGCGATAACCGAAGTTTGAGGTGAGTACGATTTCTGACAAAGGCATTTTCATGGAGGTGTCCAGGAAAAATGCCCGCTGGGTTGGAGTGAGCCTTGCGTCCTGCACAAAGTAGAATGAACGGCCCTGCAAGATGTATCTGGGGGTCTTTTCAGAAAGCTTTGGGGCATATTCTTTTTCCAGCAGGATTTCCAGTGCTTTCCATGGCTCGCTGGGAATAAAAAGTCCTGCTCCTGTCGGTAGAATCAGTTCCTTTCCGCTAAGATTTACATCGGGGCTTTCCAGATTATTTGCGGTTGCCAGTGTCTCCTGCGGAATGTTCAGCCGTGCCGCAATGGACTGCAGACTGTCGTCTTGTCTTGCTCTGTAGCGGTAAAAGTGCAGGGAAACTTCCTCACCCGCAGCCGCCTTACGGTAAAAAAGGCTTGTGTCATCGTTAAAGTCTTTAAGCGCGAAATTCTGTATGGAGGCCTTTTCTTCGGGAATAGGAATACGAGGGCTGAGGCTTTCGATAGCGGGCAGATAGGCGGAATCAATGGTGATGGGGGAGGGGAGTGCTTTTTCCTGAGAAAGCGCACAGGTACAGGCTAAAAGAAAAAGGATGCAGGCACAATTATTTTTTATCACGTCCAAAGGTCAGGACTCCATATACAATAATCGTGAGCAAAATGACGGGCAGGGCAAAAACACGTCTTTCATGCAGTACCAATGTAATTGCAGCGTAAATCCCCAGCATGACGGTAGCAATCCGAGCCGCTGTAAAAAGACTTTTCCCTATACCGATTTTTATGATTTTTTTTACCAGAAGAATTGAGAGGATGAGTGCAATAATGAAAAGCGTGCCGATAGTGTATTCTGTAGGATGGGCAGTGGAAAAAGACCAAAGGGGATAAACGATGGCGGCACCTAAAAGCGTACAAACTGCCAGAAGCAAAAGGACTTTTGCCGCAGACGTAAAATATTTTTTATATCCCTGTGCAATTTTTTTTATCATAAGAAAATCGTATATAAAAACAGAGACTCGGTCAAGTGTAAGCCTTTGGAAAAGAAAGTGACTTTAAGCAGGAACATGCGGCATGCTTTAAAACAAAAAAAACGGCAGAACGCCGTTTTTTTTGTTTTTGTTATGCCTCTGCGATTGCTGATGCAGGACAAACGGATGCACAAGTGCCGCAGCTCAAGCAAGCATTCTCGTCAATCTGGCGGTGTCCGTCAGCCTCGCTGATTGCTCCAGCCGGGCAATCTGGTTCACAAGTGCCGCAGTTTACGCATGCGCTTGCATCGATTTTGTATGCCATAGTAGTACCTCTCTGTATTATGGTATACATTTAAAATAACATACAAAAGGCAATAATGCAAGTATTTTCTTGCATTATAAGTAATTATTAGGCTGTGCTAACAATTGTTTCAATTTTGAACGCGAAAAAAAACGGGGATGACTAAAAAGTAAGTATCATCCCCATGACATTTTATACGTAATTGTATAGCCGGATTGTTGTATTGCAGGCAGAAGACTTTTGCAACCTGCCTGCTTTATGCATCAGACCTTGAACTGGTCCACCTGCTCGCCAATCTGAGTGATAGAATCCTTTACCTTGCCGGAGATGTCGCTCAGCGTTGCACCGGTCTCGTTAATCTTGCGTGCGCCGATTGACATTTCCTCCATGCTTTCATTCATGGCCATGGTGGCGTTCTGCAGGTTTGTCACCTCTGCAAGAATCATCTTGTTGCCTTCTTCCATTTCAGAAGATGCGTTGCGGACTTCCACCGTGCTGTCGTTCATGTTGTGCAGGGCTTCGGTAATCT
>CAKZZO010000142.1 GCA_937885175.1 uncultured Treponema sp. | reverse complement strand
AATCGTCAAGGTCATTCTGAACGCCGAAAGCGTGAAGAATCTATCTTGCATACCCCAAAATGACGGGATGCTTCGGAATTTCATTCCTCAGCATGACTGTTTGCCAAAACGTGAAATTGAACCTGCATATCTGTGCCACGCCCGTGATAATCGGTGTTCATCTGCGGTTTTCGGCGGGCTTTTTTCCTCATCTTGACACCGTGCAAATAGAATTATATTCTTATATATTATCATTTTATTTTAAGGACAAAAAAATGGCTGTTGATGAAAATGTACAAAAAATGCGCCACTCCTGCGCTCACGTTATGGCGGAGGCGATTTTGCATCTGTTCCCTGGAACAAAAATTGCAATTGGACCTGCAATAGATAACGGATTTTACTATGACTTTGATTTTCCTGCAGACCATAAGGCCACAGAGGCGGATTTTCCCGCAATCGAAAAAGAAATGCGCAAGATTCTCGCAAGCGGTGCGGAATTCGTGCGTAAGGAAGTGAGCAAGGATGAGGCTTTAAAACTCTTTGCCGACCAGCCCTACAAGGTTGAGCTGATTAACGACTTTCCCGCAGGTGAAGTAATTTCTACCTACACTCAGGATGACTTTACTGACTTGTGCCGTGGTCCCCATGTTGCGACGACAAAAGAAATCAATGCTCAGGCATTCAAATTGATGAGCATTGCGGGTGCCTACTGGCGGGGAGATTCAAACCGTCCCATGCTTACCCGTATCTATGCTGTTGCCTTTCCCAAACCCAATGACTTAAAAGACTACCTCCATATGCTGGAAGAAGCGGAAAAACGTGACCACAGAAAACTTGGCGTACAGATGGATTTGTTCCACTTGGACAGCGAAGATCCGGGTCAGATTTTCTGGCATCCCAATGGCTGGCAGATGTATGTGACCTTGCAGGACTATATGCGGGCAAAGGTTGTTGCTGACGGCTACAAGGAAGTGAATACTCCGGCGATTATGCCCCGCTCATTGTGGGAACGAAGCGGTCACTGGGGGCACTATCAGCAGAATATGTTTATTACCGAAAGCGAAAAGCGCATTTTTGCGGTAAAGCCCATGAACTGTCCCGGTGCTCTGGAGATTTTCAAGAGCCGTCTGCGTTCATACAAGGATTTGCCTTTGCGCCTTGCAGAATTTGGTCATTGTGTTCGCAACGAGCCCAGCGGAACCCTTCACGGAATCATGCGTGTGCGCGGCTTTGTGCAGGACGATGCCCATATCATTTGTACCGAAGAACAGATTGAAGCAGAAGTCGCAAAGTTCTGCCGCCTGCTTTTGGACGTGTACAAGGATTTTGGATTTGACAAGAATGTAACGGTAAAGTTGAGCACGATGCCGGAAGACCATGTTGGCGATGAAGCCACCTGGCAGCATGCGGAAGCGGCTTTGGGTGCGGCATGCAAGAGTGCTGGTCTTGACTACGAGATTCAGCCGGGAGAAGGTGCTTTTTACGGACCTAAACTGGAATTCAAACTCTACGATACCCTTGGCCGCGAATGGCAGTGCGGTACGATTCAACTGGACTATCAGCTTCCCAGTGCAGAACGCCTTGACGCTACCTACATCGGGGCGGACAACCAGAAGCATCATCCGGTCATGCTGCACCGTGCAGTCCTCGGTTCTCTGGAACGCTTTATGGGCATCCTTATCGAAAACTTTGCCGGTGCAATGCCTGCATGGTTCGCCTTTGAGCAGGTTGCGGTTGTTCCTGTTGGAAACGATTTTACCGGCTATGCGGAAAAGGTTGCTTCTGAACTTGCTGCCTGCGGAATCCGTGCAAATGCCTATCTTGATGACAGCAACATGAAGAGCAAAATCAAGGTGATTTCCAGCGAACACAAGACCCCCTACATTCTGGTTGTGGGTGCAAAGGAAGAAGAAGAAAATGCAGTCTGCGTTCGCTTCCGTGCTGACAGCGGAAAGCAGCAGGAGACAATGCCGCTTGCTGACTTTAAGAAATATATTGCGGAAAAAGTGAGCAGTCACTCACTGACTCTGTAGTTCGGGGGTTAGTCTTCATCGTAGGCGCATTCATAGTCGCGCTCAGAGCGGAAGCGATTGCGGTTACCCTGCTTTTCCTGAAGCATTTCCGCATCCTCCCTGCCCTGAAAATTAGTCCATTCAGTAAACCGATGCGGACGGAGGCTTTTTGTCTCGTCCGCATTTTTTTCGTTCTTTTCTGCCAAATCTTCCAAACCGTTTGCCATATTATATTTCCAGCCGTCCGCCAATTGTTATCAGCATGCCGTCCAGCCCCCTGCCGTCCGCAATAGACCCCAGGGGAATGTAGACCTGTGTGCTTACTCCAGCTTTCCATCCATTGGGCAAGTCGTAGAGCCAGCAGAATGTTGCATCTGGATAGAGAAAACGTGCCCCGCTCCAAAACCAATTGTTTATGGAGGAAAGATCATCGCTGTTCGTGTTTGTTTTTGAAGAACCGCTTTCACTCTCTTCCAGACCATTTGCCAGAATGCCAAAGCGTGCAAGGATTCCTAGCCCGCCGCCAGCCTGAAAGGTGTGTTTTTTATAGCGGAAGATTTTTACGGCGTTCAAGTCAAGCAAAAAGGAAAGCACGGTAGCCGTTCTGTTTTCAATTTCCGCAGGGCGGGCATTTTCGCCGTCCCACAGATAGTAATGCATAAAAAAAGACAGACGCGGCTGAAAGGATACCGGCAGATGCTGAAAGAGGGTTGCCCCCAGACCTCCGCTGAACATAATGGGAGAGGGAGCACTCTTTTTACTGGAGTCCGTGTTGACCATCAGTATGGGTCCTGCGGACAAAAAGAATGAATGTTTTTTTTGTGCGGTGACAGCGGGAAAATCTTCCTGTGTGACAGCGGGAAAATCTTCCTGTGTGACAGCGGCATCGGATTCTTCCTGCGCTGACGCAAGCACTGTTGCCATCAGCAGGAGGAGAAAGCATGCCTTTTGCCGTATCTGTTTAATCCGCAGCATAGTATTCTTTGTTGTAGAGCACCTTGCCTAAATCCACCACCAGAATGCCGCTTCGTCCTGTCTTGTAAAAACTGCTTTCTTCCCAGCCCACGGCAAAATAGTCGCCGCTGATACAGAAATGGGTGTAGTAGTAGTCTTTGGGCAGTTTTGGCAGACGAAAAGCCATATTGTTGCCGCCTACAAGAATTTCTCTGCCTTTGAGGGCACCGTTAAAGTATGTTGTGCCGTCAGAAAAGACAGCACAAATCCATCCGTCAGCAATCAGGGCCGTTGCGTTTGTGCCGTCCTCGCCGTGGGTATACATGCGGGGTGAAGCACCGCCAGCCGTATAGCATGAAATGGAAAAGGCAAAGTCATCAGGAATCGCCGCCAGCAGGCTTTTGAGCCGAGACGGTGCCTGTGCAAATGCTTCGGGTGCGTGGGCAGAGTAAAATGTTTCTTCGCTCGTGTAGCGCACCGTGATTTTTCCTTCTTTTGTGGTGGGCTGCATGGCATCCAAATCCATAAGCGGCTTCCACTGCTTGTATTCAAAGCGGGTGCGTTCTTCATCAGTTGTTTTTACCGCAGCCAGCCAGCTTTCTCCGTCAAAAATGGAACTGACGATTTCTGCATTTGCTGGAACTCCCATGTCACCATAGGTAAGGGCAGGGTAGAGCATACGGTTTTCCTGAGACACCCGTACCAGATAGGCTCTGTTTGTATCAGTATTGGGTACGTTTGTAATGGTCTTGTTAAAGAATGTGCTTCGGTAGAGGGTAAAATAGGGAATGTCCTTTGCAAAAACCAAATCATCTGCCGTGCTGGAGCCGAACAATTGCACGTCATGGAGCAGCACAGGCGCTTCTTTTTCCTCAAGCAGCAGGACTCCCAGCCGATTTACCAGCATAAAGCCCTTCCCCAGTGTGTTTGTATTCGCGTCAGAAACCCGCAGATTTTCCGTCCAGGGTTTGAGCGACTGCAGTTTGGAAACTTGTGGCAGTTGAATCTGCACGATATTGTCATTTGTAAAATAGTACCATTTGTGGTCGCTGCTTACCGGTGCAAGTTCAACAATTGGCTCTGGCTCAGCTTTTTTCTTGCACCCGGCCAGCGCAATCCCCACACACGCCAGCAAAAGCAATTTCTTCATATCTATATAATAAACCAAATTTTAATTTTTATAAAGGGGAAAGTCTTCCCCTCGCTCCCACGCAAGTCGCTCCACGAATCGCCCCTGCAGGCAGTGCCGGTTCTCTCCGCTTTGTTGCTTGTCCGCTACCCCTTCTCCTGGGGCTGTGCCCCAAGCCCCGCTATCTTAACTTTGCCATCTCTATCTGACAGAGTTGATCGCAGCGTTCGTTGAATTCCACGCCCGCATGGCCTTTTACCCATTTCCAGTCTACCTTCAGTTCAGCGTTAAGGGCATCCAGCCGCTGCCATAATTCCTGATTCAGCACCGGTTTTTTTGCCGCCGTCCGCCAGCCGTTTTTCTTCCAGCCGTGAATCCAGGAAGTAATGCCGTTTTTTACATACTGGCTGTCACTGAAAAGCGTAACCGAACGCCCCCTAAAGCGTTCCGTATTGTGGATTGTCGTCAGCGCCATGATTGCGGCGGTCAGTTCCATCTTGTTGTTGGTTGTATGTGCCTCTCCGCCAGAAAGTTCACGGGCTTCTCCGTCGGCAATCACTACGCAGCCCCAGCCACCCGGTCCCGGATTTCCGCTGCATCCGCCGTCAGTATATACAATAATAGTTTCCTTGTTTTCCATAATCGTACTGTAGCACGGACAGCAGAATTATGCTATAAGCTTTACAGGGCAAACGCTACGGCAGCTGCATAGGTGTCCTGAACCAGAATGTTTTCTGTAAAGAGTAAGTCTTTGTCCATGGAATCTTCTTCCTGCCGCGTCAGGACAATTTCGATTTTTTCATCCGTAGCCTTCCTGTGTCATTGCTGTCAGAGGACATGAAGGGGAGAACTTCCAGCGCACCATACCATGCGGCATATGTGTTTCCGTCTTCATCATGACAAAAAGGCAGTCCGAGCAAAGCTTCCATGTCTATGCCGGCATCGTTCAGCTGCTGGACTTGCTCAACAAAAAGCAGCCGGTCAAGATAATAGTTTTGCCGAAGGGAAATAATTTTTTTTTCGATTTTTCTTGCCGATTTGGCAGAAAATCAGTATTTTATGCATAGGAAATATCGCGCAAGAAATTTGCGCCGAAGAATATAAGGAGTTTCAAAAGAAATGGCTAAACAGTTGATTTTTAATGAAGACGCCCGCAAGAAGATGCTGAGCGGCGTAGAACAGATTGCACAGGCAGTAAAAGTGACCCTTGGTCCCTGCGGTCGTCTGGTTATGCTGGACAAAAAGTTTGGCGCACCCACAATCACCAAAGATGGTGTTTCAGTGGCAAAGGAAGTTGAACTTAAAGACCCCTTTGAAAACATGGGTGCACAGCTGGTTCGCGAAGTTGCCTCAAAGACAAACGATGTTGCTGGTGACGGAACGACGACCGCTACGGTTCTTGCATACGCAATCGTGCGGGAAGGACTTAAATCCGTTTCTGCGGGCATGACCCCCATTGAAATCAAGCGTGGTATTGACAAGGCGGTTTCTGTTGCTGTTGAGGCAATCAAGAAGAACAGTCGTGCCGTAAAGGGAAGCGATGATATTACCCATGTCGCTACCATTTCTGCAAACAATGACCCGGAAATCGGCAAGATTCTGGCTGACGCAATCGAAAAGGTTGGCAAAGACGGCGTAATCACGGTTGAAGAATCAAAGAACATGGACACCACGGTGAACATTGTGGAAGGCATGCAGTTTGACCGCGGATACATTTCTTCTTATTTCGTCACCGACCGCGAGCGCATGGAGGTAAACTACTCAGACGCTTATGTTTTGATTCACGACAAGAAAATCAGCACGATGAAAGACCTGCTGCCACTTCTGGAAAAAGTTGCCCAGACAGGAAAGCCGCTGGTGATTATCTGTGAGGACATGGACGGCGAGGCTCTGGCTACACTGGTTCTGAACTCAATCCGCGGCACTCTAAAGTGCGTTGCCGTAAAGGCTCCGGGATTTGGCGACCGCAGAAAGGAAATGCTGCAGGATATTGCAATCCTTACCGGCGGCACCGTTATTACCGAGGAACTGGGCTTGAAGCTTGAGACTGCTGAACTTGACCAGCTTGGCCGCGTAAAGAGCGTAAAGATTGACAAGGACAACACCACACTGGTTGACGGAGCCGGCACAAAGAAGGCTATCAGCGACCGCGTTGCAGAAATCAAGGCTCAGGTAGAAAAAGCTACCTCTGACTACGACAAGGAAAAACTCAAGGAACGCCTTGCAAAACTGTCTGGTGGAGTAGCCGTAATCAACATCGGCGCAATCACCGAAACAGAAATGAAGGAAAAGAAGTTCCGTGTTGAGGACACCCTGGCTGCTACCCGCGCCGCTCTGGAAGAAGGCATTGTTTCTGGCGGCGGACTTGCACTGATTGACGCTGCAAAGGCACTGACCGATGACGCTGCAAAAGACCTGAGCGATGACGCAAAAGTCGGCTTTAAGATTGTGCGCCGTGCACTGGAAGAACCAATCCGCCAGATTGCGGACAACGCAGGCGTAGACGGTGCGGTTATTGCCGAGCGCGCCAAGAACGAAAAGAAGGGCGTAGGCTATAATGCTGCAAAGGACGAATGGGTGAACATGATGGACGCTGGCATTATCGACCCGGCAAAGGTAACCCGCAGCGCATTGCAGAACGCCGCCTCTGTTGCAGGAATGCTGCTGACCACCGAATGTGCCATTACCGACATTCCTGAGCCTCCTGCACCTGCCGCCGCACCAAACCCCGGCATGGGAATGGACTACTAAGGCGGAATTCACGCAGATGATGACTACTTGATGTAGGAATGCTCCTCGGTAACGGGGAGCATTTTTTTCTTCCAAATGGTACTTACGCTTGCAAAAGCCGTAAACTGTCCTGTCGAAAAACTCATGGAAGTTCGCTAGAATTTCCCAAAATGCCGGACTGTCCTTTTTGCACAAAACCGAACCATATTTCTACAAATCAGTTTATTTCAATAATGACGGAAAAATGCAAAAATTACAATGAACATTTTTTTTCAAAAGGCTGATACTTGATGCAATAACGAAAATTTATTTTCTTTTAGTTTCAAAAAGGGGGAACTGATGAAAAAAAACATGCTAAAAACAATGCTGTGCATTTTGTTCACAGTGTTTTTTGTGATGGGGGGGGGTATTGGCTGCTCAAGCGATGCTGAAGTTGATGATACTCCGCCGCAAGAGCAGTCAACAACAGTAACAAATGCAGACGGCTCAACAACCGTGACCGTAACAAATGCTGACGGTTCTACTACGGCAACAACAACGAAAACTGGTGGAACGACAACAGTTGTTACGACAAGTGCCGACGGAAACACGGTAACGACGGTTGTGAAAGATGCTTCGGGTAACGAGACAAGTACTTCTACTGCGGTAACAACAACGAACGAAAACGGAACTACCACGACGACAACGACAATAACAGATAGCGAAGGAAACAAGTCCACTACCACGACTGAAACAAAAGAGGATGGTACAAAAGTAACAAAGGATGAAAAAGGTGAAGTTATCAGTACATTTACTCCGCAGGAAGTTTCTGCTACGGCTACTCAGCTTAACCTTGCACCCGCATCGGTAGTATCAAACAATGAGAAGGTTGCAAAGGCAGAGCTTTCTGATGATAGGGTTAATATCACCTCTGTTGGCGAAGGAAATGCAGTCATTACGGTAAGGGATTCTGCAAATCATACGGCGACGGTGGCTGTTACTGTTGACAAAACAGGTGAATTCACGGCAAAGCAAATTACGCCATATAGTGAAACACCTTCGCAGACACAGGACGACAACACTGTTACGCCAGGTGGTCAAGATGCCACAGGTACACAGGAAGCACCCGCTGCCGCAGATGTTTCAAACGCTACGGTGGAAATTGTTGAGTCTTCTGGCTGGTTAAATTCTGCCTATGTCATCTTTAAACAGGTGGAAGATGCCACTTATAAAGTGCTGATTGATGACAAGGAACTTGACGAGCCCCTTATCCGTTACTATGACACATACACATACTATGAACAGAGCGAAGACGAAAACCTGCAAGTGACATGGACAAAAAAGACCCTCTCAAAGGTTGTCCGTGCTGATGCGCTTGGTCTTGCGAAAGGCAGTCACACGATGAAAGTTGCTGCGGTGAGCGGCGATACTACAAGTGCATATTCAACGGCAACAATGACTGTTGTAGACCACGATAGAAGCGGATTTGCATTCGCTCCAGAAGCAACAACGACACCTGGCGCATACAAGGCTGACGGTACCCTCAAGGACAACGCAATAGTCATCTACCTCACACAGGGAAACAAGAAGACTTTAACTGCCACAATCGGCGGAAAGTCATATACAGGAATTCAGGACATCACGCAGGCGATAAAGACCAAGAATACGGGCACGACACCTATTGATATTCGCATTGTTGGTGCAGTGAAGGCAGAGAGCAAGGATCTTTCATGCTCCGACATGAGTTCTGCCTATGCCCTTGGTGTGAAAGGTGCTTCTAATGTGACGATTGAAGGTGTTGGACATGATGCGAGTTTGATTGGTGCTGGTGTGGCCGCATTCCAGAGTGAGGCAGTTGAAATCTCAAACCTTGGTCTTATCAAATGGGGTGGTGGAAAAGATGGCGACGGTGTTTCTCTTAAAGCTGATAGTTACGTTTGGGTTCACAACTGTGACTTTTTCTACGGTGACGCAGGTAGTGATGCAGACCAGGCCAAGGGCGACGGCTCAATGGACTTGAAGGACGACTCCAACCATGTAACGATTTCTTACAACCATTTCTGGGATTCTGGAAAAATGTCTCTCTGTGGTATGAAGTCTGAGTCTGGTGAAAACTGGATTACCTACCACCACAACTGGTTTGACCACTCTGACTCTCGCCATCCGCGTATTCGTACTATGACAGTGCATGTCTACAACAACTATTTTGACGGAAATTCAAGGCAAGCAGTAAAATATAATTCCCCACTAAAAAAGGTTTCCAACCTTCTGTTA
>CAKZZO010000141.1 GCA_937885175.1 uncultured Treponema sp. | reverse complement strand
TTACCTGTGCCCTTTTTGTCTTACTGGTGAATGGATTATAATGCGTTTGCCCTGGAGCGCACACGGACGTGCGCTGAAAAGCGTGACAGCAGTTCGCTGCTGTCGGGTTTCAAACCGCCAAGGAGGGCGGTTTGAATACCCCCTACCACCGTCCGCTGGCACCGCCGCCACCAAAACTGCCGCCACCACCGTGGAAACCGCCATGGGAACTGCCGCCGCCAAAACCGCCGTGAAATCCGCCAACCGTAAAAGAGCCAGACCGCTTGGGATAGCGGCGCACAAAGGGAGTGCCCGTCAACAGACTTATCCACCAGTACAGTCCCAACGGTCCCAGTCCAGACTGCGTTGTAATCATCATCAATACAATAAAGATAAACCAGGCAACTGCCAGAAGGTCGGCAAGATTCGTATCTGTCTCGCCGTCATCACTCTGCAAATTCGTATCAATTGCCACGCCATCGGTTGCCACATGCACAATGTGCAGTACACCGTTTACAATGCCCTGAGTGTAATCACCGTCCTTAAACTGGGGCGTGATGCTGTTTCTGATGATAAGACCACACTTTGTATCTGTAAGTTTTCCTTCCAAACCATAGCCTACTTCAATGCGCAGGGCATGTTCTTCCATGGCAACCGTAAGCAGAATGCCATTGTCATCTTTCTTTTGACCAAGCTGCCATTTTTCTGCCACCGCCATACTAAAGCCTTCTATTGATTCGCCATGCAGGCTGGGCACGGTAAGCACCGCTAGCTGTACGCCTGTCTGTTCACTCACCGCCATCAGATATTGGTTGAGGGCCGTCTCTGTTTCCCCGTCCACTACTCCCGCCGTATCCATAATCGGAGCAGTCAAAGCCGGAATTTCCACCGCAAACAGTGTCATCACACACAGCAAGCACCCTATTACACTTATCGCTTTCTTCATTCCGCACAAACCTCCAAACCTGTAGCGCACACGGACGTGCGCTGAAAAGCGCAGAAGCAACGCTTCTGCAGAGTTTCA
>CAKZZO010000140.1 GCA_937885175.1 uncultured Treponema sp. | reverse complement strand
GACGGGTTCGGAAGCTTCCGCAGGCGGAACTTCAGGCGGTAGTCTGTTTTTGTTGGAACTCATTCGCCTGTGCCCTTTTTGTCTTACTTGTGAATGGATTATAATGCGTTTGCCATGAGACTTTTCCTTATGCACTTGACCACTTTATAAATACTGCATAAAATGAAGTGTTATGAAAGGTGACGGTGCCTTACAAAAATTACTTCATTCCTTTGAGCGATACTATACCATCAAGACTGATGGCGTGCGTGCTCCTTTTGCCGCTGAGGCAGAATTTCATGCTCACGGCCAGCAGTACTTTCTTGTAAAATCTGCCCACATTGCAGACATAGATTCCAACGAATACGTATTTTTTGCCGAAGAATCCCTGCTTACCAGTGACCGACTTGGGGAACTGGATGAGGCGGCATGGGGAGAGGGTCTTTCACGCGTAAAGCCCTACATGGGGCACCGCAATTCCGATGTAACGCTGATTGTTCTTGCGGACAAGATTGATGATGATGTCTTTGGCAAAATAAAAAAAACAAAACATTCCAAATCATATAAATTCAGCCTCTACGGCTGGAGCAATTTTAGGGCATTGGCCTATGAGACTTCTACGGGTCGGCTGGCATACAACCGCTTTGGCAAGGACTTGCAGAAACTCATTGGCAATCTATAAAAAAACGTTTTCTTTAAGGAGGAAAACAGATGACAGCATTATTAATCATTCTTGCTGCAATCGCTCTGCTTTTCATCGGCTATGTTTTCTATGGCTCCTGGCTGGCAAAGCAATGGGGAATTGATCCCGGCAAAAAGACGCCTGCTGAGGAATTTGCAGACGGAGTGGACTATGTTACTGCAAAACCGGCAGTCTTGATGGGGCATCACTTTTCATCAATCGCTGGTGCAGGTCCTATTAACGGCCCGATTCAGGCTGCGGTATTCGGCTGGGTACCGGTTTTTCTGTGGTGTGTTATCGGCGGCATTTTCTTTGGCGGCCTGCAGGACTTTGGCTCTCTCTTTGCTTCTGCCCGCAATGAAGGTAAGTCTGTCGGTGAAATCATCAAGGCTTCTATCAGCCCCCGCGCAAAGAAACTCTTTATCATTTTTGCTTTGCTTGTTCTGATTCTGGTTATCGCTTCCTTCGTAAACGTCGTTGCCGGCACATTCTTTACTGCTGACGGCGCATTTGGTATCGTCAAGAACCCCACTGGAAGCCAGACAACGGCAATGATTTCCGTTCTCTTTATCATTCTGGCTGTCGTGTATGGCATTTTGACCAACCGATGCGGCGTAAAGACCCTGCCTGCCACCATTATCGGTTTGGTTGGCATTGTTCTTGCCGTTGTGCTTGGCCTGAACTTTGGTCTTGCCATGAGCCGCACGGCATGGATTATCTTTATCGGTGCATATATTGCAATCGCTTCGCTTGTGCCGGTTTGGATTTTGCTCCAGCCCCGTGACTATTTGTCTTCATTCCTTCTTTACGGTATGATGGCTTTGGCTCTGGTTGGTATTGTGGTGAGTGCCGTTACGGGAAACGCTGAATTCCATCTTCCTGCATTTACCGGATGGAGCACAAAAATCGGCCCCCTGTTCCCGGCGCTTTTTATCACGGTTGCCTGTGGTGCCTGTTCTGGTTTTCACTCATTGATTGCAACCGGTACGACTTCAAAGCAGCTTGATAACGAAAAGCATGCAAAGGCAATCGGTTACGGTTCCATGCTGATTGAATCAGCCCTGGGCATTATTTCTCTGGTTGCCGTTGGTATGGTTTCCAAGGAATACATTGTTGACGGAGCCTTCAAGGGTGCGCCGCCGGTAGCATTTGCTTCTGGCATCGCAAAAATGTTCGGCTTTGCAGACAAAAATAACGCAATCTATGCCCTGCTTACGCTGGCAGTTTCTGTCTTTGCACTGACTTCTCTTGACTCTGCTACACGTCTTTCTCGCTTTATGTTTAGCGAACTCTTTTTGAAGGATGAGGAAAAGACATACAAGGACGCTTCTGGTGTCCGCAAACTTCTGGCACATCCTCTCTTCGGCACGCTGCTGATGGTTGTTGTCGGTTGTGTTCTGGGTGGATTGAGCCTGAGCCAGATTTGGGGTCTCTTTGGTTCTGCAAACCAGCTTTTGGCAGGCATTGCATTGATGGCTGTTGCGGCATGGATAAGTGATATTGGAAAGAACAATAGGATGTTTATTTTCCCGTCAGCATTCATGCTGGTTGCAACGCTTACTCAGTTGTTGCGCACGGTTATCGTAAAGATTTCTGCCATGGTCGCTGGTGCCGCTGGTGCTTTCCACTGGGGCAACTGGTTCCAGTTGATTTTTGCACTCAGCATGGCAGTGCTTGCAGTCTTCCTGGTGGTTGAAGGTGTTATCTTGAAGATGCGCCACAACGACCGCCGCGCCGCTGCGAAAAACGCATAGTTTCATTGCTGCTTACTAGCAGACTCCAGTCTCTTGCAAGGGGCTGGAGTTTTTTTTATTAAAATAATATTGAAAAAAAAGAAGAAAAATAAAAAAATCTTTGTTTTTTTCCTACATATGCATTATACTCTATAATATGACACTTACTGTAAAAAATCGTAGTGCCCTTTTGGATAAAAATCTCCATATCGTAGAAGAAGAAACCACAAAAGATTTCTTCACTTATTTTGATTTTCAATGTGAGCATATTGTTGATTTTGTCCATCCAGATGAGCGTCAGAAATTTATAGACTTGGTAAACGGCACCTATGATAAGAGCGACAATCGTTCAGAGATTTTTCATCTGCTCAGGAATACAGGAGACTATTGCTATAACTTTGTGACGGTGCGCAACGTAAAGGGAAAGTATGCGGCGCGTATCCGGCTCTTTGACATTTACGAAGCGATTGAGTTTGCCCGTCTTGCCGCGGAAGAAAACGGCATGATTCGTACGGCACTGGGGCTTACAAACACCTATCTTTTTTCCTACAGAAAGTCAGACGGTATCTTTAAAATCAATCATTACAGCCAGGGGCTGGAAACGACAATCTATGAGATGAAATTTGCGGACTGGAAGAACCTAGTCATAAGCGAGCATTTGCTTCCTGAGACAGATATTTCTGCCTTGGAGATGCTGGAAAATGACATCGGCCTCTTTCCCTCCAATTTCACGATTAAGATGAACAGTTCTCTTCGTACTGGTGGCTCGGTAACGGAAAAACTGCGCTTTGTGGGAACCCGCCATGAAGGTCTGCATAAGGGAAATCCAGAAACCTACATGCTGGGGCATATTTTGACCGATGAGGAAGTCAAGCAGATTCACCATGCCCACAACCTGATGGACGAATTGCAGCTGGATGCGCTTACCCAAGTCTACAACAAAAAGACGATAACGGCATACATTGAGCAGCGTTTTAAGGCAAAACTGACGGACTCTTTTGCACTGGTTATCGTAGACCTTGACCACTTTAAGCCAGTGAACGACCAGTACGGACATTTGGCGGGTGACCGGGTGCTTGCTCGTGCCGCTGCCATTATTAAAGATGTCGTGGGTGGCGATGGTGTGGTAGGACGCTTTGGCGGCGATGAGTTCATGCTGCTCTTGAATAACGTAGACAATGTGCAGGTCTTGCGCGGCATGCTTCGTGCCATTTTGGTACATATAAAGAAAGAGTTTAAGGGGAATTTTGAAGGCGTAAACTTGACCTGTTCAATTGGTGCGGCAGTGTGTCCAACAAACGGAACGTCATATGATGAACTTTTCCGTAAGGCTGATTTCTGTCTCTACCGTGCAAAGGATAAGGGACGAGACCGTTATGTTTTCTTTCGGGATGATTTGCATGCACAGGCTTATGCTGACGCTCAGACGGCAAAGAATGAAGGCAAGAAAACTGAAGGACGCGAGATTCAGGAATTGAAATTTGTTTCCACCTATCTGCAGCAACTGGGGGAAGACCCTCACGGTGCCATTATGAACATAATGCGTCACATGCTGGGAACCTATGCGGCGGACGGTATTGCGGTATATGCGGGTGAAGATATGCACCGTATCTTTTACGTGGGTATTGACCGCAGCGAATATGAAGAAGCAGCCTACATGCGGTCTGACAGCATGAAAAAACTGATGACGGACGGTTTTCTCTGCCTTGATTTTCCCAATGAAATTCCTGAAGATAATGGTGATTTTGCTCTTGCCATGCATCAGCGGAAAATCTGCTCGGCCTTGCATTGCCTTATCGGTAATGCCGATGCGCCAAAGGGTGGCGTGCTCTTTTTTAAATCCCATACACCTTCAAAATGGGCAGACTATGAGATAAGTTGTGCTAAAATATTTGCCTCCAGCCTGAATCTGCTTGATTTGCAGGAGCTGGAAAATTTCTAGAATCTCCAGGAGGGAGCATGAAAGATACGACGATTATTTCTTCAAGCGTACTTGGACAGCATCTGGAAAAAATTGCCGAAGGAAGCCAGGTTTCCTATCTGATATTTAATAAGCAGAAAATCACGCTGGCGGCAAAAATTACCATCGGTCGGGAATCGTCCTGTGATGTGGTGGTGGACAATAAACTGGTGAGCCGCCATCATGCGGTCATTCAGAAAATCCGCGATGCTTATTTTTTGCGGGATGATGGCAGCACAAACGGAACCTTCTTAAACGGCAGGCGCATCCCTGATGATAAATACATCAAGCTGAACGCGGGTGACAAGATAACTGTCGGCACTGCCAGTCTGGTTATGAGTTGATGCCCTATACATGCCTTGGACAAGCATAGCGCGATGACCGATTTGCTTTCAGACTTAAAAAAAATCTATGCGGCTCAGTCTCTTCCAGAACACGATGGGTTACTGGTGCTTACCGATGAAGCCATTACGGTGCTGGAGCACGAGTCATCTTCCTATCGTCCTCCGCAAAAGACGGATGATGGGGAAAAGGGCGGTGGCCTCTTGGATTTTACTGCCCTGTCCCCCCTCCCGCTGATTGTGGTGCCAGACTTGCATGCCCGCTGTGATTTTTTTCTGCATCTGCTTGAAAGACCCTTGTGGCAGCTTGCTCTTCCTTTAGAAGGAAGGGTGCTGGACGGGCTGTCCCGGGGAACTTTGCGCCTTGTCTGCCTGGGAGATTTGTTTCATTCTGAAAAGCGGGGAATGATGCGCTGGATTTCAGCCTGGGAAGAATATCTGCGTGGAAATGACGAAAGTGAAGCAATGATTGCTGAGATGAAGGAAAACCTGACCTTGTTTCAGATGGTTCTGCGGGTAAAGAATGCCTTTCCGGACTACTTTCATTTTCTCAAAGGAAATCACGAAAACATTCTGAATGAGGGCGGTGGGGGCAACTTTCCTTTCCGCAAATTTGCCGATGAAGGCAATATGGTCTACGATTTTATGGCCAGCCATTATGGAGACGCACTCTTGCATGTGATAAGCCTGTGGGAGCATGCCTTACCCTTGTGTGCGGTTTTTCCCCATTGCGTGCTGAGTCATGCAGAGCCAAAACACGCCTATCCGAGGGAAAAAATGATTTCCTGCGATAAAAATCCTGACCTTATACAGGGACTCACCTGGACGGCCAATGATGAGGCGGATGAGGGGAGCGTTCAGGAAAATCTTATTGAACTCTTGGGAAAGGAAGACGCGGAAAAAGCGGTTTGGATTTCGGGTCACAGACCAGTGCGGGAAGTGTATGCCCTTCGCCAGCAGGGAAAACTCATACAGATTCATAATCCCTTGCATGAGCAGGTGGCGGTAGTCCAGACGGAAAGGGCTTTTAATCCAGAGACAGATATGATACGCTTGAGGTAGGTATGACAGAAGGAAAGCCAGTCTGTATTGGAAAATATCGCATCATGGGGCTTGTGGCCGAAGGCGGCATGGGGGCAGTCTACAAGGCCGTGCATCCTACGCTAAAGCGTTTGGTTATCCTTAAAAAACTGATTATCCGCCGTAATCCCACAGTGCGGGAACGCTTTAAACGGGAAGCGCAGATACTTTTGGACTTGCAGAGTCCGTATATTGTCCATTTGTATGATTACTTTATTGAAGACAATGCGCATTTTATTGTTGAAGAATATGTGGACGGCATGAACTTGGGCGATGTTATAGAAAAACAAGTCGCTTTGGGAACGGAAGTGTCACTGCTCGTGTTTTTGGATGCCTGCTATGCGCTAAAATATGCCCACGCCAAGGGAATTGTCCATCGTGACATCAAGCCCGCAAACATTTTAATCTCCCGCCGCGCCGAGGTAAAACTGGCTGACTTTGGCATTGCATCGAGTGAGAAGGGCGATGACCTGCGCGGTGACAGTGAAAATGATACCACTGACGATACCTTGACCAAAACAGGGGTTACCTTGGGCACGCCCGCCTATATGTCTCCTGAACAGATTTCAGATTCCCGCTCAGTAGACAAGCGGGCGGACATTTATTCCATGGGTGTCATGCTCTATGAGATGATGACGGGCACAAAGCCCTTTGGCTCCAAACTGTCTGCGGAGAATCTGGCGGATATAAAAAAAGGACGCTATGTTGATCCCCGTAAAATTGACCGTTCTATTCCCCGACCCATTTGTGCCATGATTCACAAAATGCTCAAGGCGAATCCAGACCATCGCTATCAGACTGTTGACCCCATTATTGCCATTGTAAAAAAATATCTTTCCCGCTTTGACACTCATGCCATTCGCCTTGCCCTTGCCCAGTGCGTGCTGACAAAGCGGCAGTTTGCGGTGCCGGTCTTTAGCCAGAAAAAGCAGACCCTGCGTAATGTCTTTCTTGCTCTTGCGGGGGTAGTGCTGCTTGTGGCTGGCTCCTGGTATGCGTGGAAGGAAAGTTATTTTTATGCGACCCTGCTCAGGCACTGGTATTCCGCTGTGACGGTGACCATGACGCTCCCCGCCACGGCTAGCGTCAACAGCGACCTGCCGGCCCGGGCATTTTTCTTTGTGGATGACGGAAAGCATATCCCGGAAGTGCCCAACAGCCGCCGCATTTTTTCAAAAACCGAATCAGACAGTAAAAGACAGGCGGTACAGAATGCGCCCAAAAAGTATGCGGCAAAAAAAGTCTTCGTAAAGCCTGGCCGCTATCGTGTAAAAGTGGCGGCGGGTCCCTATGTCGTGTGGCAGAGTTTTGCCATAGGAAAGGACGACATTACGATTAATTTTGATGAATTGAAAAATGTCGGCCGCCAGCTAAAAATCAAGGCTCAGTCCTATGACAGTGAGAGCGGCGAAAAACTTACCGCTGCCACATCATTTTTTATCCTCTACAAAAATTCCTGGGTTGCGCTGGATGAAGTGCCGCAAAATGAACTGGTAACCGGTTCCGTTTGGAAAATCCTTGCCCAGTGCCCCGGCTACAAGGATACCCTCTTTTCTCTGATTATTGACTGGTATCAGGATGATTTGCGGCTCAATGTAGGTATGGAAAGTCTGTAATCTTAGCGGTAGGTTTTGCTTTCCTGAGTGTCTGCAAAGGTAAAGTCGCCTGTAAAGAAGTCAGGACTTACGGCCGCCATGTGCAGGCGGATTTCCCAGTGCAGGTGAGGACCTGTTGCAAGACCAGTGGCTCCAGAAAGTCCGATTAAGTCTCCCTGCTTTACCATCTGTCCTTCCGCCACTTTCAGTTCGCTCATGTGATAGTAGAGGCTATAGAGTCCCGGAAGGTGTTCAATGCAGATGCTCCAGCCAGTGGAAATGCGGTCTTCTGCCATTACGACTTTTCCCGGAGCGCAGGAGCACACTTTACTTCCTGTTGGAATGCCGTAGTCAATGCCGTAGTGCAGGCTTGTGGAAGATTTTCCGTTGCTGTAGGCGTATATCCGTCGGTCAGCAAAAAAAGAGGTGCGGCGCGTAGCGGGATTTGGCGGAGTGAATGCCGCGTCAGTAAAGACATGATTCATATTGTTTGCTTCCAGAATGGCATTCAGCCGGTTGATTTGCTTTACCCTTGTGTTGGAAGTATTTGTTTTGATTGCTGTGTTGGAGGCATTGAGGGGAATTGTTTCTGAGACAAATTCTTTTTCTATTACCGTGACAGGCACTGAAAATTCATATTCAGGCTGTCCGAATGCAGAGAAAATCACTTTAAGTTCGTAGTCGCCAGTCTTGCAGTAGGACGAAAGGGGAATGCCTGCCAGCAGCACATCGTTTTTTGCAAGAACTTTTGCGTCTGTGCTTTTGTTGATGATATAGAGGTCGGCCTTTCCGATGGATTTTGCTTCGCTTCCGTCAGCAGGTCTGGTAAAAAGTTGCAGGCTGCCGGTGGAAGTGCCAGTGAGTTTCCGAATTTTTTTTACCCGTGGCTTTAAGATGAGGCGGGCAAAAACTGCGTCTCCGGGCTGTAGGGTCTTGTTATACTGAATGCTTAAAGCGTAGTCCTTTGTCTGCCAGCGGCCGATTTCAGCGTTGAGGCCCAGCACCATGCAGAAGAAAAAAGCGAGTGCAAAAAATCCTTTCATAGCGGCACTGATTATAGCAAAAAATTGAAATTTGTAAACGCACTTTTTTCTGCTTTGGCAGAGATTTTTCTAGCACTGACTTTTCCGCACGTCCTTTAGAATCATCTGGGGTGTTTCCACGCCATTAAAGAGATTGCGGTTGATTTCGTAGAGCACGTCCACATAATCGCCTTTGACAAAATCCCGCCCTAAACGTTCGCCTTCGCCCCAGAAGAGTGCCGGCCATTTGTGGTCTCCCGCGTCCAGAGTGAGTTTCAAGTGCATGCGTTCGCTTTTGCCCATCAATTGAGCGTCGGCAATTTTAAGCGACTGAGACATAAAGGTAAGCGGCCGGTTTTCTTCGCCATAGGGTTCAAAAGTATCTACGATATTCAGTACGTCAGGCTTTAGGTAGGGCGGGGGAAGTTCCGCATCTACGTCAATGGATTCGCTTGTGTCGGGCTGAAGTTCAATGGTTGGAGCCAGCAATTCCAGTTCGTGGGTGAAGTCTCCAAGCCTTTCTTTTTTGAGACTGAATCCTGCCGCGGAATTGTGTCCGCCGTGGTTTAAGAAGAGTTCGTCCATTTTGTTCAGGAATTTTGTTACGTCATAGCCGCGGCAGCTGCGCATGGAGCCGATAACGGTGTCGTCTACCACGGTTGCCACAAGGGCAGGCACATTGTATTGACTGCACAGTTTTCCTGCCACCAGACCCGATATGCCCCGGTGAATGCGCTCGTCAATCACAACGCAGAGTTTTCCCGCATGTTTGGAAAGGCTTTTTTCCGCATTTTCCATGGCATAGCCAAAGGCTTCTGCACCCAATTGCTTTCTCTGATTGTTCAGTTCTACGATTTGAGCGGCAAGGGCATCTCTGCGGGCGGCGTTTTCTTCCATAAATAATTCCGCTGCCAGTTCAGGCTGTCCTAGTCTTCCTGCGGCATTCAATACTGGCACGACTGACCATGACAAATCGGTGCTGGTAATGCGCTTACCCAGCATGCCCTGATGAGAGAGAAGTTCCAAAAGCCCCGGGCGGACTTTTCCCCCGTTGATGGAGGCAAGCCCATGGTGGAGGAAAATACGATTTTCGTTTTTGAGAGGCATTACATCTGCAAGGGCTGCAAGGGCGACCAACTGCAATTCCTTTTCTTCTGCCAGGGCGTTTTGCGGAAACTGAGAAGCCAGCTGCCTGTTCATGTAGGTGACAAAAATATTGTAAAATCCTTCAATTTCGCTTGCCTTGGCAGGATTATAGCGGGCGATTTTGGAAAGGGTTTTTAGCCGCACGAGAGAAAGCTTTGCCACTGACGGAATGAGTTTTGCGATTTCTGGCCGAATGTCCATGAGGTTAAAGGCAACGCCTTTTCCGAATATGTCCGCCAGCATGCGCTCAGTCTGTGCCCCGTCCCACACAAAAATCTGCTGTCCCCGCAAAAAATCCACCAGGCGGGTTTTGCTGATGGGAATAGTACCGGGAATAATCGTTTCTTCCAACTCAGCCTTTTGCACGAGGTTCTGCACTTTCATGCAGCTAATCGTATAAGCTTCGTTTACCGGGCGCACCGTAAGCAGGCAGATTTCCTGCTTGTAGAGTTCGCTCTGGGCAAAACGCAATGCACTGGCTGTCTTAAAGGCAACGGCGCAACCTGAAATGTCAGGAAAGGGATAGCCCGCATCCTGGCATTTTGCGTCCACAATGATGGCTGGCGAGGGAAGACTTTCCGGCGGATTGTGGTGGTCAAGCACAATAACGTCAATGCCCAGAGAAGAGGCGTAGGCAATTTCTTCGATATTGGAAATGCCGCAGTCAACCGTAACAATCAGCGTTCCGTAGTCAGCGGCAAAGGCATCAATGGCGGCTTTGTTCAATCCATAGGCATCGTTTCCTCCTGGCAGTTTCCATTGGGTGTCGATTCCCAGCGAAGTAAAGGAGTCGTAGAGTACGGTTGTACTGGTCACTCCGTCTACGTCACGGTCGCCAAAGATAAGCACTTTTTCGCCTTCGTCCCGCGCCTGCAGAATACGGTCTACCGCATCCTCCATGTTTGCAAAGAGAAAGGGATTGTGCAGAAAGCGTTTGTCGTCTTCCAGAAAATACTGTATGTCTTCTCCTGAGTTTATGCCGCGGCGAATCAGAATGGACGCAGTGAGCGCATCTACGCCATATTTGTCATGCAGTTCCTTGGTCTGCTCACGAGTGACAGGCTTTTTGTTCCAGACTTTCATCAGAGGATTTCCTTGTAGATGAGCGGTTCTTTTGCAGGCGCATCATCTGAATAGAAAATCGCTTCTTCTTTGAGTAGCTTGCTTGCAGGAGCGAGACAGGCTTCGTCCTTGCCATAAAGGTCTAGAATCACATCTCCCCTTGCCACTTTGTCGCCCGTTTTTTTGTGAAGGACACATCCGGCGTCAGGGCAAACGGCTTCGCTTGTCTTGTTGCGTCCTACGCCAAGGTATACGCCGGCAAGTCCAGTCTTATATGCGTCAAGGTGCAGATAGCCGTCTTTTTCTGCTGTAATCTGCGTGTGGAATTTTGAGCGTCGCTTTCCCACTTCAGAAAGCAGTAGATCGGGATTTCCTCCCTGCTGCTCCACGTTTTTAAGGAAGCGGCGCAATGCTTCACCGCTTTCAAGGGCTTTTTTGCATTGGGCAATGCCGTCTGTCCTGTCTTTTGCCTTTCCTCCCAGCATGAGCATTTGGGCTCCCAGCGCATAGGTCAGTTCCATTACATCGGCTGGACCTTTTCCCTGCAGGCACAAAATGGTCTCTTCAATCTCAAGAAAATTTCCTACCATTACGCCAAGGGGAGTGTTCATGTTTGTAATGAGGGCACTGGCCTTCTTTCCCATGGCGGCGGCGGTTTTTACAAGGCTGGTGGCAAGGGCTTCCGCATCTTCCAGGGTCTTCATAAATGCGCCTGAACCGCACTTTACGTCAAATACCAGACCGTCCGCTCCTTCTGCCACTTTTTTGGAAAGGATGGAAGCGGTAATCAGGGGAACTGATTCCACGGTGCCGGTTACATCCCGCAGGGCGTACATTTTTTTGTCGGCAGGGGCAATTGCGGGGGTCTGCCCCATCATGGCAAAGCCGTTTTCCGCCATGATTTTCCTGAACTGGTCTGGCGTGAGGTTTACGTTGTAGCCGGTAATTGATTCCAGCTTGTCCAGCGTACCGCCTGTGTGTCCTAAAGCACGGCCGCTCATCATGGGATCCTGTATGCCGCAGGAGGCTACGATGGGGGCAAGGGGCAGGGAAATCTTGTCGCCTACACCGCCAGTGGAATGCTTGTCGATAAATGGACCGGTAAGGCCGTCCTTTCCATGCAGTGCAATTACGTCTCCAGAATGCAGCATGCAGTCTGTCAGCACTCCTGTTTCCTCAAAGGTCATGCCGTTAAAATAGACTGCCATGAGCCATGATGAAATCTGATAGTCGGGAATCTCGCCTGAAACATAGCCTTTGATGAGGAAGGTAATTTCTTCGCGGCTCAGGGTAGTGCTCTCGCTGCTTCCTCTCGTTCCGCGTTTCTTCATAATGATATCGGTTGCTCTCATAATCACCTGTCATTATAACCCATTTTTTGCTAATACGCTACTTTAAAAAACGCAGAAAAAACGCAACCTTGGTAAGGTTTCTTTTTTTCCGCACCTTTTTTTCTTCCAAGCCTAGAGTATTCCCATGCCCGATTCCAGAGACTGTAACTTTGAGCCACAGGCGTTCTCAATCAGGTAAAAGCAGAGTTCCTTCATTTCTGTCATTGTTTCCGCGTCTACGGGAATTGCCCTCACGTCGCGGGGGGATAAATCGCTCACGGCTTCCAGATAGGTGAGTGCCTTCCTTCCCAGCACAAAAGGACGCGAAAGAATTTCGCTACATTCATCACAGATAAAGCCGTTTTCGCTGACTTCATAGGCCGCCTGATAGGATTTTTCCGTCAGACTGCCGCTTAAAAATGATTTTCCACAGCCGAGACAGGTTCTGGTCTGGGGGCGAATCCCCAATACTCCCAGATAGCGCCACAAAAACCGAATCAGCCCCAGACGGCTGGCATGTTCATCGGTCAGTTCCATGCCGTCAAAAAGCCCGTTGACCAGCGTCCAGCAGGGGGCGGGGGAGCCGGCGCATTTTGTCTTGCTGACGATTTCTGCCGCAAGGGATGCCGCCCAGGTCTTAAAAAGGTTTTCCCGAAAGGAAAGGTGATAGTGAGACACGTCAAAGTCAGTGATTTTGCGGGTCTGCTTTGCCTCATCGCTGTAGAGCCAGATTTTTCCCCGGTTAAAGGGACTGACCAAGGAGCGCAGCTTGCTTTTAGGGCCGCCAAAGAGTGTTGCATAGATAAGCCCCTCCTCTGGGGTCAGCAGGGTGACGGAGCGGTTGTTTTCTCCCTGAAGACGGGTGGCGAGGACAAGTGCCTGGCAAGAGGAATTGCGGCTCATGCCTTAGTCTACCATAAAGCCAACTTTTACAAAAGTGGAAAAAATCTGGCTTTCCCATTTGACAGAGCGTAATCTTTTCATATATAATATCAGAATATACGAGGTGATTTGAATGATTTTCCCCCTTGAAGCATTGGTTAAATTTTCTGGCAACGTGTATGAAATTACGGTAGCCGCAAGCCGCCGTGCATTCCAGATGTCCAAGATTGAAGACCCCTCTATCGAGGCAAATGACGGAAAAGTGGTCTCCCTTGCGGCAAGCCAGTTGTTCAACGAAAAAGTTCAGTATAGAATCGAAAAACAATAGTGGATTCAATGATGTCACTTGACGAAAGTGCGTTAATTGATATAATAAATACACATTTTTTACTAAGGAGTGCCCGTCGTGCCCTGTGGAAAGAAAAGAAAGCGCCAGAAGATGGCCACGCACAAGCGAAAGAAGATGCTTAGACGCAATCGTCATAAGAGCCGCTAACACTCTTACGAGCGTACAAAGCATATTTTGAAAGACCGCGAGAGTAATTGTACTGCGCGGTCTTTTTTTTCGGAGGGTGATACTACGGTTCTTTCTTCTATTCATTCGCCAAAAGATTTAAAACAGATACCAGAGTCTCAGCTTGCCGAACTTTCTGAGGAAATCAGAAGGAAAATTCTTCATACCGTTGCAGAAAATGGCGGTCATCTTGCAAGCAATCTTGGCGTGGTGGAACTGACCATTGCCCTGCATCGTGTATTCTCCAGCCCGGAGGATGCCATTGTTTTTGATGTCAGCCATCAGTGCTATACCCATAAATTGCTTACTGGGCGCTACCAGCAGTTTGGCACACTTAGAAAACATGGCGGCATCTCCGGTTTTACCCGCACTCAGGAAAGTCCCCATGATTTTTTTGATAACGGACATTCCTCTGCCTCCGTCTCTCAGGCTCTGGGCCTGCTCATGGCATGGAATCTGCGGCATAAAAATGGCAAGGTGGTGGCAGTTATCGGTGACGGTGCCCTTACTGGCGGCATGGCTTTTGAGGCTTTGTGCCATGCAGGTCAGCTTTCCAAAAATCTGATTGTGGTGCTGAATGACAATCAGATGTCCATCAGCCCCAACAACGGCTCCCTTTCCCGCTATCTGAGTCGCCTTACCATGACGAGCACCTACCAGTCCTTCCGCACGCGCATTGACCATGTGGTTGATGCAATTCCCAATTCTGAGCGGCATCTGGGAAAATTCATCAGTCGCTTTAAGCGGGCACTGAAAGGTTTCTTGCTTTCCAATAACTTTTTTTCTGACTTGGGCTTTGAATATGTAGGTCCCCTGGACGGTCACAATATTACGGAACTGGAAGAGGTCTTCCTGCGGGTACGGAATCTTCCCAAGCCGGTGGTTGTTCATGTGCGCACGATAAAAGGCAAGGGCTACTCTCCTGCGGAAAACGATCCCGCCACCTTCCATGGCATTGGTCCCTTTCAGATTTCAGACGGCACCTTTGAAAAATTTGATACGCTGAGTTTTACCGAATGTTTCAGCCGCTATCTGATTGCCCTGGCGGAAAAAAATCAGCATATCGTGGCGATTACGGCCGCAATGGCAAAGGGAACGGGACTGGATGCTTTTTCCCGCCGCTATCCCGACCGTTTTTTTGATGTGGGTATCGCCGAAGAACATGCCGTTACCTTTGCGGGTGGACTGGCGGCGGGCGGCATGGTTCCCGTGGTGGCCATTTATTCCACCTTCCTGCAGCGGGCAGTTGACCAGATTATTCACGACGTAACCTTGTCTTCCCGTGGTGTGGTGCTCTGCCTTGACCGTGCGGGTGTGGTGCCCAATGACGGTGAGACTCATCAGGGGCTTTTTGATATTGCCCTGCTTCGTCCGGTGCCCAATCTGACTCTGCTTGCGCCTGCTACGGCAAGAGACCTGGAACTTTGCCTTGCATGGGCTGTGGAGGCAAAAAGGCCGGTGGCAATCCGCTATCCCAAAATGTCCTGTCCTTCCGAAAATGAAGCCTTTGCTTCTGCTGTGGAAGAAGGCAGGGGAATCCTTGTGCCGGCGGAGCATCTTGTGCCGGCTCTGGCAGCGGAAGGCGTGGAAAAAAATCTGCTCTTTGTGACGACTGGCGGTTTTTACGGCGAGACCGTGCAGGCGGTACGCTCTCTTGCCATGGAAGAAATTTATGGAGACATCTATTCCTTGCGGTTCATAAAGCCGCTGGATGAAGACTTGCTGGTGGAGCGGGCTAAGGGATACAAGGCCATTGTGATTGCAGAAGACGGAGTGGTGACTGGTGGTGTTGGTCAGTACATACAGAACCTGCTCCTCAGCCATGGCTTGCCTCATGTTGCTGTAAAGGCATTTCCCGATGTCTTCTATCCGCAGGGTACGCGAAGTGAAATTTGCGAGGATGCCCACATGAGTCCCCGCGATCTTGCAGAAGCGGCAAAAAAACTGCTTGCAAGGGGAGTGTAAAATGAAATCCCTTTCCCTTGCCGGTAAGACAATAAAGACAGACCGTCCCGCCTTTGTGATGGGGATTGTAAACGCTACGCCAGATTCCTTTTGGAAGGAAAGCAGGGGAACGGAAGAACGTGCCTTGCGTCTCATTGACGAGGGTGCCGATATCATTGACTTAGGCGGAGAATCCACCCGTCCCGGTTCAGATTACGTAGACGCGGAAGAAGAAATCCGCCGCATTGTGCCTGTCATTCAGGAAATCCGCCGCCACAGCGACATTGTCATTTCTGTCGATACGCGAAAAAAAAGCGTCATGCAGGCGGCGGTGGAAGCAGGCGCGGATATGCTGAACGATGTGTCTGCTCTGGAGGATGACGCTGAACTGGGGCGTTTTGCGGCACAGTCGGGCATTGGGGTCGTACTCATGCACAAGCGCGGGCTTCCCTCCACCATGCAGCAGAACACAGCCTACCATGATGTCTTTGGGGAAGTGAATGCCTTTCTTGAGGAGCGGGTTTCCTATGCGCTTGCTTGCGGCATTTCCGCTGACCGCATCATTTTGGATCCGGGAATAGGTTTTGGAAAAGACCGGGCGGCAAACGCTACGCTTATCCGTCGCTGCGGTTCTCTCTGTGGCGGAGCCTATCCTGTGCTCATGGCGCTTTCCCGCAAGACGCTTATCGGTGAGATTACGGGGCGGAATGTGAACGACAGGATGAGCGGCACGCTTGTGGCTAACGTGCTTTCGGTTTTGCATGGTGCTTCCCTGCTTCGTGTGCATGATGTAAAAGAAACCGTTGATGCTATGGCGGTTTTATCGGAAATAGAGTATAATGGGTAGACTTGCCTAAAGCGCGGGCGGAACGAGGACAGGAACGTGGGTGCATTCGACAATATCGTAACATTGTACAATTATATTCGTCCGATTCTGGATATTGCCATTATGGCTTTTATCCTCTACAAGGCGTATCAACTGGTCATAAAGACAAATGCTCTGCAGATTATCAAGGCAGCGGTCATTGTTGCCTTTGCCTATGCAATTGCCTTGCTTTTGGATCTGTCCATGTTGCGGTGGGTGCTGAATATGATTGCGCCTGCCCTGGTCGTCTGTTTTGCCATCGTCTTCCAGCCCGAAATCCGCAAGATTTTCCTCAAGCTTGGGCAGAGCGAATGGTTTACCTTTGGCAACCGTTCCCGCCATACCTACGTGGATTCGGTTATCATTGCGGCAGAAATCCTTTCCAAGCAAAGGAGAGGCATGCTGGCGGTCTTTATGCGCCACACAAAAATGGACGACATTCTGGACACGGGAACGAGAATCAATGCGGACTTGTCTTCAGCCCTGCTGGTTACGATTTTTGGACATGACACGCCCCTGCATGACGGCGCATGTTTTATTCAGAACGGCAAGGTCGTTTCCGCAGGATGCTTTTTGCCGCTTTCAGAACAGTACGACATCAAGAAGACCTTTGGAACCCGTCACCGGGCTGCTCTGGGATTGAGCGAAGTATCTGATTCCGTTGTGCTCGTGGTTTCCGAAGAGTCTGGCGCCATGAGCCTTGCCTATGATTCCAAACTGCACTATGACCTGACGACTGAGCAACTGACAAAGATTCTGGAAAACCTTCTGGAACTCACCCCTGACCAATACACCATAGAGGATACGATAAATGAAAGCAAGACAAGCCTTTGAAAAAATCCGCGAAAACTGGCTTGCAAAAGTCATCTGCTTTGTAGCGGCGCTCTTCCTCTACCTTTTTTTCCTCTTTTCAACGCTGGACAGAAAGACTTTTTCTGTTCCCCTGCGGGTTGAGGAAAAAAATGGCATGGTGGCGGCAAGTTCCTATCCCCAAAATGTCCGCATAACGGTGAGGGGAAAGCCTGAGCACATTTCCACCCTGCATGAAAATGATTTTACCGCTTTTATTGACCTTGACTACATTTCCCATGAGGGAGAAGCCCTGGTACCCGTTCAGTTGACTTTGAGCAAGGATGCTATGCTTTTTGATACGATGGAACTCAAGGTGAGTCCGGAGCACATTACCCTCAAAATTGAAGAGCAGATATCAGCCTTTGTGCCGGTGAATCCGCTTTTTTCCGGGGAGCCTGCCCATGGCTATGAATTAAAGTCGGTGGAAATCAGTCCGCCTGAAGTGCGTGTTACCGGCCCCCGTACCATGGTGAATAACTGTACGCGTCTGCAGACAAGAATGGTTTCGCTCACCGGCATTTCAGGCGATACGGAATTGACTGCCCAGGTAGAAAGTCCCGGCCGCCTGCTGCATCTTGCGGACGGAACGATGGTGACGCTTACGGCAAAGGTTACGCCCAAACTCATGGTAAAGCGTTTTGAGGCCGCTCCCGTAAACCTTTCGGGCTTGCATGCTGAATTTGAGCCGACAGGTTCCGGCCACACGGTACTGCTGTCTCTGCGCGGGCCTGTTCTTGCCCTGGAGGCCTATAAGCCGCGCATTTCTACCATTTTGGCTGACTGCAGGAATATTTCATCTGAGGGAACCCATGAAGTTCCGCTGCTATTCAATCTGCCCAACGGCACTGTTGCCTTGGATGAAACGCCAAAGCGCATCAAGATTACGGTAAAGCGAAAACCAACAGAAGAGGATGGGCGGGAATCTCCCGTGGAAGATGAGGAATGATATATGGCATTGGTACTGACATTGCAAAAGTCTCTCGTTTTGAACGCTGGCTTCAAAATGATGCCTTGATTTCCCGTTTTTTTGCAGTGGAAGAATACTTTACCGGCTCCTTTGACAAAAATCCATCGGTTGCCTGCCAGCATTATGCCTCCCGTTTTGCAGCAAAAGAAGCCTTTGCAAAGGCACTGGGAACGGGATTTGTCGGATTGACCTTAAAGGATTTTTGGGTCATAAAGAATGAAGAAGGAAAACCTTCTTTTGCCTTTGGAGAGGCGACTGAAAAAGTACTTGCTCAGCGGGTGGGCGCATGTAAGGTGCATCTTTCGCTGAGCCATGAAAAAGAATATGCGACGGCATTTGTTGTCATAGAAAAAAAAGAAGGGGAGGCTGACTGATGTACGCAAACCTGTCAAAAAAAAGCGCTGGTGAAGACAAAAAGCCTAAGATTTCCTATTGGTCAAAGACAAAAGTGCGCTGTCCCTTGTGCCAGCGAGATTTTAACCATGAGGAAATGCTTTCGGGCAGTGGCCGTATGATTGCAGGCGAACTGACCGATGAACTGCACCGCAAGTATGAGCCTTCCGCAAAGTACGGCATGGTCTACCCCCTCATCTACACGGTAGGAGCCTGTCCCAAATGCCATGTCGCTTTTTTCTGGAACGATTTTAAGGAAATCACTGACAGCAAGAGCATTGATGCCCTAAAAGGCGGCATAGAAGAACGCAAGAAAATCGTAAACAATGTCTTTCCCTATTATCAGCTTACAAAAGAACGTTCCCTGCTGGATGGTGCTGCCATGCATTTTTTGGCCTTGCTTTCCTATGACAAAGTTGACCTGGCTCTGGCTCCCACGGTAAAGCGGGCGATTATTTCCCTGCGCCTTGCCTGGCTCTGCAATGATTTAAATGATGCTGTACCCGGTCACAATTATGACTATCTTGCCCAGGTCTTTTACCGCAAGGCACTTTTTTTCTATGACCAGACAATGATAAACGAAATGGCACGGGTGGAGACCTTCAGCGTGGTCAATAATCTTGGGCCTGATACCGACAAGAACTACGGCTATGACGGATTGATTTATGAACTGGGACTCTTGGAATACAAGTACGGTCAGAAAGAAGACATGCAGGCACGCCTAAAAAAACTGGATGAGTGCAAGCGCTCGATTGCCCGTGGCTTTGGTCTGGGAAAGTCATCCAAGTCAAAGCCAGGACCGCTTTTGGAAAAATCCCGCGACTTGTACGATAAAATTACCGAAGCCTTGGCAGAGGCAACGGACATAGGCTTTGTGCCCAGTGATGACGATGATGAGTGACAGACGCAATATTCTGCTTACCCTTTCCTATGATGGAACGGATTTTTGCGGCTGGCAGCGTCAGGACAAGGCGGACAGGGGAACGGCCGTCCGTACTGTGCAGGGGGAAATTGAGTCCGCACTGGAAAAAGTGCATAAGCAGCCGGTTACCCTGTATGGAAGCGGACGCACGGACAGCGGCGTTCATGCCTCCGCTCAGGCGGCAAATTTTTTTTCTCCCATTGCATCCATTCCCGTTGAAAAATATGTCTATGCCCTCAACTCATTCTTGCCTCAGGATATCCGCATAAACGATGCCCGTCAGGTGGATGAGGATTTTAATGCCCGTTTTAGCGCGACAAGCCGAACCTACCGCTATTTCATCTATTGTGGAAAAAGTCCCCTTGCCACCGAAACCCGCTATGTCTGGCAGATTCATCATCAGCCGAATCTCCGTCTGCTCAACGAGATGGCTTCCTGTCTGCGGGGCGAAATTGACTGTGCAACCTTTGCCGCTGCGGGAGACGCAAGCAAGTCTACCTGCCGCTATCTGGAAAATGCCGTTTTTTACCCCGACGGAGATAAAATTGTCTTTGAGATTACGGCAAACGCATTCCTCTGGAAAATGGTACGAAGCCTTACCGGTACGCTGATTTTCTTTGAAAAAGAGGGCAGGTCGGCAGAAGATTTTAGACGTGCATTGGAAAGCCGTGACCGAAAAAGCACCGGCCCCACGGCTCCTCCCACCGGGCTCTTCCTCTGGAACGTTGCTTTTGACGGAATCCGTCGCCATGTCTGATAGTCTTGTTTTTTGCTGATTTTTCATGCATTATAGAAGAAGCCCTAAACGTTTATGAAAGCCTGTTTTTTTAGAAGACATTCGCATATTTTCCTCATCCTGTTTTTTACGCTTTTTGCCGGGACTTCTCTTTTTGCGGCCGATACCACGGAAAAAAAAACGAACTGGGTGCTTGCCGCCCAAAAATACTCCTTCTCTCAAAAAGGTAAGCGAGGTCTCTCCGTGGAGCAGTTTGCCTCCGTTCTTCCTCAGTTAATTCTGGAACAGATTGCCATTGAGGGTACCCGTGTGCTTCCCAGTCAGGAAGTGCTGGACAGAAGACTCGACAGCCTGCAGACGGAGCGGCTTTCCTTGTTTTTGCAGCTTGCAAAGGAATATCAGTCCAGAGATGCCCTTGTCGTAAACACCCTCAGCCCCAAAAAACTGACAAAAGAACTGGAAGCCTCCCAAAAAAAAATAGATGAGCTTCAGAAGAAAATAGACGAAAACCTAGAAAAAACGGAAAAAGAAAAGGCGGATTTTGCCCCAAAAATCAAGCGGGAGACCGCCATTGCCCGGGGCGAAAAAATAGAAGAAAAGCATGAAGAACGCAGGCATTTTCCCTTTCCATTTTTTATGGACGATGATGAAGATTC
Source organism: uncultured Treponema sp. (assembly GCA_937885175.1). Lineage (GTDB taxonomy): Bacteria > Spirochaetota > Spirochaetia > Treponematales > Treponemataceae > Treponema_D. The sequence goes on along the minus strand of CAKZZO010000140.1, from coordinate 41,477 downwards.
GCCGCCCCAGAATGAAACCGTAGCAGTGTACAAAAATGATTCCTCCGCGCTTTTTTCTCCCAGCGAGGCAGCCGAAAAAGACGGCATTACCAGTCGGACATATGAAAAAGAAATTGCGGCGGCAAAAATCAACGGTCTGCTTGCAGGAAGCATAAGAATCTATGGAGAATATGTAGCCGTGACAACGGATTTGTACATCTATCCTGGGGCAAAACGAGCAGGAACGGTTACGGAAGTGGGAACCATAGGCGACCAGATGAATTTGGCGGATCGAATTGTGCAGCAACTGGTGCCCGTGATTGCGAACAGCCTTCCGGTACAGCTTCGCTTTGAGATTTTGCCTGAGGAAATTGCCGAAAAAGCGCATCTTACCCTGGACGGGCTGGTATATTCAAAAATCCCCACGGACTTACAGGTGGACGCTTCCATACATACTATCAGCGTGTCGGCAAAAGGCTACGATACTGCTTCCTTTACCTACAAATTTGAAGGAAACGAACGCTATACCATCAAAATTTCACTGTCTCCGGCCTTTACCGGCCTCCTTAATCTTCGCCTCAAGACGCTGGGCGACGGTGTCTTTCATGCAAAGGGACTGGACTCCCATGCCGTTGATTCCGTCAATTCTGCGGCTCCCATCACCGTAAATGGAAAGGCCGTTTTGGGTATCTATACTACTGGAACAGGGGAAGATGCAAAAAGTGCTTTTTTCTACATTCCTGACGATAAGGCTTTGGACGGCGTAAACCTAAAGGTGAACGTAAAGCCCTTTGACCGTGCCCAAAACATTGATAAAAGACGACGCTGGCTGTATACTTCCTATACGGCACTCATCCTTTCCATGCCCTTTACCTTCTACGTCATGGGAAACAGTACCGCTGCCACCAAGGCATACAATTTGGGGCGTGTTGATTACGACGAGGCTCACCGATGGAGCATAGCCAGCAATGTAACTGCCGGCATTTCCATTGCCTGTGGAGTCTGGTTTGTCTATGAACTGGTGCGCTATCTGGTTGCGGCAAATCAAGTTCTGCCTGCAACGGCTACGGTGGATAAGCGCGATTTTTCCCTGCCCACGGAAACTGAGGAAATTGAAGTCTCTGAGGAAATAAAGGGCACTGGGGAAAAAGAAACTGCTTCACCTGAGGCAGAAAAGACCGCTGAAGAACCTGCTGGACAAGCGGAAATAAAAGAGGACGTGAAATAAGAGGAATAGACTATGGCGAAACTATCTTTTGCAGAAAAACTGAAGAATCTTTTTGGCGGAAAAACAGTAAGCACGGAATTTTTTGATGATTTGACCGATGCGCTGGTAGAAGGGGACATCGGCGCAAAAACAGCCTTTCAGTTGACGGAAGACCTGCAGAAAATCTGCAAGGAAAAGCATCTCACCGAAGAAAAGGATATCCGTGCCGAGCTCAAGAACATGCTCTTGGGCTTTGCAAAGGCTCTTTCTCTTGTGCCGGAAAAAGGCAAGACCAGCATCTATATGCTGCTGGGGGTAAATGGAGTAGGTAAGACAACCACCGCCGCAAAACTTGCCAAGTATTTTGCAAAGTCAGGTAACGTTATTCTGGCCGCAGCAGATACCTTCCGTGCGGCGGCTGAAGAACAGCTGGAAATGCATGGCCAGCGGCTGGGAATCCGCGTTGTAAGTCATCAGCATGGCAGTGACCCTTCCGCAGTTGTCTTTGATGCCGCAGATGCCGCCCGGGCAAAAGGCGGCGCACTGGTTCTGGCTGACACCGCCGGCCGCCTGCACAACAAGGACAACCTCGTGCGTGAACTGCAGAAGATTGACCGCATTGCATCGCAAAAGGCAGATGCAGGCTGCTACAAGAAACTGCTTGTCATCGACGCCACCACAGGACAGAATGCCGTCAGACAGGCAGAAGTATTCCATGAGGCAGTGGGAGTAGATGCCGTCGTGCTCACCAAGTATGATTCTACGGCAAAAGGTGGTGTGGCCTTTGCGGTGGGCAAGGAGTTCGGCATCCCGGTGGCCTTTGTCTGCACGGGTGAAAGCTATGATGACATTCGGCTCTTTGATCCGCTTTCCTATACTGACGAATTTTTAGGCTGAAAAGAAAAACAGACGGTATAGATGTCACCAATGGCACAGATAAAAAAATGGCTTATCGTTTGTAGTTTTTTTCTCATGCTTTCTGCTGCCTCCTTTGCAGAAAATCCCGTGCAGGATCTTTTCTTTGAGCTTACACGGCTTTGTTTGCGGGGCGTTTCCCCCTTGCCTGCTGAAGCCCCCCTCATTGCACTGACTCGTCCAGCCGCCCAGCTCTTTGCCCTGCCAGTCTGGCGAAGTTACCGTGCATATCCACTTTCCTTTATCGAATACCTTTGTCCTGAAAAACTGGGAGTGCTGGACTCTACCTTTTCTGCCGCTGATTTATTTGGCATGGACTCTCAGGAGCAGGGGCTTTCCGCTGACTGGCTTGATTCAGCGCTGCTGGCGATAAAGATGCGCTCATTAAATCAGCAGGAGCCGGAGCCTTTTGACGTGGCGGAACAAATGCTTTCTCAAATGGACAACCGCGACGAAGGCGGCATTGTGGAAGGTCAGGATGAAAAAAATGAAGAAGCAGTGGAAAGAACTTTTACCGACAGTTCCGGCAGAATCCGCCGTTTTTCCTATGGCGTGGAGCAGTTGGCCGTGCGGGAAAAAGACGGACTCAAAACGCTTATTGACAGTGCCGACGGCCTCACCATCCGTTGTTTTTATGACGAGCACAATCGCATGGTAAAAAAAGAACGCTTTATGGTTGGTTCCTCTGCCAGAAGCCTGCAACTGCTTTCTTCTCGGGTTTATGCCTATAATGGAGATGCCATTCTTCCCTACCAGATGACTGAAGATGTCGCCAGCGGTAATAAGCACAGTGTCACCACCTACGATGAGCGGGGCTTAGTGGTCACATTGGAAGCGGCGCATTATGAAAAGCCAGAGGAAAAGCAGAAAAAAGAAGGTCAGCCTGCCTCTGAAGCAAAATTGATAAAGGATCGGACGAATTTCTGGTCATACGATGACGAAAAGCGTATTACGGAAGAAAGGGTCATCACCTATTACTACAGCAAAACGACAACTGGTAGGCAAAAAATCGAAGAAAATCAGGTCAGACGGGTCTATGATTACACTGGAATCGGCAGAAATCCTGATTACTTCTACTATGAGAACGGAGAACTGCGCATACATACTGTTTACGAAAGCGAAAATGTGTATAATGAGACTATGTACTTTGACGATGGCTTTACCGTACTTGCCCGCTATGAAAACAATGCAAAACGGCTGGAAATTGTTTCTGTAAACGGCATGGAACTGAGGAGGCGAGTCTTTTGAAGAACAGCTTCCTGTCAGCATTCCGCTGGGTACTCTTTGTTTCCCGCCGTTTCTCCCGCGTTGACCGCAAGGGACGTTCTGCTGTTACATCCTTTCTTGCTTCCCTGGGCATCTGCTTTGGCGTGATGACCTTGATTACCGTTATCAGCGTTATGAACGGCTTTCAGTTGAGTTTCATTGATGCAATTATGGAAATCTCCTCATATCATGTGCGGGTGGAATCAGTTGACCCCCTTTCATTTGAGCGCTTTTGCGAGGCTGAGCCTGAAATCCTTTCCGCCACGCCCTTTTACGAGGCACAAAGTCTTGTGGTAGGGGAGTCTGAAAAGCAGGGAGCTGCCCTTATCCGTGGCGTGAGCAAAGACCAGCTTGCTCTTGATCAAGGCTTCCGCGAGCAGCTGCACATTGTTCGTGGTCGTTTTGACCTTTCTTCTGACGACAGCATTGTCATCGGAAGCGGGCTGGCAAACAGCCTGAGGATTTTTGTCGGCACAAAAGTCAACCTTTTTGCCCTTTCTGGCGGAAACGATGTTGACCTCATTTCTTCTGACCGCACCTTTACCGTTACCGGCATATTTCATACCGGCTATGCAGACATTAATGCGGCCTATGCCTTTATCAGTCTGGAAGGAGCCCGAAAACATTTTGGCGAAAAAGCCGTCCTGCGCTATGGTGTAAAACTGCATGATACCGCTGATGACGCCCTTGCCATTTCCCGTATTCAGGAAGTTTTTCCCCAAGCCCGCGCAGAATCCTGGAAGGACTACAACCGTTCTTTCTTTGGTGCGCTCAGGGTTGAAAAAAACATGCTCATGCTGCTGGTATTTTTGATTTTTGTGGTGGTGGGCATCAATATCTTTAACGGCATGAGGCGTATGGTCTATGAAAGGCGGGAAGAAATCTCCGTGCTCAGCGCCTTTGGCGGAAAAGCCTCGCTGATTCAATCTATTTTTGTAGTGCAGGGATTTTTGGTTGGCGTTATCGGTGCCATTCCGGGGCTTGCCCTGGGCCTGCTTTTAAGCGTGCAGATGTCCCGAATCTTTACGATTATGTCAAAACTCGTGTATTACGGGCAGTATTTGTGCTATATGATTATCTCTCCCGAAAATGCCCGCTATCTGCGTGAGAATCCCATGTATATGATTTACGGAAATATTCCTCCTCGGATTATTCCAGGTGAAGTGCTGGTGATTATGATTTTCGGTGTCTTTTCATCTTTGCTGGCCTCATGGGTGGCGAGCAGGGGCGTGTTAAAAATGACTGTAGCGGAGGTGCTGCGCGATGAGTAAGATTGTGACCATTTCAAATCTGGAAAAAACCTATAAGACTGACAGCGAACGACTGACAATCCTCAAAGACCTGCAGTTGGAAATTGAAGCCGGTACAAAGACCGTGATTGTAGGCGAAAGTGGAAGTGGAAAGAGTACATTACTGAATATCATAGGCGGCCTCGATTCTGCCACATCAGGAATGGTGCGGGTAGGGGATTTTGAAGTCTCCGCTCTGGGCGAAGATGAACTGACTGAATACCGCTTACGCTTTCTCGGACTGATTTTTCAATTTCACTATCTGCTTAAAGACTTTACGGCAGTGGAAAATGTCTTTCTTCCCGCATACATGGCAGGCTGTCCCAAAAAAGAAGCCCGCGAAAAGGCAATCGCCCTGCTCAAGGACGTAGGCTTGTCTGACCGCATGGAGCATCTGCCCAGCCAGCTTTCGGGCGGTGAGCGTCAGCGGGTGGCAGTAGCCCGTTCCCTCATAAATGACCCCCAGATTATCCTTGCCGATGAGCCCACAGGCAACCTTGACCCCGCCAATGCAGTTATGATTGGCGACCTGCTTTTTTCCATGGCAGACAAATACAATAAAACACTGATTCTCGTTACCCACGACATGGCACTGGCAAAAAAAGGCGATGTCTGCTACGCCATCTCCCAGGGGCGGCTGGAGGAGTGCACAGTCTCATGAAAACCGGCTCATCCTTCTTGTTTGCAAGCAGACTGCTTCTCCCCCGCACGGGCAAAAAATCAAATGCCCGCCGTAGTCTTGTGGGAGCCTGTATCTGCATCGGTATCAGTCTGGTGCCTCTTGTCATGGTGCTTACGGTTTCCAATGGAATGATTCAGGGCATCACCAACCGCATCATCGGTCTTTCCAGTTCCCACATCAACTGTGTCCTCTATCCCTTTGCGGACGAGGCTCAGGACGAAGAACATTTGCTTGCATTTTCAGAAAAACTGCTTTCGGTAGAAGGCGTTACTCAGTCTTACCCTGAAATTCAAGGCGTAGGACTTGCGGCGGGCAAAAATGGACGGACTGGCGCAACCATCCGCGCGGTAGAAAGTGATATCTTCACAAAAAATCCTGCCTTTTCCTCATTGTTTGAAGTCCTTTCTGGAAATCCTTCTCTGGAGCAGAAAAACAGCGCGGTCATCGGGAAAAAACTCGCGGAAATGCTGGAACTTACCGCTGGAGACACCTTCCGCCTTATTACCGCCCGCCGTCTTGCCAACGGAAAGATCCTTCCTAAAATTACCCCCTGCAAGGTTTCTGCCGTCATATCCTGCGGCTATCAGGAACTGGATGCCCTCTGGGTCTTTATTCCCCTTTCCGCAGGCTTTTCCCTTTTGCCTGTCCAGTCCAGCGAAATTCATGTTGCCCTGGAAACGGCTGATGCATTCGATTTTGTCTCGCTGGGACAGGTGCAGTTGCGTGTGGAAAATCAAGTTCCTCAGTATACGCGGGTCTATTTGTGGAATGAACTGAATTCTGCTCAGTTTGAAAATTTTTCCTCCACTCAGATTATGCTTCTTTTTATCATGCTGCTGATTGTGCTGGTTGCGTCAGTGAATATTTCCAGTGCCCTTGTCATGCTGGTCATGGAGCGGCGCAAGGAAATTGCCATCCTAAAAAGTCTCGGAGGCTCATCAGAAGGCATAAGTTTTGCATTTTTGGTCACAGGTCTCGTAACGGGAGCCATCGGCGTGCTAGCCGGCATTCCCCTGGGGCTTCTGTGTGCCGTTAATTTTGACCGCATTATCTCCCTCATCGAGGGAATGCTGAACGCAATCGCACAGGCTTGCTGTTTGCTTACGACTGGTTCTCTTGCAGACTTTACTCAGATTCATCTTCTTGATCCGGCCTTTTATCTGCAAAAGATTCCCCTGGCCATTCCACTGGAACAATTGATTATTATTGGAAGCGGCACGCTGATTCTTTCTCTCCTGGTAAGTGCAATTCCTGCAATTCGAGCCGGCAGGGAAAAGCCCATTGATACGCTGAGAAAGATTTAGTGGGGACGTTTGGCATAGAGATAGGTGTAGCGAGCCCCCGCATACCGCCCGATAAAGCGGCTCATAAAGGCGGTAAAACGCCATTTTATCGCCCAGAGCGCGGTTTTCTTTCCTCGGCGGCTTGCTTTCAGGCAGTGTCTTACCACTTTTACAGGATTTTTCCCATGCAGCACTTCTTTTCGCTTGCCGTTACTTGCCACGTTTGCAAAATTGGTGCTCACGCTTCCGGGACAGAGGGCGCAAACGCTGATACCCCCATCTTTTAATTCCGCTGCCAATGCAATGCTGAATGAAAGGGCGTAGGCTTTTGTGGCCGCATAGACGGCAAAGTTTCCCAGGGGAAGAAAGGCTGCAAGGCTTGCCGTGTTGATTATGCGGCTTCCCCGTGCCAGGTAGGGCAGGGAGACCCCGCAGACTCCCGTCAATGTCGTGCAGTTCAAATCAACCATCTGCATTTCCCGCTCAATATCGGTTTCCGCAAAAGGCCCGTAGGTGCCGAATCCCGCATTGTTCACCAGCAGGTCGATGGTAAAGGCTTCCTCATGGCTTTCTCTTTCAAGTATTTCCTGCAGCCTGTGCACTCCATCTCTGCCGCTTATGTCCAGGGAAACAGTCCGTATGCCTATATCTTTTCCGGTCAGTTCTTTTGCCACCGTCTCAAGGTTTTCCTTGCTGCGGGCAATCAGCCAGATTTCCTGAGGATTGTCTTTTTCTGATAGGGATGCATAGATTTGGCGGGCGAATTCTGCTCCCAGTCCTGAACTTGCACCTGTAATAACAGTCAGTTTCTTCATATAATAATAGTATAAATACCTTGGTGTCTTGTGTAAACAAAAAAAAAACTATACAATGAAAAAATGATGTGTATCAGCAAAAAATTAGCATTGTTAGTTACCGTTTGTTCGGCTGTCTTTTTGCTTTCATCCTGTGTGACGAATGCAATTGGCAATTCTCTTTCCGGCTACAAAAAAAATGGAAAGGCAATTTCTAAAAAAGCGTCAGCCAACGATCCCATGCTTGCCCTTACCGGCGAAACTGATGTTATTCTGGTGGGCGATTTCTTCCCCACAGTGCTCAAGATGTACGAGATTTTGCAAAAGCAGAATCCTGACCATCTGGGGCTTTTGATGATGACCGGCTCCCTCAACGTGATGTATGCAAATGCCTTTGTGCAGACTCCTGCAGAATCCCTGACGGTTGCTGAGTTTGACAAGCAGAATGCTGAATATGAGCGCGCAAAACTGCATTATCTCCGTGGCCGTGACATGGAGCTTGATTTCCTTGACGGCCGCCACAAGGGCTTTCGAGAGGCCATGTTCAGTGGTGACGAGGAAAAAATCAAGGCGGCCGTTGCAAAAATGGACAAAAATGATGTGGATGCCGCCTATTGGTGTGGTGCTGGCTGGCTGGCCGCCTTCAGTCTGGACATTTTGAATCCAGATTTAATTGCAAGCCTGGGTGCCGCCGTTGCCATTTTGGAGCGGGCTGCCCAAATCAACCCTGATTACAATAACGGTGCCATTTGGGATGTACTCTTTAATTTCTACATGGTTGCTCCCGGCGATTTTGGAGGCGACCCGGAGCGGGGCATGCAGTGCTATGAAGAAGAGCTGCGTGTTTCTGGCGGTAAAACACCCGGCCTTTATGTAACGTATGCCCAGGCTGTTTGTCTTCCTAACGGTGATGAAAAAGGCTTTGACGAAGCATTGGAAAAGGCTCTTGCCATCAACCCCGATGATAATCCGTCAGCCCGTCTGATGACCACCATTTCGCAGAACAAAGCGCGGTGGCTGCAGGCTCATAAATCAGATTATTTTGTTCAGTGGTAACGGGTCTTTATTTCCCGTTGCATGACAACTTCATAGAGGAGAAACGAATGAAGAAACTTTTATTATCAGTACTTTTGATTGGTATGGCTGCCTTTACTTTTGCGCAGACTCTCAAGATTGCTTCTATCGCCCCTGCTCGCTCAGCATGGGAAATTGAGGCAAAACGCCTTGCACAGGAATGGTCAAAGTTGACAAATGGCCGTGTCTCCATGCAGTTTATCAGCACCAGCGCACTTGGCGGTGAAGACGGCGTTATCCAAAAGCTCAATTCTGTCCGCCCTGGTCAGAAGGCTCCTATTGACGGCGGTATCTTTACGAATTTGGGCATGGCTTCTATGGCTCCTGATGCCCACATCCTTACCCTTTCCGTTCCCTTCCTTTTCCGCAATCAGGAAGAAGTTGACCTTGTGTATGAGCACTTCAAGCCTCAGGTCTCAAAGGAATTTGCAAAGAAAGGTCAGGTGCTTTTGGGCTACTTCCCCATCGGTTGGGCATATTATTTTACCAAGTCTCCGGTACGCACTCCTGAAGAACTCAAAAAACTCCGTCTCTGTGTAAGCGGCATGGGTGTTTCTGCCTTGACCGATGCATACAAAATGGCGGGCTATACTACCATGGATGTTCCGTCAAGCAAAATGCTTTCCAGCATGAAAAGTCCGGGCGGTGTAGAAGGTTTCTATACCATTCCCATGTACGGCTATGCGGCTCAGTACTACAAGGCAGTTCCTTACATTCTGAATGTGCCTTTTACTTGTATCATGGTTGCCTTCATCGTTTCAGAAAAGTCATGGAATGCAATCCCCGCAGAAGACCGCCCCAAGTTGATTGCCGCATTTGAGGATGCGCAGAAAAAACTTCGTGCTGCTACTGCAAAGTCAGATGATGAATATCTTGATTTGCTTCGCAAGGCTGGTGCAACCGTTGTTGATGTCACTCCCGAGGAACGGGATGTACTGGAAGCATCAATGCGCCATGATTCACATTTCCTTGCAAAAACTGGCGTTATGGATCAGAAATTCTACGACGAAGTTGTTGCTTTGCTCAAAAAACATCGGGGTGAGTAAGTCATGTTACGGAAAATTGAAGACACACTTGAAGTAATTTTTGTCGGTCTGCTGACTTTTCTTCCGCTGATTTTTTATGCGGTACAGAAAATCACCTCCGTTCAGGTGCCGGGCTCCGAATATGGCATTGCCCAGCTGGTTTTTCTCTTTGCCAGCATGGCTGGTGTCATCACATGGCGTGAGGACAGGCATTTAAGTCTTGCTTCATTTTCCGGTAAACTTCCGCCAAACATCCGCAAGGTGACGGACGCAATTGTAAATGGTGCCATTGTCTTTGTGCTCACCATGTTGTTTTTTAACGCTGTCTGTCAGTTGATAAACCCCGGTCAGTTCAATATGTCGGTTTGGGGTGTTCCCGTAAAAATTGTTTTTATTTTTCTTCCCCTCTGCTATGCCCTTATGCTCTGCATGGTCGGGTGCAAGAAGGAAAAATTGCTTTCAACAATCATAGGTGCCATTATTGGAATCCTGCTTTCCATGGGTTCTATCACCGGTATCTTGTATTATCTTTTTGGCGTGGAAAATGTTCCCGCCCTCTATGCAATTTTTAACGGCTGGAACTTCATTGCGGGCAAGTGCCTTGTGCTTTTCATCCTCTTTTTTGTAGTGCTCGCATTTTTGGGCATGCCTCTCTTTGTGGTTCTTGCTGGTGTTGCCTTCATCCTTCTTTCAATGAACGGCGGCTACACAGACCAGATTCCTCTGGAAACCTACCGTATGTTCACCGACCGCAATATCGCTGCAATCCCCCTCTTTACTATCGCAGGCTATATACTTGCAAAGTGTAGTGCAGGACAGCGTTATGTCGAGTTGTTCAAGGCTTTGTTTGGCTGGTTCAGAGGCGGTACGGTCATTGCGGCCGTTCTTGTTATGACTTTCTTCAGTACCTTCTCTGGTGTCTCAGGCGTTACGATTCTTGCTCTCGGTTCTCTGCTTTCTGTCGTTCTGACGGGTTCTGGCTATGAAAAGGAGCGGGCTGAAGCCTTGATTACTTCCAGCGGTGCAATTGGCCTGCTTTTTCCACCCAGTGCCGCAATCATCATGTACGGTACGACAAACATCTTTTTCCTTAATGGAGATGTTATTGCCCTCTTTAAGGCTGCCCTTATTCCAGGAATCATTATGATGATTGCAATGATTGTCATGGGTATTGTATATGACAATCAGAAAGACCGTGCTCCTTTTTCACTTCCTGCCATTGGAAAGGCTATCGTAAACAGCATTCCCGAACTTTTGATGCCCCTCTTTATCATCATCTTCTACTTCATGGGTGTCTTTGATTTGTTTGAGACTTCTGCCTTTGCCGTTTTCTATGCCTATCTGCTTTCAACGGTTATCCGCCGTGACTACAATTTCAAGCAGTCTCTGGAAGTGATTGCAGAAAGCATTCCGATTTCTGGTGGTGTTCTCTTCATTTTGGGAGCAGCTTCTGGCATTTCCTATTACATTCTGGACGCAAATATTCCGGTTGTCGTTACGGATGCCATTACAGCCATGGTCACCAATAAGTACGTATTCCTCATCTTGATGAATATCGTACTGCTGATTGTAGGTTGCCTGATGGACATGTTCAGCGCAATCTTGATTGTGTCTCCGCTTTTGCTTCCTATTACTGAATATTTTGGCATATCTCCTTTCCATGCTGGCGTCATCTTCCTGATGAATCTTTCCATCGGATTTTTGACTCCGCCGGTTGGCATGGACTTGTTTATTTCGTCCTACACCTTTGGAAAGCCCCTGCCAAAAGTCATTAAAGGCATTGTTCCCTTCCTGCTTGTACAGTTTGTGGTGCTGCTTTTGATAACCTATATTCCCTGGTTTACATCGGTTTTGTTGGGATGAGCCGTATACTGTCTTTTCTGCCGGCGGTCTTTTTGCTGTTGGCCTTGTTTTTTTCAAGCAGTATCCTTTTTTTCTCCTGCAAAAAAACTGACCCGGAAGCACTGGCTCGCTTAGAACAGGAGCGTGACGAAAAGGCAAGAAGGCAGGCGATAGCAGACTTTGCGGCAGCCTTGCCTGATGACCAGAAGATAGCACAACTTTTTCTGGTAAATGTTGAGGGTGACAGAAATTTTATTCCTGTAGAAAAAACAGGTGCGCTGACTGGCAATCGGGAAGAAGGTGAGGCTCTCCTTCCCGGGGGCTGTCTGCTTTTTTCGTATAACATCAGTGAAAGCCCGACGCAGATTGCCGCCTACATTGCTTCCATCCGCAGGTTTTATCAGGCGCATCATAATCTTCCACCCTATGTGGCAATTGATCAGGAAGGCGGCTATGTAAACCGTCTGCGAAAGATTACAAGCAATCTGGTGTCGCAAAAAAAAGTGGCGGAATGGTTTTCTCCCGAGCAAGCCTATGCTTTATATGCTGCACAGGCAAGGCAATTGTCCTGTCTTGGCATCCAAATGAATCTGGCTCCGGTGGTGGAAGTGGAAACGGATGCCAACCGAGACTTTTTGGATACCCGCAGTTTTGGCTCTTTGGAACAGGTGCTTTCTTATTGCGCCGCAGAAATTGCCGCCTATGAAAAACATGGAATTGCCACGGTCATTAAACATTTTCCCGGCAACAATAATACCGACCCTCATACTGGTCTTCCCAGAATTGATATGCAGCAGGATGAGGTAGAAACCTATCTTACTCCTTTTTCATGCCTTGCTTCTGCATCTTCTGCCCTTTTGATGAGTCACATCATAGCCCAAGTAAGAGACGTAAATGGTCTTGTACAGGAAGAAACCGCCATGCCCGCCTGTTTTTCTCCCTACTGGATAGAGGCTGCCAGAAAATGCGGAAGCGGACTGATTTTTTCTGATGACATTTTTATGGGTGCCCTTGCGGATAACGGGTATCCACCAGATGTAGCGGTCGTGGCTGCCATTGATGCAGGCGTTAACTGTATCATGCTCAGCGAAAAGACTTTTGGTCAGGTGGCAGGAACTTTGCTCGCTAAGGCTGCGGTGGATGAGGACTTTGCCCAAAAAATTCAGGATTCTGTCTGTCGTGTTATTGCCTATAAAGTAAAGGCGGGTTTGTTGAATCTGGAAAAAATGGAGAAGTCCGAGGATGAGACTGCACGAAAGTCGTCCGCTCCTTCTTATCGTGTGATGATTTCTGCAAATCTTCCTGCTTTTGACCAGGATGCCTTTAAAGCAGCCTATGATGAGGGCATGAGTTTTTATAAATGAAGCAGTCTCAAAAAAAAACAAAATGCCTTGGTGCGGCAGGCTTTGAACAGTATTACTCAGACTTGTTTGGAGAACGCTGGATAGGGCTCAAGGCCGCATTGCAAAGTGAACCTGATTACCTTGCCTGGAAAGCGGGTGGGTCTGAGTCTTATTATCTTGATTCAGGCAGCGTCCGTGCCGCGCTTACCTTGCCGCTGTCAAATGCCCGTCATATCCTTGACCTTTGCGCGGCTCCAGGAGGGAAGACATTGGTGCTCGCTTCGTGTATGAATGCAGATGCCGAACTCCTTTCCAATGAGCGGTCTCCTGATAGAAAAAATCGCCTTGTAAAAGTATGTGATTCCTGCCTTTCCGCCGAAAAACGCTCAAGGGTAACCATTGCCTGCCATGACGGTGCAAAGATGTGTCTTTCTCAGACAGCATGTTTCGACGCGATTTTGCTGGATGCCCCCTGTTCTTCTGAGAGGCACGTGCTTGCCGATTCCAAATATCTTGCGGAATGGACTCCCTCCAGAATAAAAACGCTTTCTATGTCGCAATGGGCACTGCTTTCTTCTGCATGGCGCATGCTTTCTCCCGGCGGCTATCTTGTGTATTCTACCTGCGCCCTTTCTCCTGATGAAAATGATATGGTTGTCGCCCGCCTTGCAAAAAAAATTACGGATGCAACAGTCTGCGAGCCGGCTATTTCTTCTGACTGTGCGCCCTGGTGCGGTCTTTCGGCGGAAGCTTTGCCAGCCTATGAAAAAACAACCTATGGAGCCCATATTTTGCCAGACAAGGCGGGGGGAGCCGGACCCCTTTATTTTTCTTTACTAAAAAAATACAATAAAAAAACGAAAAATCTTGAAAAATCATTGGACTAATTGTTTTATTTACAGTAAAATGATAGCACGTTAGGTATAAAGTATGAAACGATCTGACCGTGAGCAGAAACTTCAGGCAATTATCGAAACCGAAAAACTCCTCAATGAGATACAGGATGTTGATGTTCTTTTGGAGCGTCTTCTTACTGAAGCCCGCGGTATTGTTCGTGCTGACGCTGGTTCCATCTATGTCATTGAAGGTGACAACCTAAAGATTAAATATGCGCAGAATGACACGCAGTTAAGGAAGATGTCTTCCGGTGACAAGCTTCCCTATGTTGCCTTCTCTTTTCCTATCACAGAAAATACTATTGCCGGTGCCTGTGTTGTTCGCGGAGAGATAATCAATATTCCAGATGCCTATCAGATTCCTGAGAATTCATCCTTTCATTTTAATAAATCAACAGACATAACGACGGGCTACCGTACCCGTTCCATGCTTACCTTGCCCCTTAGAATGGCAAATGGACGCGTTCTGGGCGTTTTGCAGGTAATCAATGCACAGGATGAGGATGGCAATGTCGTTGCTTTTGACAAGGATGCAGAACTCTACATAACGCACTTTGCTTCCAATGCAACCCAGGCTCTTGAGCATGCCTACCTTACCAACAACATGATTAAGCGCATGCAGCGTATGGCTGAGTTCAGAGATCCCCGTGAAACGGGTGCTCATGTTGAGCGTGTATCGGACTTTGCCCTGGAAATTTATGACCGCTGGGCCTTGAATCACAATGTTCCCAATCAGGAACAGCAGCGTTTCCGTGATATGCTCAAAATCGCGGCTAAATGCCATGACTTGGGAAAGGTCGGTGTTTCAGATAAAATCCTTAAAAAGGTAACGCCCCGCTTTACTGAGGAAGAACGTGCCATTATGATGGGGCATACTTGTATTGGCGCCCTTTTGTTTACGGAGCCGGAATCTCCTTTGGATGAAATGGCTCGTGATGTCTGTCTCTATCATCATGAATGGTGGGATGGAAGTGATAAAGGCTATCCTGGTCATTTTGATTATTCTCAGTATGTTATTGAGACACCGGTACCCAAGGGCACGCCGCTTAAAGGTGAGGAAATTCCTCTTTCAGCCCGCATTGTCGCCCTTGCTGATGTATTCGATGCGTTGAGCCACAAGCGAGTTTACAAAGAAGCCTGGTCTATGGATGATACGTTCATGGAGATTCAGAATCTTTCAGGCTCTCAGTTCGATCCGGAAGTTGTACTCGCCTTTATGCAGGTTAAAGAACGCATTCTTGCAATCAATTCTGCTCGCGAGACGGTGTAGGCATTCTGTACTGCCAGTTTGTTACTTTTTGCATAAAATCTTTGTCAAAGGCCCGGCAGAATTTGTCGAATTCTTTTTTCCCGTAGTCTGATTTTTTCTTTTTGCTTCCCAGTCCGATTGCCTCAAGGTTCATCATAAAGTTCCGCTCGCTTAAACGTTCGCCGATGTTCTCCTTGGTAAAAACATTTCCCCTGTCATTCATAACGAGAATTCCTTTTTCCACAAGGCTGGCGGCAAAGGGGATGTCGCGGGTGATTACTATGTCATCATGTTCGCAATGGGAAAAAATATATTGGTCGGCGGCTTGTGCGGTTTGTTCGCACACAATCATATGGACATGCTTATTTTGCTCATCGGTGGAAGCATCTGAGTCAGATGAAAGGGGGATGAGTCTGTTTGCCACTAGATAGAGGGGAACTGAATGCTTGCGGGTAGCGGTCAGGACAAATGTGCGGACTTGTTTCGGGCAGGAATCTGCATCAATCCAGACGGAAAACATCAGCCTAAAGCCCGGTCTATTTTTTTAATCATTTCAATTGTCAGCCGCTCCGCTTCGCTGTCATCATCGCTGGTGAGTTGCTGGGCAATCTGCTGCTTTTTTGATTTTTCCTTGTAAAGTTCATCGCAGAGTGTAATGCCTGTCAGAATGGCAACTTGCAGTGAATTCTGCAGCGAGCCACTTTCCTCAATTTGTTCGGCAATGCGCTTGTAATAGTCGAGCAGTTTTTTCAGATATGCGCTGTCTTCATTTGCCTGAATTGCAAAGGATGCGCCAAGTACATCAATCTGTAATGAACCCATCTGATCTGCTCCTTAGAATTAGAAAATATCAAATTGTCCCTGTGTATTGTTTGCCTGATTAGGAGAAGGGCTTGCGTCGTCAAATGAAATGTCGGGATCAATGGAACTGCCTTCATCAAAAGAAAGGCCTGCTTCTGAAGCGGCGTTTTCTTCAGGAGCGGAAAAGCCTGTTTCTGGAATCTGCATTGCCTGCTCTACCGTCATGTCTGGAGAGACAGGCGGCTCCGGCTCTGCTTCTGTTTCCTGCTGGGGGAGGGAGGCTTTGCTTGCAGTGGAAAGTCCTCCATCTGCTGCAGGTGCGGTCTCTGTTGCAGGAGTCTGTGCAAACGCAGGCTGGCTGGCAGTTGGCTGTGTCTGCTGTGCAGATTGATTTGCCTGAGCCGCAACGGAAAGGACAGTGCTTTCTACGGCGTTCAGGCGTTCAAGTGCTTTCAGGATGCCTTCTTCAATTTTGTTCTGGTCGCTCTGAAAAGAAGAAAACTGCTCCGTTTTGGCAGAAAGTGCGTTTGTGAGCTCTACGCATTTGCTACGTAAAGCAGCATTCTCTGCTTCCTTCTGTGCGACTGACTGGTGTAATTCAGCAATCTTAGCCACAGCGCTTTCTACTTTTTGTTGCAACAACAGAACTTGATCGAGTGAAATCATCCTGAACCTTCTTATGCTTTCAGAGCGTTCTTGGCTACGTCAACAACAGCCTTGAATGCCACGGGGTCTTCAATAGCCATGTTTGACAGTGCCTTGCGGTTGATGATTACACCAGCCTTTGTAAGACCATCGATAAAGCGTGAGTAAGACAGGCCTTCGTCACGAACTGCTGCGTTGATACGAGCAATCCACAACTGGCGGAAATCACCCTTGCGGTCGCGGCGGTCAACATATGCATGGCGGAGAGCCTTTACAACTGCGTCTTTTGCAGCCTTGTAGTTTGTTCCGCGACGTCCTGTAAAGCCCTTTGCGAGCTTCAGAATTTTTGAACGGCGGTTATTGCGTTTTGTTCCATCTATTGCTCTAGACATCTTTTACTCCTCATTAACCATAGGGAAGCTGCTGCTTGCGGATTCTTGCCGCAGAGTCTTCTGAAAGGATACCTGCGCCACGAAGGTGCATCTTTCTCTTGGAAGATTTCTTTGTCAGGATATGACGAAGATTCATCTTCTTGTACTTCACTTTGCCAGTGCCCGTCAGTGTAAAGCGTTTTGCGCTGGCTTTCTTTGTCTTCATCTTAGGCATATAATTACCTCATTCCTTTTTTTCGCCCTGTTTGACTTTTGAGTTCAATGTCATGGACATAAACCGACCTTCCATTGCGGCTGGCTTTTCCACGGCAAAAGAACCCTCTTTCAGGCGCTTTAGTACTTCGTCCAGTACATCGTAACCGAGTTCCGTATGCGCAAGTTCACGACCGCGGAAACGAATCGTAACCTTTACCTTGTTGCCCTCGTCCAAGAATTCCTGAACATGCTTTGCCTTAGTATCAAGGTCGCCCGAGCCGATTTTCGGCTGCATACGGATTTCCTTGTTTTTAAGGGCTTTCTGGTTTCTGCGGGAATCACGGAGCCTTTTTTCCTGCTCAAACCGATACTTGCCATAGTCCAATATTTTACAAACGGGTGGATTAGCGTTTGGGGAAACTTCCACAAGATCCAGGTCTCTTTCCTTTGCCAACTCCAGAGCTTCACGAGTGGGAACAATCCCTGTTCTTCCGCCCTCTTCGTCAATCAACCGAACCTCGCGTACGCGGATTTGTTCATTAACCCGCAATCCTTTATCTGCCAACTATCCTCCTTGTGTTTGTCGGATACTCTGTACCCGCAGGCTTTTATGCCTGAAAACACTATTCAAAGCGTGTTCTATATGTTATCAGAAATTGGCGTATTGTGTCTAGTAGATAACTTTACATCCCGCGTCTTTTCGTGATATCTTACGGTATGTTTTTGTTTACTTTGCTTTTGTTTCCGTTTTCTTTTTTCTATTATGTACTTCCGCGCCGCAATGAACTTCGTTCCCGTCTCTTGGTTTCCCTGTGTGCTTTTGCTCTTGCCGCCCTTATTTGTGCCTTTCGCGGATTTTTTATGTTTCGCTCGCCCTATGACGGCACTTTTTTCTTATATTACTATCTTGAGAATCTCTTTGTTTGCGCTCTCTTTCCTCTGATTGTCTATCTTGTCTTTCTTTTTGTCTCGCGGGATGCATGGCGGGATAGAATTTCATCATTCGCACTTTTTATGCTTCCCTTTTATGCAGTATATCTTCCTGCGGAGATTTTTGCAAATGCGCTTCCGCTGCCTTTTTTCTATCTGTTTGTAAAGCCGGTGCTCTATCTGCTGATGACAGTCGCCATTGCAAGTGAAGTAAAAACTTTGTTTACCGTGATTTCAGGAAAGGGCAGGGAACTGTGCATCTCGGTTTTTGTCGTGCTTGTAGAAGTGCTGCTTCCTGCCTTGATTGAAACGCTCTGGCACTTTGCCTTTCCGCTGGTTTTGTGGGGACTGGCAGCCCTTGCCTATGTGGCACTGTGTGCCTTTCGTTCCCGTCTTGTGTTTAAACTGCGTGATGAACTGATAGTCCGCAACTAGATTTTTTTTCAGAATGCATGGGGTGGACAGGGGAAATTTATGGAAGAATCCCTGGCATCCTAATCCCCGCTGCATTCTGATAAGTCGTTCAGAAAGATTATGCTTTGCCTGCTGAACCGAGAACTTCAATGTTCTTGCGGGCGTACATTTTCTTCAATTCTTCGCGTGCAGGACCGAGGTATTTGCGCGGGTCAAATTCTGACGGTTCCTCAGCGAAAACCTTGCGGATTGCGGCGGTCATGGCCATGCGTCCGTCTGAGTCGATGTTGATTTTGCAGACTGCTGATTTTGCTGCCTTTCGCAACTGTTCTTCAGGAATGCCGACAGAATCCGGTACTTTTCCGCCGTATTTTTCAATCTGCTTTACATATTCAATCGGAATTGAAGATGAGCCGTGAAGAACAATGGGGAAGCCCGGCAGCTTCTTTTCTACTGCTTCCAGAACGTCGAATGCCAGTGGTGGCGGAATCAGAATGCCGTCTGCGTTGCGGGTACACTGCTCCGGTGTGAATTTGCAGCGGCCGTGGCTGGTTCCGATGGAAATTGCCAGTGAGTCTACGCCTGTCTTTGCGACGAAGTCCTGTACTTCCTCCGGCTTGGTGTATTTGCTTTCTTCTGCGGAAACGTCGTCTTCTACGCCACCCAGAACCCCCAGTTCGCCTTCTACGGTAACGTAGTCTTTCTGTGCATGGGCGTAGTCGCAGACCTGTTTGGTGAGGGCAACGTTCTCGTCATAGGGGAGGGCAGAACCGTCAATCATAACTGAGGAGAATCCCGTGTCGATGCAGTCCTTACACAATTCAAAAGAATTGCCGTGGTCAAGGTGCAGGACGATAGGAATATCGTACCCCAGTTCGTGTGCATATTCTACGGCACCGCGAGCCATGTTCTTCAGAAGGTTTTTGTTCGCGTATTTGCGTGCGCCTGAAGAAACCTGCAGGATGACTGGTGACTTTGTCTCAACGCAAGCCTGGATGATTGCCTGCAACTGTTCCATGTTGTTGAAGTTGTACGCTGGAACTGCGTATCCGCCTTTCATTGCTTTTGCGAACAGTTCTTTTGTGTTCACCAAGCCCAATTCTTTGTAACTCGTCATAGAAACTCCTTTTGTTCAATCTATGTTCGTAAAGGTTTTAGAACGATTTTGTCTATATTCTATGTTAAGTCCGTTTTCTGATAAAATCAAGCACGAATTTCCATTAAATGATAAGAAAATGGTTTGACAAAGATTGTTGCTAGAAATATAATGAAAAAAGAATTTAGTAATGTTTTTAACTGCTTCAACCGATAAACAAAAGGGTGTTTCTGGCTGAATGTCAGAAATTGCAACATGAAGGAGAATCGAATGAAAAAGGGCGTAACAGTCTTTATACGTTTTGCTCTGGCAGCTGCGTTCTGCTTGCCTGCAGTCGCACAACCGAGTAGCAGAGCCATCGAGACATTTATTGTTGATACGTTTGACAATAAGGGCGATTATGAGTGGACATGGAATGTTCAGGCGAGTGCGTTTGTTGACAGCGACAACGGCTATCCCAAGCTGGATTATTTTGACGGTCAGCCGAATTCTCTGCGCATTCTGAATGATGATCCGGATGCACAGCCGAAAGTGCTTGGTTCGGAAATCGCTTTCAAGAGAAAGGGTGAGAACTGGTTTGAATTTTATCCAGAAAAAGACGGTAAGGCATATGAGATTCCCTTTAAGGGAAATGTAACGCAGATTGATTTCTGGGTTTGGGGTGCAAACTATATGTACTTTATTGACCTTCTTGTTCGCGATGCAGACGGTCGTGTGTATACCTTGCCCGCAGGAAATCTGGCTTTCAACGGCTGGAAAAACATCATCGTAACGGTGCCCTCTTATTTGCGTCAGCGTTCAAGACTGCGCTCTGGTCCTAAGACGATGACCTTTGTCGGCTTTAGAATTCGCACGGATCCCGATGAATACGTTGATAAATTCAATATCTTCTTTGATCAGCTCAAATATACGACAAATACGTTGAGCACGGTATTTGACGGTTACGAGCTCCAGAACGTCAACTTTGGTGATTCTGCCTCTTCTGGCTCAAGTAGCAATGTAACTCAGGATGGTAAGTAATATGAAAAAGATTCTTGTAACATTTTTGGCTTTAGCCGCAGGCGGACTGCTTTTTGCACAGAATTCATCAAGTGCTCAGAGTACGGGCAATACCAGTCTTGCTGAACCAGATCCTACTGTTATCGGTAATGATTCTGCTGCTCAGTCTCTGCGTGAAGTTTCTGTAGACCGCTTTGAACTTGAAGGTTCATGGAATGCGACGATTTCTCCTGATTATGGTATGATTACTGCCCGTCTGCATGATGGCGGACCTGCTGCAAAAGAGCCTGTAAAGGATGATGCCGATGCGCCGGACACGAGGGTTCTGGGCGTAAAGGTTGAATTTTTCCGCCGTGGCGTGAACTCTTTCTTTATCCGTTCAGCCCGCCCGATTCCTATCGAAGGTGTTACCAAGACGGTTTCTGTCTGGGTTGTCGGACGTAACATGGATCATCAGTTGACTTTGCTGGTACAGGACTATTACGGACATAACTTTGAGCTCTACATGGGGTCTCTTGGCTTTACGGGTTGGAAACGTATGACTGTTGCTGTTCCGCCGACTCCCGATGGAGAGCATGGCATTATTCAGCAGAGTGCATACAATGGTTCTAAGCCGGGCTTGCGCATTGTTGGCTTCAGAATTGACTGTAACCCCATGCTTGCCCGTGGCACTTACTATGTCTACTTTGATGATTTACGTGCCGTTACAGACTTGTACGACATCGAAAATCGTGATGAAGACGATATGAGAGATGATTGGTAGTTAAAAAACGCCCTCCATGGCGTTTTTTAACTAGACAGCAGACTTCGTGCAAGCAAACGCACCTGCTATGCTTGCATGTCACGCTTTTTAGCCCGCGTGCTTGATTCGGTAGACTTTGCTGCGGGATTGTTTGCCACATTCTTCTATAATATTCATGCGGGTAAAAAGCCAGACGAGCAGGCGGGCCTGGGAGGCAGCTTTTGCGCGGTTTGATTTACTTAGGTCTTTTCCCCAGTCTTTTGCAAAAATCGCTTTCTGTAAGTCGGGGATAGTGAACTTGTCCTCTAGGGTGAGTGGAATGAGGGCGGCGTAGTCCTCTTTTGTTTTGTAACATTCTTTTCTTAAAATCTTTTCCAGTTTCTTTTCTTGGGGAATCCAGTCTTTCAGGAAGCGTCGGCTTTTGTTGACCAACTGAACAGGGGTGGAGGTCTTTCTTCGCTCTTCGGTGACGGATACGTAAAGGACTTCCAGGGCAAAATCTTTTTCTAAAAGCAGTGGGTAAATACCAGTCAAGTTTCTTAGAATGGCATAGATTGTCTGTGAAGCAGGGCTTTTCCGTCGGCTCAGCATGTCTCCATTTGGAGCGTACGTTTCTATATATTTTTCAGTAATGATGGGGTGGACGATCCTTACTTTTTTTCCGGCTGAAAGCAGGGCGCGTGTTTTTTCTGTGAGTTTTGAAATGTTTGCTGTCTGAATCTCTATTATGTCGCCGCTTTTGCTTACGATATCGCAAATCCAGTTTTCAACAGGCACTTCGGTCTTTCCATTGTATTCAAGCGCATACAGTTTTTTGAGGCTGCGGTGCAAATCGGATTCGTTGTACGTGTTTATCATAATTTTTTAATTATCGGTGCAAAAAGTGCTTGACTTTATCAAATTTGCGGGTAAAATGTAATTAAGTGGGAAAAAGTGGGAGTAAGTGGAAAATAGTGGTATGGAACTGTTAATCGGTGAGTACCGCAATACCCTGGACGAAAAAGGGAGAATTATGTTTCCGTCCAAATTGCGGTCTGCGCTGACACAAGATAGTCTCATCATTGCCAAGTCGCTGGATAAGGCACTCTGGCTCTACACTCCTGCATATTGGACGGAACTCAAGACTAAGCTGATGGAAAATACGTCACTTTTTTCCCGGCAGGGACGCATGTTGCGTGACCGGCTGCTGGGTATGGCACAAGTGGTGGAGTTTGACAAGGCTGGTCGAATTTCTGTTCCTCAAATTCTCCGTGAATATGCGGGGCTGAACAAAGAATGCGTTATTATCGGTGTGGATAAGTATGTGGAACTTTGGGATGCTGAAGAATACCGCAAGAATGTTGAAGAATTTGAGCCTGATGTTTCCGCAGCGGCAGAAATGCTGACGGGCATCAACTTTTAACCGGTAAAAAAACTGGTGTGAGGGGAGTGGTGTGGAAATCGTTCATACTCCGGTACTCCTGCAGGAATGTTTGCATTATTTAAGTCCTGTTGGGGAAGAATTTGAAGATAATGCGCTGATGATTGACTCGACTTTGGGAGAAGGTGGTCATTCAAATGCCTTTCTGTCTCATTTTCCTCACCTGCGTATAATCGGTCTGGATGCTGATAAGACAATTCAGGCTCGTGCGAGGGAACGGCTTGCTGTTTACGGCGACCGCATGCATTTTTTTAACGGCTGGTTCAATGATTTTTATCATTCCTTTCCAGCAGATGCAGAACGCCCCAATCTGATTTTGTTTGATTTGGGCATCAGTGTGTATCATTATGAGAAGTCCGGGAGGGGATTTTCTTTTCGATATGATGAGCCGCTGGACATGCGCTTAAACGCTGAAAGTGGCGAAAGTGCCGCGGATATCGTGAATGATTGCCGTGAAGATGAGCTGGCGAACATGATTTATTTGTACAGCGATGAAAAATACAGCCGGCGTATTGCCAGGGCGATTATTGAGGCAAGAAAATCAAGTAGGATTGCCTCATCCAGGGCTCTTGCGGAAATCGTCTGGTCTGCGGTTCCGGCGAATTATCGTCACGGGAACATTCATCCTGCTACAAGGACTTTTCAGGCTCTGCGGATTGCGGTGAACAGTGAGCTGAGACGTTTGCCGCTTGCACTGTATGATGCTTTTAATGTGCTTCAGAATGGCGGAAAGATGGGCGTGATAACCTTTCATTCCCTTGAGGATCGCATTGTTAAAAAATTTTTTAGGAATCTTGGCAAATACTGTGTGTGTCCTCCTGAACAGGCGGCCTGTACCTGTGGAGGAAATCCCTGCGCGGAAATTTTGACAAGAAAACCTGTGGAACCGACGCAGGCGGAGATAGAGGAGAATGCTCCGAGCAGAAGTGCAAAACTGCGGGTGGTTCGTAAACTGCGTAATGCAACTGAAATGCATAGGCTAGGTGTGGGGGACTATGAATAAACTGAAGTTTCGCAATTTTAAGAATCGCTTTCTTATGATTCTTGCGTCTGCACTGATTCCCCTGCTGCTTTTTCTCTACGTGTTTCAGGCGCATATGTATGCAAGACTAAAGTCAGAAGTCCGTGCTTTGGAGTTAAAGCAGGTGGAACTGATTGAAAAAAATAAAGAATTGATTTCTGAGATAAGTGTGCTTTCGAGTTCAGACCGCATTGAACAGATTGCGGAACATGAACTGGGAATGCACAAGGCTGACACGGATGAGATAGTCCGTGTGGAAATCAAAGGCAATGTAAAATGAGCGATGTAAAAAAAGGAGCGGCGGTTAAAAAAGTGAATGGTTCTCTTTTGTCAGGCGAAAAACTGATTCATGCGGTACAAGGAAGCCTTGTTGGCAGTGCAAAAAAAGTGCATGATATCTGCTTTACGAGCGTTGTGACTGATAGTCGTGCCGTTGTGCCGGGCTCGCTTTTTGTGCCTTTGATTGGTGAAAATCAGGACGGACACCGCTACATTCCCCAGGGGCTTGAAAAAGGTGCTTCACTTGTCTTTGTTTGCAAGGCTCATTACGATAAAGATACGGGTCTGTATGAAAAAATGGCGGCAGATTACCCTTCTGTTGCCTTTGTCACGGTGAAAAATACCCTGCACGCCTTGCAAGATGCTGCCGCCGCATATGTGGAATGCTTTCCCCGGCTTATTCCTTGTGCAGTGACTGGTTCTAGTGGAAAGACAACGACAAAAGAAATTGCCGCGGCAGTCTTGAGCCAAAAGTACAGGGTCATCTCAAATAAAGGAAATTTGAACTCAGAGACGGGCTTACCTCTTTCTGTATTTGAAATCCGTGCTGAGCATGAACTGGGCTTGTTTGAAATGGGGATGAATCGCCGTGATGAAATTGCTGAAATTGCAGCGGTTCTCAAACCAAATTATTGCATTGTGACGAATATTGGTAGGGCCCACATCGGTATTCTCGGTTCCCGTCAGGCTATTGCAGAAGAAAAGAAAAAGGTCTTTACCTATGTAAAGGAAAATGGCGTGGCTGTAATTCCCGCCGCTGACGATTTTGCAGACTTTTTGGCAGAAGGTCTGAAAGGAAAGGTTGTGCGCTATGGCAAGGACGTGGCGGAGAGCGGTACTGTTTTTCTGCGTGATGAGGGACTTGAAGGCACGGTCTTTAGCGTGGATGGCGTAGAAATGCACTTGCACTTGCCGGGAGCATATAATTTTTCAAATGCACTGGGTGCGGTAGCACTTGCCCGCGAACTTGGCTTGACTCCCGAACAGATTAAGGCGGGGATTGAAAGCGTGCAGCCTCTGGGTGCCCGTAGCCATCTGATAAAAGGCCGCCTGAATATTCTGGAAGACTGTTACAACGCAAATCCTGACTCAATGACAAAGGCCGTGGAATTCTGTGCCGATTTGCCAGTGAGCGGAAAGAAAATTTTTGTCTTGGGTGACATGCTTGAACTGGGAGATGAATCAGAATCTGCCCATGGGAGCATTGGTGCGCTTGTGGCTGAATCTGACGTGGATAAGGTTATTTTTGTGGGCGAAGAAATGAAGACGGCCTGCAAAAGTGCGGAAAAAATTGCAGATAAGATTGAATATATTGCATCTCACGATGATAAGGCGATTGAGCAGATAGCGGAAAAAATACGAGCCTTCGCTTCTGACGGAGATTTTGTACTTTTAAAAGCGTCCAATGGCATAGGACTTAACCGACTGGTGCCGCTTTTGTGTGATGCAGAGGGGGCAAGACCGTGAGCCGATTCAGTTTTTTTGCAGAGCGTCCCATTGAAAAATACAAAAAAGCCGATACTTCTCTGATTGTACTTACCATGTTGCTGTGGGGAATCGGTATTGTCACCTTGTATTTCTGTTCCAGTCGCTATGGTCAGCGTCAGTTTGGTAATCCCATGCATTTTGTGGAGCGGCAGCTTGTCAGTTCCGCAGTGGGTTTTGTCGTTTTGTTCTTCCTTGCGTCGCTCAAACTGGAGGCACTCCGTAAACTGCTTCCCATAATTGTGCTGGGGTCTCTCTTTTTGTGTCTGCTGACCTTTATTCCGGGAATCGGCGTGGAACGCAATGGAGCACGCCGCTGGATTAAAATTCCCTATTTTTCCACCTTTCAGCCATCGGAAACCGTTAAGTTTGCGCTGGTTCTCTTTCTTGCCAATTTTTTTGACAAGCAGGAACGCATTGTGCTTGAAGAAGAAAAAACGGTCTTCCCTGCATTTTTCGGGCTGATTCTCTTTTCCGGCATTGTTTTTGCCCAGCAGGACTTTTCTACCGGCATGTTCGTGTTTTTGCTTGGGCTGGTGGTTTTCTTTGTGAGTGGCGCAAAGTTGTCCTGGTTCATTCCTTTTTCCTGCCTTGCCATTCCGGCTGCCTGCCTTATGATTCTGCTGAATCCTTTTCGTGTGGCCCGCCTTTTGGGTTTTATACGCCCGGAGAGTTATGCACAGACCTTTAACTACCAGACAATGGCCGCTCATCGGGCAATTACGGCGGGCGGCTTTTGGGGACAGGGGCTGGGAACTGGCTTGACCCGCATCAACAGTATTCCTGAAGTGCAGAGTGACTATGTTTTTGCCGGCTGGGTGGAGGCCATGGGGCTGTTGGGAGTGGTGCTTTATCTTGCCATACTTGTCTTGTTTGCCTGGCGGGGCTTTTACTGTGCGGTAACCTGTTCTGATCGCTTTGGAGCGATTTCGACTTTTGGTTTTACAACCTGTATCGTGGCTCAGTCGCTGGCGAATATTGCCGTTGTTGGCGGAGTGCTTCCCAGTACGGGTATACCGCTGCCTTTCTTTTCTTCTGGCGGTTCGTCAATTATTTTTACCCTGGCAATGTGCGGCTTTATAATAAATGCCTCTCGCCTTGAAAATTTGGAAATAGTAGAAAATAGTTCTTATACGATGGGAGATGTGGTTTATGAGTGACATCAGTTTTCACGGTTTTGAAGATTACGAGACTGTAGAACGCAATGACTCAAAGGGAGACGCAAAAACAGTCTTCATTAAGATTATTCTGGTGGTTTTGTGTGTCCTCTTGCTCTCGGAAGCAGTCATCTACCTTTTCGTTGTGCCTTGTCTGAATCCGGTAAAGGTTACCTGGCGTGGTCTTGACGGTTACACTGAGGCTGAAATGAACCGGGCGCTTTCTCCCATGAGCAGTCGAAACTGGATTCACTTTAAGAAAAATGATGCCTGTACGCTGCTTTCTACGCTTACTGGAGTGGAAAGTGTGGATGTGGTAAAGCGTTTTCCTGATCGTGTTATCCTGACGGTAAAAGAACGCGTGCCAGTTGCTATGGTGTGTGTGCTGCAGAACGGACGTACCGTTCCCGTGATGGTTGATAAAAACGGAATCCTCTTTCCGCCTTCTGCAAAAACAGCGGCTCTTTCACTTCCCCTGATTTCTGGCATTCCCGTGGAGAATATTCCTGAGGGAATGAGACTTCCGGCAAAATATCATGCGCTTATGGAGCAGATTGCGAGTATCCGCGAACTTCCGCAGAATTATTTTGCGGGCATTTCAGAAATTCATGTGGTGCAGAAGCAGTACGGAAACTATGAACTTGTGCTCTATCCCTTGCACAGCAAGACGAAAGTCTATGTTGACCGCCAGTTGAATGAAAAAACATTACAGTATATGATGATAACGATAGACGTGGTAAATACCTTGGAGAATGACGTTTCAGTTATCGACCTTCGTTATGGTTCTGTGGTATACTACAACCGTCAGAATGAAAAAGGAGTGAACCTTGACTAACATAATTGTAGGTCTTGATGTCGGTACAAGTTTTATACGCGCAGTAATCGGGGAGGTTACCGATGGCAATGTTGAGATTATCGGCGTTGCCAAAAAAGTGTCTTCTGGCCTGCGCAATGGAAAAATCATCAATATTGAAGCAACAATGGACTGCATTAAGCAGGTGATTGAAGAACTTGAACAGCGTGCCGGCTATGAAATCATTTCTTGCGTGACGGGGATTGGCGGTGCCCAGGTGGAGAGCATGAACACCAAGGGCATGGTGGCGGTAACTGCTCGTGGCAGGAATAACCGTGAGATTACGCAGTCAGACGTAGACAGAGTGCTGGAAGCGGCAAATGCAGTCCAAATTCCCATGGACAGGCAGATGCTCCATGTCATTCCCCGAGAATATATCGTGGACGGAACAGGCGGCTATAAAGACCCGATTCATATGATTGCAGTCCGTCTTGAAGCGGAAGTGCATGTGGTGACGGCTTCCCGTACCGCCATTCAGACAATAACTCAGTGTGTAAACCGTGCAGGCTATCAGCTCGATCAGGTGATGCTGAAAACCCTTGCCTGTACCAAGGCGGTGATGAATAACGATGAGCGGGAACTTGGCTCCATCTTGATTGATTTAGGCGGCGGCACAACAGATGTGCTGGTGATTATCAATGATGCGCCGATTTTTACTACGTCAATTCAGGTGGGCGGAAACCTTGTTACCAATGATATTTCAATTGTAAAAGGCGTGTCGTCTTCTACGGCAGAAAAAATTAAGGTGGAGCATGGTTGCTGCTGGTATCCCCTTGCCCATGATACTGATGAAGAAGTCTTGATTCCTGGAGTGGCAGGTCGTGCGCCTGACCAGTCCAGCAGGGTTGAACTGTGCCAGATTATTCAGCCCCGTATGGAAGAAATCTTTATGATGGTTAAGGATGAGATTATGCGTCGAACCAACGTCCAGTCTCTTTCTGGCAGCATCATTCTTACCGGTGGCGGAGCGCAGATGGAAGGTGCTGTTGAGCTTGCGGAAAGTGTCTTCGGTACGTCATCGGTGCGCATCGGCATTCCTGAAAAATTTGGTGGCATCGGCGAGGATTATCGTCTTGCAGAGTATGCAACGGCGGTGGGCCTTGTGGTGGCGAACAAAAACCTGATTCCGGGAAAAACAAAAAAGGAACGGAAATCACGGGATGCGGAAAAAGAAGACCACGGCGAGAGTCTGTGGCAAAAAATAAAAAAATCGTTTTTCTAAGTAAAAACGTGGCAAAAGCACAGATAGAAATGGGGATTTCTAAAAAATGTGTGGGTGGGAGGAACTATGTTAGAGTTCAAAGTTGAAAATAATTCTGGAAATGCACTGAACAGTGCCAGTCCTACGATTATCAAGGTGATTGGTTGTGGCGGTGGCGGAAGCAATGCGGTAAACCGCATGATTGACGCAAAAATGCAGAACGTTGATTTTATCGTTCTGAATACCGACTTGCAGGCTTTAAGCCACTCAAAGGCACCAAACCGCATTCAGATTGGTCAGAAAGTTACGGGCGGACTGGGGTCTGGTGGTAGGCCGGCAGTTGGCGAACAGGCTGCTCAGGAAGATGTGGAAACCATCAAAAATATTCTAAAAGGCGCAAACATGGTTTTTGTAACTGCCGGTATGGGTGGCGGTACGGGAACGGGGTCGGCTCCTGTTGTTGCAAAAATTGCCCGTGAACTGGGTGCGCTGACGGTTGGTGTTGTTACGACTCCCTTTGACTTTGAAGGTCGAGTCCGTATGCAGCAGGCGGAAGACGGCATAAAGAAACTGCATGATGAAGTGGACTCTCTGATTGTTATTCCCAACCAGCAATTGCTTAAAATCGTAGACAAAAAACTTCCGATTCGTCAGGCATTCCTGGTGGCGGATGATATTCTGCGTCAGGGAGTACAGGGCATCTCAAGCATTATCACCCGTGCCGGTGATGTAAATACAGACTTTGCTGATGTAACTACCGCCATGAAGGGGCAGGGAGATGCAATTCTTGGCGTAGGTCTGGGCGAAGGTGACAACCGTGCGGTGGATGCGGCAACCAATGCAATCAACAACAAGCTGCTGGAAGACTCTCATATTGACGGCGCAAAGAACATTCTTATCAACATCTGTTCTGGTGATGATTTGGCCTTGTCTGAGACTGATGAAATTGCAAAGATTGTAACGGCCAGTGCTGACCCCAACGTAAACGTATTCTGGGGGCAAGTTATTGACCCCGACATGGGCGACAAGGTAAGCGTTACGGTTATTGCCACTGGCTTTGACCACAATAAAGAAGTTGCAGAGACGGTCGTTGAAGAAGAACCTGTTGACGAAGCAGTGGAAGAAGAAGATTCTGAAGATAATGTGGTTGGTCTGGATGACTTTGAGAACATTCTGAATCCAAAAACATCTTTTGGCAACTTCAAGCAGGCTGAATTTGACAACATGGGTGGCGAATTTGTTGCTCCTGCTTCAGCTAGTCCTGCGGCAACAGCAGCAAAAAAGGCTGAGCCTGCTGCGGCGGTCAAAAAAACAAGCCTTGGCAGAGACATGGTGCATAGTGGCAGCGGCATTCGTCCTCCGGCAGGCTTTAAGAATGATGGCAATCTGGAAAAACCGGCATGCTGGCGTAATCTGGACGGTCTTCCGCGCACAATCAGTTTTAAGAAATGACGCTTCAATCGCTGCTCACACAGTTTTACACTGACTTGGTGACTGTGGAGCGGCTTGCAGAACTTTCTGCACGGACATACGAGGAATCGGCAAAAGTCTTTCTGGACTGGTGTGTGAAAGAAGAAATAAAACTTCGGGACATTACCAGTCAGAATCTGCTGTATTTTGTCGTGTGGCGAAAGGAGCAGGGCTGCGATGCGTTGACGGTGGCCAAGGATATTGCGGGCTTGCGGGCTCTCGGCTCATTTTTGGTTCGGGAAAAAATCTGGGCGGAAAATGTTGCCAAGGAAATTGATAAGCCTAAAATTGCCCGTGCCTTGCCAAAGGTGCTTACGCCTGCTCAAGTGGATGCCTTGCTAGGGGCAATTGATGTGAGTAAGCCATTGGGGATTCGGGACAGGGCACTTTTTGAATTGATTTATTCCTGTGGCCTGCGTATCAGCGAGGCGGCTACGCTTTTGACTGAGCATGTGCATTTGCAGGAAAGGCTTCTGATTGTTCATGGCAAGGGAGACAAGGAGCGCATGGTGCCCTTTGGAGAAGTTGCCAAAGAAAAACTGGCATTGTATATAAACGAAGTGCGGCCGTCTTTGGTGGGAAAAAAAGCGGTTACAGAAGTCTTCGTAAACTATAGAGGCGAGCCGATGAGCCGCAAGGGAATTTGGAAACGCTTTCAGGATTTGGAGGCTTTGAGCGGGGTGACGGCAAAAGTGCACACGCTCCGACACTCTTTTGCAACGCATCTGCTTGCAGGCGGGGTGGATTTGCGTTCCGTGCAGGAATTGCTCGGTCATGCAGATTTGGCTACAACGACAATTTATACTCATGTGGACGACAGTCAGTTGCGGGCTGGACACAAGAGTTATTTTCCGGGTCATAAGGGGGATAAAAATGACTAAAACACGGAAAAGTATTTGTATGGTTATTTTTGCCGTGCTCATGTTGTGCGGCTGCTCAAAATCATCAAAGACCATAATCCGAATGCAAAAACTGGAGGAGGGCGTAGGCAGTCCTACTACCAAGGAAGAATTGCAGGAGGCAATCAAAAAATACCAGGACAGGGTATATGACATGCAGCTGGCTCAGGGGCAGATTGGCATTTGGTACAAGATGCTGGGAACGCGCTATCTGGACTCCAAAATGTATGGCGAGGCTTTAAAATGCTTTCAAAAAGCGATTGAACTTTATCCGGATAATCAGAACCTTTTCTATTGGGTCGGTGTCTGTGCGGGCTACATGGCAAAGGCTTCCCTTGATTTTGAGGCAACGGGTGCAACAACTTCCCAGCGCTACAATTATCTGCGTCTTGCAGAAAGTGCCTATCGCCGGGCCATCGAACTGGATGAACGCTATGGACGCGCCCTGTACGGGCTTGCCATCATCTATATCTATGAGATGGGCGAGGTAGAAAAAGGCATACCCTATCTGGAACGTTTTCTTAACATAGAAAAACGCAACACGGACGCAATGTTCCGCCTTGCCGAAGCCTACTACCTGAACTACGATTTTGACAAGGCGGCGGATTTGTACGACAGAATCATCAGCCAGACAAAAGATGAAAAGAAAAGGGCTTTGGCTGAGCAGAACAAAAAGACCGTGCTTGATGCCGCCTACAATAACCGCTAGCGTGTAAGGTGAGTCGGCAGCCGATGCGCAATGATGACCTGCTCTTGCGTCTGATGCTTTCGGACGTAAGTTTTTTGACCACCAAAGAAAAGACACTCTTGCAGACTTCCCTTGAAGGAAGCGGACAGCTTGCGTCTCTTTCTCTTGCCGACATTGTAAAAATCATTCAGCGAGACATAAAAAGAGCCTTTTGGAAGGGTAGTGACAGCCTGAAAAAGGCAGAACTTGCAGAAAAATTGCTTTTCGCTTTGGGCATCCAGTGGACGGCTTGGGATTCTGAAGATTTTCCTGCCATGCTTACCGAAATGACAGACCCGCCTTACATGCTTTTTTACCGTGGCGACCTTTCCTGCCTCAAAGAACCCTGCCTGTCACTGGTGGGAACACGGCGGGCTACGGCAGGTGCCCGCAAGGCAAGCGAAAATTTTGCTCGGGATGCGGCAGAGGATGGCTGTACCGTGGTGAGCGGACTTGCCTACGGCATCGACAGTCATGCCCATAAGGGAAGCCTTTTGACTGCAAGCGGCCAGACAGCGGCAGTCTTACCCAGTGGCATCGATACGATTACGCCCCTTGCACATACAAAACTTGCCGGCCGCATACTGGACAAGGGCGGCTTGCTTTTGAGTGAATATCGTCCGGGAACTCCTGCTCAAGCCTTTCGTTTTGTACAGCGGAACCGCATTATTGCCGCCCTTTCTCCTGTTACCCTAGTGGCACAGGCTCCTGCGGGAAGTGGGGCACTTATTACTGCTGACTATGCCCTTGCCTATGGCCGCGACGTGATGCTTCACGAGGAGTGTTTTTCCAAGGATGCGGAGCGCGTGGAGCAGATGAATGTGCAAAATCTCAAGAGTCAAGCCGCTTTAGGAAAAAAAGTGGCTCACAAATTGCGGCAGTCCGTACAAAAGTATCGCGAAGATGGTGCGCCAGTTATTGCCTCTTACGCAGACTACAAGCAGTGTCGGGCAAGTGCACCGGGTACCGTTTTCTGCAAGCGCAATGACGGACAGGGAGACTTGTTTTAATGGGGAGAAATGGCGTATCAACTACAAGTGTTTTTTTATTTTTTTAAATAGGCTATAAATTTTTGTAGATTTATGATACAGTGTTGCTGGGGTGGAAAATTGACAAAAGAGAATGCTAAAAATCAGCCAAAAAATCTCATTGACCGCTATAATACTTCACTTCAGAAGCAGAATCGAAAGAATATCAGTGAAGAAGCCAATCGCTCTTGGCTCAACGAACTGCATGAAATATTCGGCTGGAATGTTCAGGACACTTCACAAGTTTTCCAAGAACACGTTTTAGACACCGACTTGAAACAAAAATTAAAATCAATAGATTCTGTACATACCCGCCCTGACTACATATTGAAGAATGGTTTGAACATAAAGGCATTCTTAGATGCAAAGTCTCTTGACGTCAATATTTTTACGGAAAAAGAGGTTGCATTTCGAATCCGTTCATATGGTTTGTCTGCAAATGTTCCGTATGCGTTTCTTTCAAATTTTGAACAATTTTCAATTTATGATTTTTACGGTACTATGAATAAGGAGTGCTCAAAATGAGATGGAGATGGGATCAAGGTAGATTATCATATTTTCAATTTGAAAATATTTGTGCCATTGCGAAAGTCTTAAAGTCTTTGGATGGGCTTGCACTCGATGCAAAGGATGATTTGATTCGCCAGCCTCTTGAAATGAACACAGGACTGCCTTTTTCTCCAAGTCATTATAAAGTATGGAGAAATTATGCAAGAGTTTTTCAATGCTCAATGCTTGCAACGAAATTTAAGAATCGTCTTATCATAACCGAACTTTGCCAAAATCTTGCGGGAAAAAATCCTTTTTCGCCCGATGAATATTTGAATTTTGTTTTTTCTCATTTTCAATATCCATATCCGGCTTTTGAGGAATACAATTCAGAAATTTCTCCGACATTTCCCTTTATTGCGATTCTAAAGTTTCTTATTGCACGACGAGAATCACCTGTATCTTTGGACGATGTATTTTCTTATGTAATTGGGAATGATTGTACTGGGCTGGAAGAACTTTCTCATTACAAAAACTTGATCAGGACTTCTCGAGTGCCGATTGGTGATGAAGAGAGACAGGTGCGGGAAATGCTTGTTTTTATGGGACAAGTTTCGTATATACGCTGGTTTGATAGGCACTTGTATTTGGATACAAGCGATTTTGACACAGTGCTAAGTGCTACAATTCCTTTTATTGCAGGTATGCGGGAATCAGACTCAAACAGAGAATTTTTACGGCTTGCTTCGCTCAAAAACTATGCACAAATGCAAAATCTCGATATAAAACTTCGAGATAGGGTCGTTTCAGAATTTGCAGTCCAAGAAGGACGCAAAGCGTTTGATTCTCATCAGAAAATTGAAAGAAGTCCTTTGCTCAGAAATAGGTATTTTAAGATTAATCCAGTCTTTATCTGTGATATCTGCGGACTGCACCCTGTCGAAAAATATCCGTGGCTTATAGACTCAAATATTCTGGAACTGCATCATATTCTGCCGCTTTCCGCGACCCTTAACAGTAATGGAACGACGACAACACTTGACGATTTGAAGCCTCTGTGTCCGACTTGCCACAGAAGTATCCATATTTTCTATAAAATCAAATTGACAGAATGGGATATAGCCGATTTTTCATCAAAGAAAATGGCTCGGGATGTATACGAACTTGCAAAAAGGGAGATTGCTTGATGGATCGACTGACATTCAAAAAACAGAAAGAGCTTCTTGATTTTTCATTGAGTAAGGAAATTCCTTTTGAAGATGTTCTAAAAAAGAATGGATTTGACTATAACTCTCTCGTATATTTCGATGAGGCAAAACTAAGTGATTTTTCGTTTCCAGATTTTATTCCCGTAAATGAGAGAAAAACGGTAGCCCCTCATATCCCATGCGTGAGTTTTTTTTCGGGAGCGGGTGGACTTGATTTGGGATTTAAGTATGCAGGATTTGATACACTGTTTGATGTTGAGATAAATGAGATGTTCTGCAATACACTCCGCACAAATGGTGCGAAGAGAGTTTTGGGACCGCCAGATTTTTCAGGCAACATGCAGGATTATGATGCTGTCATAGCTCGTCTTGAATCTGAGGGGCTACAAAAAAACTTTCCCGGTGTATTTCATGGAGGACCTCCGTGTCAATCATTCAGCATTGCGGCAAACCAACGCTTTTCAAAGAACGGTGAGAATTTCAAACGGACTGGTTTTAATCATGAAAAATACGGCAATCTTCTCTTTTGCTATATAAATGTCATAACACATTTTATGCCAGAAACATTTTTGATTGAAAATGTGGATGGACTTTTGACAATTGACGGCGGCGAACAGGCAAGCAGAGCTTGTGAAATTCTTCAAAGTGCGGGATATTCTGTGGCGACTCCAGCGGTTGTGAATGCGGCTGATTTTGGAGTTCCTCAGAAACGGATGCGAACAATCATTGTCGGAAGTAGGAAAGGAAATTTCTTCTTTCCTAAAAAAATAAAAACGCAACTTCCATCAGGATGTGTCCTTAACACTCCTATTCTGACAACAGAAAGCAATATTCCTCGAAATCACAAAGCCGAATCCATAATGCGTTACATGATTCTTGCATTCGGGCAGCGTGATAAACTTGGGAGAGTAGATAGGCTTAATCCACTTGCTCCATCAAAAACAATAATTGCGGGTGGTACAGGCGGCGGCGGGCGTTCACACCTACATCCGTTTATTCCTCGGACAATGACTGTGCGGGAATGTGCAAGATTGCAGACCTTCCCTGATGACTATGTTTTCACAGGTCCAATGGCGCGCCAATTCACACAAGTAGGAAATGCCGTTCCTCCCGTATTGGGATACGAGATGGCATGCGCAATATATGAAACGATATATGCTGAAAAAGTTTTGAGGGAAGTGTCATAGAAAATCATACTCGATGAAAGCAAAAGAATTGGTCGTGAACTTATAAATATATCTCCAGATACGGCTGGTCTGCAAAAACTCTGTGTGTCCGTATATTTGAAACTTCATGGACTGGATTATTCCAAGTCAAAAATTCTTTATCCTACAAAGAAATTATTGAAACGTATTTATTTAGCGCAGATATAAATTCCGTTGCCATAGCGCAGGCAAAGATTCTTCTTTCGTTAATAGTGCTTTCAAATGGCGAATGAGAGTTGGAAAACTTCAATCTGCTTTGTGGTGATATGCTTGATAATAAATCTAGCCTGAAAGAGTGTGATAAAGGTGCGGAAAAAATGTGGCTTGATATGCACCTGGCATAAGTATTATTTATAAAAACATGATGAGGTAGATAGTGTTCTCGTGTCGGTATTTTTTTTCTCAATCCTATTGCATTAAATCAAATTTCATATTTATAATGGAAGAAAATAAGGAAATATATATGGCAAAGTCAAAGACTGAAAACAAAAAACAGACGCTTGTTATTGTGGAATCTCCGGCAAAGGCAACAACGATTGAAAAATATCTTGGGCCGGGATATACCGTCAAGGCATCCATGGGGCATCTGATTGATTTACCCAAAAGCCGCATGGCAATCAATATTGAGGATCATTTTCAGCCGGAATACATTACGGTGCGGGGACGGGCTAAACTGCTCAAGGAATTGCAGAAGGACGCAAAAAAAAGTACCAATGTCCTGCTGGCATCTGATAACGACCGTGAAGGAGAGGCCATTGCCTGGCACTTGAACAACGCGCTTAAAGACAAGACTGACGCAGAGATTAAGCGCATTGTCTTTAATGAAATTACACCCGTTGCCATCAAAGAAGCAGTCCTGCATCCCGGAACTATTGACGAAAGCAAGGTGAATGCCCAAAAGGCTCGTCGTGTGCTTGACCGCCTCGTGGGCTACAATTTAAGTCCGCTTCTCTGGAAAAAAGTAAAGAATGGCCTTTCTGCAGGACGCGTTCAGTCTGTAGCCCTGCGCCTTATTTGCGAGCGGGAAGAGGAAGTTGAGAATTTTATTCCCGATGAATACTGGACGCTGGAGGCAGACTTTTCAAAAGGCAAGTCAACCTTTACGGCCCAATTGGTACAGTACAAAGGCGCAAAAACTGACCTGAAAAGCGAAGCGGCGGTACATGATATCATAAAGGAAATCCAGAATTCGGAATGTAAGGTAAGCGAGGTTAAGGCTACTGAAAAGACTGTTCGTCCCAAACCGCCTTTTACCACGTCAAAAATGCAGCAGGCGGCGGCAAACCGTCTGGGCTTTACTTCCCGCAAGACTATGCAGATTGCCCAGCAACTTTATGAAGGCATTCAGATGGGAGCAAACCGTGTCGGTCTTATTACCTATATGCGTACTGATTCAGTTCGTATCGCCCAGACCGCATTGGACGAAGTGCGTGAATGGATTGGAAAAAACTATCCCGCTGACCTGCCAGAAAAGCCTATTGAATACGCAGTGGGAAAAGGTGCACAGGATGCCCATGAATGTATCCGTCCTACCTATACCTCTTACACGCCAGACAGCGTAAAGGAATACCTTACCCGCGACCAGTTGCGCCTCTATACGCTGATTTGGGAAAAATTTGTTTCCTGCCAGATGGGAAATGCAAAGACCCGCACCACCAGTGTTGACATTACGGCGGGAGATGCGCTTTTTAGGACTTCAGCAAGCAAACTGGTAGAAAAGGGCTTCTATAATGTAATCAAACTGCTTTCTTCAAAGGAAGAGGTAACGGGTTCAATTCCTGCGCTCAAAAAAGACGAGGTGCTGGATGCTGCCCATACATTCTACCCGGAGCAGCATTTTACCCAGGGACCTGCCCGCTATACGGATGCTTCAATTGTTCGTACGCTGGAAGAAAAAGGCATCGGTCGTCCTTCTACCTATGCGCCCATTATTTCTGTTTTGCTTGACCGCTACTATGTACAGCGGAGCAACAAACAGCTTGTTCCCACACAGTTGGGCAGAATGATTTGCAAAATTCTTGTGGAAGCCTTTCCCGATGTAATTAACGAGCATTTTACCGCCGATGTAGAAAACAAACTGGACGATGTGGAGCAGGATAAAATTGTCTGGAATAATTTTATCGGTGACTTCTACATGCCATTTAAAAAACGTGTGGATGAAGTGGATGCAAATCAGGAAAGCGTCAAGGGATTTTTGGACGAGGAAACTGACAAGGTCTGTGAAAAATGTGGCAAACCCATGCTTAAAAAACTCGGACGCTTTGGTTTCTTTCTGGCATGTTCTGGATTCCCTGAGTGCCATAACACCAAGTCAATTCCCCTTGCAAAATGTCCGGTGGAGGGGTGTGACGGCGAAATCGTGGAGAGAAAGACCAAGGGACGGGGAAAGTCATTCTTTGGCTGTACGAACTACCCCAAGTGTAATTTCATCTCTCACTTTAAGCCGCTGGAAAATCAATACTGCCCCAAATGCGGCTGGTTCCTGGTGGAAAAGTTCGACAAA
Organism: uncultured Treponema sp.; assembly: GCA_937885175.1. Taxonomy (GTDB): domain Bacteria; phylum Spirochaetota; class Spirochaetia; order Treponematales; family Treponemataceae; genus Treponema_D. The sequence continues at coordinate 3,474 of CAKZZO010000140.1, read as the reverse complement.
AAGAACGGTACTTACAAGTCCTGCATCAATCCTGACTGTGATTACCTGCACTCTGCGGAAGATGCGGTGGAAAAACTGCCTGAGGAATAATGACAGTCTCTGAAGCGGTGGACGAATTCCTGCTCTATCTGGGGTCAGTGCGGGGGATGTCTGAAAATACCGTGGCCGGCTACCGAAACGATTTGGGGCAGTTTATGGGCATGGAGCATATCGGTGGGCAGAGTGATATGACTGCCTTTACCACCGATCAGTTGCGCCTCTGCATCGGTGTACTTTCCAGACAAAAAAGGGCTTCTGCCTCCATAAACCGCTTTATTGCCAGCGTCCGCGGACTTTTTGCCTATGCACGCAAAGCAGGCTACATAAAAATCAATCCTGCACTGGAACTCAAAACCGTAAAAAATCCCAAGCGTCTTCCCCGCTTTATGACTGGGGCGGAGGTGGATAAGCTCTGTGCCGCGCCTTCAACCAAGGAATTGCTTTGGGAAAAGCGTGACCGTGCACTTTTTGAAATGCTCTATTCAAGCGGTTGCCGTGTCAGCGAAATGGCCTCGCTCAAAGTGTCCGATTTTTCCGGCGACTATTCCAGCGTGATTGTAACGGGAAAGGGAAAAAAAGACCGCCGCGTCTATTTTGAGTCAGATGCCCAGAATGCGCTTACAGCCTATCTTGCTGACCGTCGGAAACGCTTTGGAGAAGCCGACACTGAAAAAGCCTTGTTTGTCAATCAGCAGGGAAAGCGTCTTACGGTGCGCGGCATTGCCTACATCATAGCCAGGTATTCTGGCGTGGAGGGAACGAATCACCATGTGTCACCCCATGCCTTTCGCCACACTTTTGCTACAGCGATGCTCACAGGCGGGGCAGATGTGCGCATGGTACAGGAACTTTTGGGACATGCCAGCATTTCCACCACGCAACGCTATACCCATGTCACCACCGAGCACATGATAGAAATGTACAACAAGGCTCATCCCCATGGCGGTTCAAAGGGAAAGTGAGCCTTTATAGTGCCGTGGAATATTTCTGGACGAATTCGCTGGCGGGAAGCGGCTTTGAAAAATAGTAGCCCTGCAGGTAGTCGCAGCCAATTTCCTTCATTGCGTCTGCCATTTCCAGCGTTTCCACACCTTCTGCCGTTACGGTAAAATGCATCTGCTTGAATGTCTGCACCATAGTGGGAAGTATCTTGTCCTGCTCCTTAAAGTAATCCCAGACGATTTCCATGTCCAACTTGACATTGATAAAGGGGCACCGTTTTAGGCGGCTCACGTTGGAGTAACCGCTTCCGTAATCATCAAGCACAAACTGGAATCCTGTTTCCTTCATGGTCTGAATCTGCTTTTGCAGCAGGGCATAGTCAATCATAGATTCTTCGGTGATTTCCAGATGAATTTTTTCTGCCTCCACCTGGTATTTCCTGAGGATTTCTTCAAAGCGGGTGTTCAAATCCCGACGCAGAAACTGAACGGGAGACAGGTTTACGTTTATCCACTGAATACCCATTTTTTCTATGTTGTGGGAGTGGATGAACTCACAGGCTTTTTCAAACATCTGTTCACCCAATTGGTTGATTCTTCCGTTTTTTTCTGCTATGGGTATGAACTGTACGGGCGGAATCAGTTCTCCATTGTCATTTCTTATGCGGGCGAGGGCTTCTGCTCCTACTAGTTCATGGGTCTTTGCGTCAATCAGCGGCTGGAGGAACATTTCTACGGCATTTTGCTCCACGGCATGTTCTACCGCCCGCTTAACCAGTGTGTTCTGTTCAATGATTTTAATGGTATCTGAGCCGATGACCACATGCGCTTTTTCCAGAGTGCTCACTTCCTTGAATGCAGTCAGTAAGCCGTTTAGGATTTGCTCGGAGTTTTCAATGCGAACTTCCCTGTCCAGCTGCACAAATCCTGCCTCCAGATACAAATCTACATCGCTTCCAGCCTTCCATCCTTGGGTGAATCGTTTCCTTATTTTCTGACAGATGCTTTCTGTCTGGCTGTTATCCCGTCCAATGAGAACAAAGCGGCCGTCATGGAGGTAAAAGCGGTACAGCCGGGGATAGTGCCGTGCAAGGTACTGACCGATGAGGGTAATGCCTTTGTCCATCTGTAGGCCGCTGTAGATTTCTCTCAGTTCGTTGTAATTGTGAATCACAAATCCTATGACGAGGGGCTTTTTTTCATCATGGAGTTCTTCCAAAAGCAGAAGCAGGGCTTTCTTATTGAAGGCATTGGTTTTTCCCGCAAGATATATGGCAGGATTTTCGTAGGACAGGTAGATGATGATTATTGCCGCCAGAGAAAAAAGGTTCATTATAAGATAGTGGGGAAAGAGATTGCGGACAAAATAGCCCACAAGCAGCACCAGATTGTAGGTTACTGCCGCATACATGGAGCCATAGCGCAGTTCCTTCTGATAAAAAAAGAGTTCGATAAAGGAAACGGCAAGGTAATAGAGCCCGCAGACATAGATAGAATTGTAAAGGGCCCCCCGGGCATAAAGCCCTTCTGGCGAAATGCTGAACAGAGTGTCGGTAAAGAGATTTGCCAGGGCAATTGCTTCCGCGAGCATAAAAACCAGACTCCTAAAAAGGGGCTGGAATTTAGTACTGGAGTTTCTGCGCCCTATGCAGTTTTCAGTAAAGGAAAAGAAGCAGAATGTCCTGAAGTTAAAAAGCATGAAGTAGAGCACGTTTATAGAACGAAGGGCAAAAGGTGAAAAGTACTGGGCGTTCTCAAGACTCATTGAGGCAAGGGCATCAGTAAGTATGACTAAAAAATCCGTGACAAGAATGCTGAAAAACGACTTGTTCAGTTTGGTGGAAAGCCTGGGCTGTAAAAAGAAGTAAACAAGAAACAGGGAGAGAATGATAAAGTCGGGGAGGACAAAACTATAGTTCCACATATAGTACCTCTCTACGTGTAATCTTCTTTATTATAATGCATGATGGGGAATATGCAAGGAAAAAAGTCTCTTTATTCTGATGAAAAATAACAATTGCATCCTTTTTTTTCTCTGAAAATTACGTTATACTGTCTTCCGACATTTCATCATTTTTAAGACCTGCTATGAAATGTCAATTAGGTGATAGAGATTTAATTGTTTTTTCAGCAAGTTTTGAGACGTCAACATCAGGAGGAAAAATAGGAACGTAATCAATATTGTTTTTAAGAACAGTGAAAACAACATTGAGAAGTTTATGAGAAATAAAACCGAGAGCCTGACTTTTGTTCTTGCCAGAATCAATTTTTTTCTGATAAGCATAGGCAAAAGAAGGGTCCCATTTTTTGATGCTGTTTGCGGCAAGCCACAGGGCACGGCGAAGATACGGGGAACCACGTTTTGACATGTGATAACCAAGACCTTTGTTCATTCCTGATTGCTTAAGAACAGGATCAAGGCCTGCAAATGCAGTCAGCTGTTTTGGATCAGGGAAACGTGAAATGTCACCAATTTCACTGAGAATGACAGCTG
>CAKZZO010000139.1 GCA_937885175.1 uncultured Treponema sp. | reverse complement strand
TCGCCTGTGCCCTTTTTGTCTTACTTGTGAATGGATTATAATGCGTTTGCCCTGATTTCTCTGCATATCCTTATTTTCCATATTCACTTTCTGTGATATACTGGAAAAAAAATGAAAGCAATTGACCCACATATTCAGGACATTATTAACTGGCGGGAAAGTTTTGCAACGCTGCCAGACGCACATTTTTTTGAACTGGTGCGGATGTATCTGGGGGAAGTGCATACGCCCTACAACAAGCCCAAACTGATTGAGGAACTGGGCGCGTTCTTGCGAAAGGAAGAACATCGCAAACGGCTGGTAAATCTGCTGAGTGAAAGTGACGTGCAGTTGATTTGTGCAGTGCATTTTATTCAGAACGCTACGCTGGAAAAAGTGGCGGCTTTTTTTGCTGGCCAATACAGTTTTGCGTCAGTCTACGAAAGGCTTTTGAATCTGGAAGAAAGGCTGATTTTATATCGACACAGCGATGACAAGGCAGAAAATACAATTATCAGTGTGAATCCCATGCTGGATGATGTGCTTGCTCCTTTTTTGCAGGAGTCAGTCTTGCTGTCCAGACCAGTGATTGCAGAATTGAATCAGTCGTTTGAGTCAGGACTTTCTCCTGAATTGCTGGCGGCATTTATTTCTTTTTTGTCGGTAACGAGTGATGTGTGCAAGGCAGACGGTTCTTTTAAAAAAAGGACTATGGCAGTGCTGGAAGAGATTTTCCCCGGCAAGGTAAAAATGCTGCACTGCGTAACGGCTGGATTCATCAATCTTTCTCTATTAAAAGAGGATGAAACAGGCTTTGTCCTTGACCGTACAAAACTGGAGGCCTTTGCCCAACTGGATGAAATCAGTCAGTATGCGCTTGTATGTGTGGCTTCTCAGGGAAGATTCAGCCGCAGCGGATTGACCCGACAGGCGCAACTTTTGCTTGCGGTGGCGACAGGAATTGGTCAAGGCGGCTACACGCGGACAGAGCTTTTGCGCTCGGCATTTTTGATTTCCGAAAAAGACAATGATATTCCCGGTGTGGCACCCATTGGTCAGACAGGGCGTTTTGCCTCCATGCTGGCCCGCTCACGGGAAAAAAATGCCCTGAACAATGGATTTTCCGCCGTGGATGCGGTTTCTGCCATGGACAGGCTGATTGACAGTGCCCTTTTGTTGGGTCTGCTTGCTGAAAAAGGAAAGACCGAGCAGGGAGAGAGCATTTTTGTTCAGGGAAGCCTTTTGGAAAGCCCCGAGCGGCCGACAGAAGCCCCCTGCCCCAAGGTACTGAATATTGACGCTGGCTTTACGGTAACCCTGCTTCCTGGACTCCCCCTAAAAGAACTGCTTCCCCTCATGCAGTTTATGGACATTCAGCAATTTGATACGGCAGCCCAGTTTGAAATTTCCAAAAAATCTGTAATGCGGGCTTTTGATGCTGGCCTTACCCAGCAAAAAATCGTAGACACCCTTGCCACCTTTTGTCCTTATGAAGTTCCGCAAAATCTCTGTGTTTCGCTGGAAGACTGGCATAATTCCTACGCATCGGTTGCCCTCTACAAGGGCTATGTTTTGCAGGTCAACAAAGAAAATGCCGCTTCCATTGAGCGAAATCCTGCAATTGCCCGACACATTGCCCTTACTCTTGCAGCCGGCATGTATCTGCTGGACATAGAAAGTGATGCACAGGCAAAAGCCTTAATTGACGAAAGCGGTGTAGATTTTATCGGTACGATTAAGAGCGCGGCAAAGCCCATTGAAAGCGCAGGATTTCCAACAATTCTTTTTGATAGAAAAGGCCTTACTGGGCAAAGGCAAAAAGAAGTATCCGCATCCGAAAGTACGGATAAAGCAGCCCCCTCTGTACTCACCTCCGAGGAAGCCCGTGCTCAGCACTTTGACTCCATGCGTGCCGAACTGGACAAGTTGAATCTGCTTCCAGAACAGAAAGATGGTCTGCTGGATCGCATCAAGCGCAAAATCATTCTAACTCCCGAACAACTGCGACCAGACAGTGTGCGCTTAGAGCGCGTGGAAGCCAGCGGCATGGATTTTTCTGGCAAGGTACATATTATTGAAAGCGCCATATCTTCCAGCAGCATGGTGGAACTGGAATATGAAAATCCCAATGACATGGCAGGCGAAGGCGTAATGATTGTAGGAAATCCCCTGAGCGTAGAAAAAATGGAAAATGATGCCCTCATCCGCATAGAATTGATTCCCCAGCACGAAGAAAAACTCTTTTCCATTGGCAAGGCCCGCATGGTCAAGCGAATCAGGGGGTCTGTTCTGCGCTAAGCAGAATGTGATAAATTGCTTGCACGGCAAACGCATTATAGATATCGAGCTTGCATATCGGCTGGACAAATGAAATGTAT
>CAKZZO010000138.1 GCA_937885175.1 uncultured Treponema sp. | reverse complement strand
TTCGCTCAACCGCGCATTTCAGCGACGGGTTCGCGTCGGTAGTCTGTTTTTGTTGAAACTCATTCGCCTGTGCCCTTTTTGTCTTACTTGTGAATGGATTATTATGCGTTTGCTGAGGTCTGTACTGCCTCATTGAAACATACGCAAAAGTTCAGTACAATAATAGAATGTTTCGTATCTATGTTGAGCGCAAAGAGGGGTTTGAAAGTGAAGCCCAGCGCATCTATTCGGAAATCACTGGTTTTTTGGGAATTACGGGCGTTAAAAAAGTCCGCTATTTGAATCGCTATGACATTGAAAACACTTCTGATGAAGTTGCCCGTCTTGCGGCAGAACGCATTTTTAGCGAACCGCAGAGCGATAAGGTTTTGTACGAAAGTCCGGTACTTACTGACGAAACCGAAATCATCTGGGAATATTTGCCCGGTCAGTACGACCAGAGAGCCGACAGTGCGGAACAGTGTCTGACTCTGCTGCGTGAGGCGGTAAAAAACAGCGTAAAAGTTGGAACGCTGCCACCCCGCGTTCGCTGTGCAAAGGTGGTCATTTTGAGCGGAAATGTGAGCGCGGATGAAGTGGCCCACATTCAGCACTACCTGATTAACCCGGTGGATTCACGCCTTACGGATGACTCCCTGCCCGAAACATTGGAAATGAAGACCGAAGAGCCCGGCGACATTCCCGTGGTGACTGGCTTTATCGGCTGGGGCAAAAAAGATCTGGAAGCCTATCGCGTAAAGATGGGACTTGCCATGGATTTTGCTGACATCAAATTCCTGCAGGACTACTTTAAAGGCATTAAGCGCGATCCTACCGAAACAGAAATCCGTGTGCTTGATACCTACTGGTCTGATCACTGCCGCCATACCACATTCAACACGGTACTCAAAAACATTAAGATTGACAAAGGTCCCTATGCCAAACTTTTTAAGGAAAGTCTGGACGAATACAAAGCCATGCACACCGACATCTACGCAAAGCGCAAGGACAAGCCCCTTACCCTTATGGATATGGCAACGATTGGCGGAAAGTACTTGCGCAAGCACGGCAAACTGGATGACCTTGAAGTAAGTGAAGAAAACAATGCCTGTTCAATCTTTATTGATGTGCATTATACAACTGACAAGGATGGAAATGCCCTTCCAGAAGGCAAGGAAGATACAGAACGCTGGCTCTTGCAGTTTAAGAACGAAACACACAATCACCCCACAGAAATTGAACCCTTTGGTGGAGCGGCTACCTGTATCGGTGGCGCAATCCGTGACCCGCTTTCTGGACGCAGTTGGGTCTACCAGTCAATGCGCATTACAGGCGCGGCTGACCCCACGGTGCCCATGAGCGAGACCATGCAGGGAAAACTCCCCCAGATTAAACTCTGTCGCGAAGCCGCACAGGGATTTTCTTCATACGGAAACCAGATTGGCCTGACGACAGGCCAGGTGGTGGAATGTTATCACCCGGGCTTTGTGGCAAAGCGCATGGAACTGGGTGCGGTTATCGCCGCTTCTCCCTACGATACAGTTATGCGCGAGACTCCCGAAGCAGGTGACATCATCATTCTGCTGGGCGGCGGTACGGGGCGCGACGGCATTGGTGGCGCAACTGGTTCTTCAAAAGCACACACAGAAAAATCAGTAACGACAGCGGCTGCGGAAGTTCAGAAGGGCAATGCCGTTGAAGAACGCAAGATTCAGCGCCTCTTCAGAAATCCTGTGGTAAGCAAGATGATTCGCCGCTCAAATGACTTTGGTGCAGGCGGTGTGTCTGTTGCTGTTGGCGAACTTGCGCCGGGGCTGGACATCAATCTGGATGCCGTTCCCAAAAAGTATGAAGGCTTAAACGGTACTGAACTGGCAATTTCTGAAAGCCAGGAACGCATGGCAGTTGTGGTGCGTCAAAGTGATGTGGAAAAATTCATTGCTGAATGTGCCAAAGAAAATCTGAACGCTGTTGTGGTGGCAACTGTTACCGATACAAACAAACTGGTTATGAAGTGGCGCGGCAAGGTTATCGTGGACATTGACCGTGCATTTTTGGATGCGGCAGGGGCAAAACACGAGGCTGTGGCCCGCATTGAAAGCCCTGCACCCCAGAACCAAAGCCCGCTGGTAAAGCCCTTGGATTCTGTGGCTGCCGCTCTGGGAAAGTGTGCCAGCGCAACTGGCGAAAGTGCAAGCGAAAAGCCCACCGAAGAACAGATTCACGACGCTTTTGTGGCAAACATCAGCGACCTGGCCTGCTGTTCGGAGCGCGGCCTGCAAGAACGCTTTGACGGCTCAATCGGTGCAAGCACAGTGCTTTTTCCCTTTGGTGGAAAGTATCAGGGTACGCCCGAAGCCGCAATGGTGGCAAAAGTGCCGGTACTCTATCCCCGAGAAACAAACACAGTCAGCATGATGAGTTACGGCTATGACCCCCGTGTAGCGGAATGGTCTCCCTGGCACGGAGCGCAGACAGCGGTGCTTTCTTCCCTTGCAAAGATTACCTGTGTGGGCGGCAAGGCAACAAGAAGCCGCTTCTCTTTTCAGGAATTCTTTGGCCGCACTTCAAGCGACAAGGCATGGGGCTATCCGGCAAGCGCATTGCTGGGCTCCGTGGACGCTCAGAATGCCATGGGCTGTGCTTCAATCGGCGGCAAGGACAGCATGAGCGGAACGTTTGAAAACTTGAATGTTCCCCACACCCTCGTTTCCTTTGCCGTTACCCATGACACTGCCAAGAATGTCAATTCCGGCTCATTCAAAAAAGGCGGCGACTACCTGTATCTGGTGATGACTCCTTACACTGACATGCTGGCACCCGACTTTGGCACTTTTAAGAAAAACAGCGATGCCTTGTATGAACTGAATAAAGAAGGAAAAATCAATGCCATGTATCCTGTGGGAGCGGGCGGCATTGCAGAAGCAGTCTCCAAAATGGCATTCGGAAGCAACATCGGCTGCCAGCTGACGGCAATTCCTTCCAGTGCAACGGCTGTGGGATTCCACCGCAATGTAAACAACACCATTGCCGACCTGTTCACGCCGCTTTACGGTTCAATCATCGTGGAAACTGACGACGAGAACTTTGACAACAATCCTGCATTCGTAAACACAACGGTTGTGCGCATCGGAAATACTCAGGCTACACCAGTTATCTCTGTGGCAATGAGTGGCTTAAATCCCTTGCCCTTTACGGATATTTCCCTTTCTGATCTGAAAAAAGCATGGGAAGGAAGACTGGCAACTGTATTCCCGCCAGTAAGTCATGCTAAAGAACAGGAGTCGCTTCCTGACTTTGCCAAGGCAGAGCATCCCTCTCTGGAAGGTGCCCGCCATTCATTCACTGTGGTGGACGCAAGCAAGACAAAGCCCCGCGTCATCATTCCTGTCTTTCCGGGAACAAACTGCGAATACGACATGGCCCGTGCATTTACGCTGAACGGAGCGGAAGCAAAGATTTTCGTTTTCCGCAACAATACGCCCAAGGCTCTGGAAGAATCCCTGATTGGCTTGCAGAAAGAAATCAACGATGCGCAGATTCTTGCCTTTGCGGGCGGATTCAGTGCAGGTGATGAGCCTGACGGTTCTGGTAAATTCATTGCAAACGTGATTCGTGAACAGCGCATTGCAGACGCAGTGACGGCTTTGCTGGAAAATCGCAAGGGATTGATTCTGGGTATCTGTAACGGATTCCAGGCATTGATAAAGACTGGACTTGTTCCCTATGGAAAAATCATGGCTCCCTCTGCGGACATGCCTACCTTGAGTTACAACACAATCCATCGTCACATCAGCCGCGTGGTGCGCACAAGAATGGTCAGTGCTACAAGTCCCTGGGCTCTGGATGCATCAGTCCTTGACCCCAGACCCCATTACATTCCGGTGAGCCATGGCGAAGGACGCATCCTCATCAGCAATGAACTGGCCCATGAACTCTTTGAAAAAGGACAGGTCTTTACCCAGTATTGTGATGAAAAAGGCATCCCTGCAATCAGTGAGCCGGATAATCCCAACGGTTCAGCATTTGCAATCGAAGGTCTTACCAGCCCTGACGGTCACGTACTGGGCAAAATGGGACACAATGAGCGTACCATCGGTAAGGGCAAGGGCGGTTCAAGCGTAGACTTGATTAAGAATATTGCATTTGACCCCTTGACCAACCCCGACGGCAACAGCTGTCAGAATATATTTGCGGCAGGCGTCCGCTATTTTAACTAGGACAGTTATAGGAGTTTGATTATGAAGAAAATTGGATTTTTTGCGGCAGCGATTTTGACTGCACTTGTTATGGTTTCATGCGGGGGCAAAAAGATTGATTCCTCTAAGTGGCTGGACAATTTTGAGGAGGCAAAGAGTGCCGCACAAAAAGAGAACAAGCAGATTATTTTGTTTTTCAGTGCGGACGACAGTGATAATCTGAGCCTGACGCTCAAAGAAAACCTGCTCTTTAAGGATGAATTTGTAACGGCTGAAACGGCAAAATATGTTCTGGTCAATCTGGACTTTTCCGAAAGCAAGTATCAGGCTGCTCAGGTGGATGAAACTGCATCTGCCACAGAGAAAAAAGCGGCAGAAAAGGCTCATAAGCAGCTGGATGAAAACATGAATGTTGCCACCTACTATTCCGTACAGATGAGTCCTACATTCTACCTTACTTCAAAAGAAGGCTATTACATTACTCAGTTAGTTTTTGATGATACCCTTTCTTCTGTTGAAGGATTTGAGCAGGAAATTGCATCTCACGAAGAAGAAATCAACACATTTACTGAAACTCTGGCAAGAACGACACAGGGAAGCAATCTGGAAAAAGTGAGTGCCATTGATGATATGTACAGCATTACTGACCGCCGTTTTGCCTATCTTCTGGCTCCCTTGGCAAGAGAAGCGCTCAAACTTGACCCAAAAAATGAAAGCGGAATTACCAATAAATTCATAGTGGAACTTGCGCAGGTTGAGGCAACGGAAGCGGCGCTTTCCAATGATGTTGAAAAAATGATAGCGGTTTTTGACAAGGCAGCAGAAAACAAGTTGCTCTCTGCGGAGCAGAAGCAGCAGATGTACTACTACGCCGGCTACTATTTGGGCGGCATGGGTTCAACTGACTACGAAAGAGTGCGCGATTACATTCAGAAAGCATATGACGCTGATCCTCAGAGTGAGGTTGCTTCCAATATTCAAAATCTGCTGCGCATTGTGGACGAACGCATTGCCGAAACATCGCAGATGAATGAAGACGTAAAGATTGAAGACGTAAAGATTGAAGACAATGAAAACACTTCTGCTGACGCTGCTGCCAAGCCGGAGCAGTAATGGGACCTGAATCCGTTTCTGAATCTTTTGTACTTGTTTTAATTGCGGCGGCAGTTTGTGTCGTGCTTTCCTGCATTTTTTCTGCATCAGAAAGCGCATTCCTTTCGCTTAACAAACTGCGCGTGCATTTTTTGCGTGAAAAAGGCGACAAAAGGGCAACGAGGGTAGGCAAACTGCTTGACCGCAAGGAAGAACTGCTGAATATGCTCCTGGTAGCAAATGAAGTGGTAAACGTTGCCCTGTCTGTCTTGCTTACATCGCTGGCTCTTTCTCTCTTTGGCCCGGCAGGTTTGAGCATTTCTACTACGGTGGCAACGCTTTTGCTTTTGGTCTTTGGAGAAATCACGCCAAAAATCGTTACGACCCGCCATCCAGAACCCTTTGCCTTTGGGGTGAGCGGATTTATCACGGTGCTTTCCTATCTTCTTAAACCTTTTGTCGCAGTGTTTACGGCAATCTCACGGGGCATCCTACGGATTTTTGGCATCAATACCCAGTCCAAAAAAGTGTCCTTTACGGAAGATGAAATTAAAACATTTATCGACGTAGGTGGCGAAGAGGGTGTGCTGGAGCAGGGCGAAAAAACAATGATGAGCCGTGTCTTCAAATTCACTGATTTGGAAGCGACTGACATCATGGTGCCCAGAAAGAATGTCGTTGCAATCAACCCGAACATGAGTTATAGGGATGTGGTTCAATTGAGCGAGCGGACTCGACTTTCCCGTTTTCCTGTTATTAAAGATGATATAGATGATATTGTGGGCGTACTCTACGTAAAGGACATGCTTTTTTACGAGGGAGACCGTGCAGACTTTACCGTGGAAAAAGTAATGCGTAAGCCTCTTTTTATCGTGGGCAGTACAAAAATGTCAGCGATTCAGGACATGATGCACAAGGACAACCAGAGCATTGCAATTGTTATTGACGAGTACAGCGGCACTGACGGCATTTTGACAACTGAAGACATTGCCCGCCAGATTTTTGGAAACGTGGCAGATGATTTTCAGCAGAGCGGACGGGCTACGGACATTCAGATTAATCATCCTGATGATTTTTTTATTTCAGGTTCCGCCCGCCTGCGGGATTTTGAAGAAAGCCTGCATATCCGTCTGGAGGCAGGTGACAGCGAAACAATTGCGGGCTTTATCTGCGAACGGCTGGGACGCATTCCCACGGTGGGTGAGGTGGTCAAGTCAAATGGCTATCGCTTTATCGTAACAAAAATGGACGGCCTTAGGGTGGCAGGCTTGCACTGTGTCCGCGAGCAGGGAAGGGAAAAATGATGCAGATTTTGACTACTCTGGTGCTTCCCCTCGTTTTGACAGGAATTTTAGTAGCCTTTGTTGCATTTTTTGCTTCTTCCGAGACGGCCTATCTTTCTGTTTCAAAAATCATGCTGCGGCAGATGCTCAAAAAAGAGTCTCCTGACGAAAAAAGTTCGCCAGCCAAGCGCATTGCCTATCTTAAAAGCGACATGAACCGCCTGCTTTCCCTTGTACTGATTGGCATAAATTTCGTTACGTCTTTGGCATCAGGTTTGGGTGCAACGGTGGCAATAGAGCTGCTGGGACCAAAAGGAACAAGTTATGCCACATTGATTATGGCCTTTGTGCTGATAATTTTTGGCGAAATTGTTCCCAAGACGGTGGCGGCAGTGAATCCCGTTGGCGTGGCAAGCATGAATTCCCGTCTGCTGATTATCCTGCAAAAAATTTTTATGCCCATTGTCTGGATTTTTACCAAATTGACAGAAGGCATAACGCTGGTCATCAATCACTTTTTGCACTACGAAAAAGAAGTGATTACCGAAGAAGAACTCAAATCGCTGATAAGCGTGGGAGAAACGGAAGGCACGCTGGAGCACTCGGAAAAACGGATGCTCTACCGAATCTTTGAATTTACTGACCTGCACATTCACGACATCATGCGACACCGAAGCCGCGTACAGTTTGTGCCGATTGACGCTCCCTACAGCGAAGTAGTCAAGATTTTTGCGGCTACCGGCTATTCACGGCTTCCTGTATGTGACGGAGATTTTTCAAACGTGGTTGGAATGCTTTACTACAAAAATGTGCTGATGACTACGAGAAACCGCGAAAGCAAGACTTTTGTAAAGCGCAGCATGAGACCGGCCCTCTTTGTGCCAGAGACTCTGACCGCCTTGGAACTCCTGCAAAAATTTAAGACAGAACAGGTTAATTTTGCCGTTGCTGTGGATGAGACAGGAAGCAATGCAGGAATTGTTACCATGGATGATATCTTGCGTGCGGTTTTTGGCGGCACTGTTGTGGAGCATCCCACCAAAGAACCTCTGCCCGAAAAACGCATTCAGGCAATTTCCCCTACGGAATTCATCATTCCCGGAGACTTGCGGTTGACTGATGTAAACGAACTGTTGCACATGGATTTGGACAGCGAGGATTACGACACGCTTGGTGGCTGGCTCATGGAACAGTTTGATGCCCTTCCAGAAACAGGGGAAGTAATCAAAGTGGATGAAGTGGTCTACAAAGTGGAAAATCAGAGCCAGCGACGCATTCAGTTGGTAAGGATTAAACTGCCGTCTTCTACGCTTTCTGTGCGAACTGCACAATAAATTTGGCGGACTCTTCGAGACCCAGGGTCGAACTGTTTAAAAGCAGGTCATAATTCTTGCGGTCTCCCCAAATGTTTTCGGTAAAGGTGTTGTAGTGATTCGCACGGCGTTTGTTTGCCTGCAAGATGAATTTTTTTGCGTCTTTTTCGGGCACATTATACTGTTCAATGGCGCGGCGCACTTTGTCATCCAAATCTGCGTAGACAAAAATATTCAGCAGTTCCTTTTGGTCAATTTCGTCTGAGGTAGAAAGAATATAGTCCGCACAGCGTCCGACAATGACACAGGGGGATTTTTTTGCTATGGAAAGAATTGTTTTGCGCTGAGCGTTAAAGACTTGGTCGGCAAGGGGCATGACAGGTGCATGGGTTGCCAGTGTCTGACCGCTCGCTCCAGTGGAAACTCCTGCATAACTGGTGCCCACCAGCAGATTGTAGAGCCAAGCCGATGACAGATTCTGCTCATTTTTTTCGATAAAGTCAGGGGAAAGACCACTTTCCTGGGCGGACAGGTCAATCAGTTCCTTGTCATAAAAATCATAGCCCAGTTCCTTGGCCACCAGATGACCAATAACCTGTCCTCCTGAACCATATTCACGGCTGATTGTGATGATTTTTTTCATAGCTGCCCCCTGATTTTCGCATCGAATGCGGGAATAACAATCTTATTATAGCACGGAATTTAAAAATCGGTAATTAAAAAATATGGACTTTTGCTGAGAGTTTAACGCTGAATTCAGCCAGTGAAAAGCCGCCTTCATAGCCAGGAGTCTTGTAGATTTTTTCTGTCTCTGGGTCTTCATCATACATGTCGGCACGTTCGATATCGCTTGCCATGGCATCGAGGGATAAGCCAACCTCCAGAACCGAGGTGACTTGGTAGCGGGCAAAAAGACTTGCCTTGTAGCGGGAAAAATGCGAGTGTGCTTTGTAAACATAGTAGCGTCCTGTTGTGCGCGCCTTGTTGGTGTAGTGGCGGTCTTCGGCATATACGTAGGCATAGGGGGAAACAAAAAGTCCCAGTCCGAAGCACAGTTTTTTTCCCAACAGAAAAGTAAACTGTAGCCCTGTAAACAACTGGAATGTATGGTGGCGGTAGTCGATGGCACCAAGAATGTATTTTGTTCCGTTATAGGTGCCCGGATAGTGTTTTGCACTGGGGTCATCCCAAGAAACCGTGTCGCCGTACCAGCCTTCGCCATTGCGGGCTTCAAAAGACCGATAGATGTAGGTGCCTTCTGCCATGGGCGAAATCACAAGCCACTCAAGGGGAAGAAAATCATAGGCGATGGTCAGTCCCGTGCGGATATTTGCGGCGGAGGTGTTTTCATGGATTGAATAATTGGTTTTTACATCGGGGCTGGCATCGAGTTTCCAGTCTGAATCCATCATGTTGCCAGAGCGCAGGGGTAAGGCAGCGTCAAAATATGTTTGCGCATGAAATCCTTTGTAGCCGCCAGAAATTCCCATGCCCAGTGTCCACAGGGGTTTTTCTTCCCACTCCAGATAGGAATTTTTCTTCCAGGAACCGTCAGATTTTGCCATGTAGAGGTATTCACCTAGCGCGCCATAAGTCATTCCTATGCGTGGTTCTAGGGAAAGATGCCAGCCTGTGTTATGGGAAACAATCTGTGCCGTAAGGGGTGCAAAAAGCATCAGCAGAAGGAGGGGAAGCAGTCGTTTCATCTGTACTTCCCGCCAAAGTGATACGTGACCGAGAGTTTGAGGTTCAGTTCATAGAGATCCATGCCACTTTTGGAATTGGAATCTTCAATATATTTGCCTGCCGTGTTTTTAGTGGCGGTAATGCCTTTGTGGAGCCAGTTTGCTCTGGCGGAGAAAGTCAAGCCTATGTCAAAGGAGGAGTTGAGCGTGTAGCAGAGGGCAAGGGATGATTTTGCGCTTCCAAACCAAACGGCACGGATGATGTCCAGATATTGTGAACTGGAACTTTTGTTTATAGTATTGTAATGCGTGTCATTTGCCTCTTCATAGAGGTAGGGAGAAATTGCCAGGGAGAATTTGACTGACAGATTTGCAGGAAGAAAAAACTGTGCCGTGCCGCCGATAAAGGTTGCGAGAATCATACGGGAGTAGTCTATGCCGCAAAGGGTACCTGCCGCGTAATATTTTGCGGAAGGGTCATCCCAGGAAACCATGGGACTGTTTTTATTACCATACCAGCCGTAGCCATTGTTTGCGGAAAAACTGCGGTACTGATATTCAAATTCACCAAAGGGAGAAAGGGAAAGCCATGAAAGGATGGAAAAGGTGTAGCCTGCCTGTGCGCCAAAATCAATGTAGCAAAGGAGGGTGTTCTCGCTGATGGAGCGCGTGGTCTTCATGGAAGTGTCGTTGCTGTTCATCCAGTCTGAATCTTCCATCGAGCCACAGCGCGTGGACGGAAGCCCGCTTGTAAAGGAAAGCCGCAAAAAGGTATTTTTGTAGCCGCCACAAAGGTTTGCGCCAAAGGTAAACAGTGGATGTTCGTCCCATTGCAGTTCACTCAGCTTGTGGTCATCATCACCGCTTATTATGTTAAAGACATATTCACCGGCTTTTCCTTCGGTAATGCCAAGGTGCGGTTCTATGGAAAGATGCCAGTTCTTGCGATATGTAGAAATTTCTTGTGCAAACAACTGAGATGCAGCGAAAAGAGCAAGGGTTAGCATAAGAATTTTTTTCATTACTACGCTTTTTCTTCCAGTGGGTCTACGCCAAAAATTGATTTGAGCTGCTTACGGGTGGCATCCATGTCCTTGGAGTAGGGTGCAGTGAATGTAATGCGCTGGCCAGATTTTGGGTGAGTTACCGTAAGGCGATAGGCGTGAAGGGCGAGGCGGCTGAGCAAGGGTCGCTCTGTGTCTGGGTCTCCGTTCCATTTGCGCTTGATTTCGCTGAGAAATACAGGCTTTTGGTTTCCGCTGTAGAGGGGGTCGCACACAATGCCCAAGCCCAGTTCTTTTAGGTGGGCGCGAATCTGATGGGTTCTACCAGTGCGAGGCCTTGCTTCAATCCAACTGTAAGGGCCGCAGACACCAAGCAGGGTAAAATCGGTTACCGCATCCTTGCCATTGCGTGCGCTGGGTACCGTGCGGTGCCGCTGGTCTCCGTCTGGAAGCAGTGGAAGGTCAAGATGTTTTTCTTCCCAGAGGGGGCGGCCGTTTACAAGGCAGTGATAGATTTTTTCAACTTCACGATTTTCAAACTGCATGGAAAGTGAACGGTGGGCATCTGCATTTTTTGCATAGATGACACAGCCGCTGGTGTCCTTGTCGATGCGGTGCACGGCATAGAGTTTTCCGAATGTTTTCTGGGCAATTATGTCCAGTCGCGGAGCTGCATCGTCATAGCGGTCTTGGGCAATCAAAAGCCCGGAGCGTTTATTGAGTACGACAATATCTTCATCATCATAAATGACCGTGTAATCGGGAGTGACTTTCATGCCTTTCATTATACCGAATGCAGTTGCAAATTTCCACTGTTTACGCTACTGTATAAAAAACGCGGTTGTAGTACATCGGTAGTACCCAGGCTTCCCAAGCCCGTGAGGCGGGTTCGACTCCCGTCAACCGCTCAAAACTTTGCCCATCGCAACGTCCTGTTGCGCTTCGGCTTTTCAGGGGAAAAATGTTATCTTTCTTCGCCCATGGATTTTTTGTCGGCGTACATCATTTCTTCGGCGATTTGGACGATGTTTTCAAAGGAGGAGCCGTCCTGCGGATAGCGGGCATAGCCGATGGATGCGGTGATCTGCACCGTGGAGTTACCCAGAACAGTTGTGCGGCCAATAGAAGCCTTGATTCGCTGAACCAGATTTGAAAGTCCGTTAATGGTAATTTGATTTGGTACGATAATGGCAAATTCATCGCCGCCAATGCGGAAGATTTCGTCTCCTTCCCGAATACAGTTTCTCAGTTTCTTGGAGACAATAATCAGCAATTCATCGCCACTGCGGTGTCCATGGTTGTCGTTTATCGGCTTAAATTTATTCAAGTCAATGTATACGACGGCAAAGGGTTTGTCCTCAGAGTGCAAATGGTTGAGAATCTCGTAGAATTTGCGGCTGTTCTGCAATTTAGTCAAAGAGTCAACGTAAGAGAGTTTCTTAAAGGTGGACTCACGGCGAATAAGATTCCAAATGGAAGCCGCACTAAAGGAAATCAAAAGAGAAAAGACAAGTCCGATGATTATTTCAAATACGATGGTTGAATAGTTTACCCAGCCTTTCTTGGGAGCGATAAAAAGTGTCCATGCAGTGTTGTGCACGCCAAAAGTCAGGGAAACGGGATTTTTCAGCGTGTCATAGGTAGAGCATTGGATTGTGTCCAGCTTGCCTTTGTGGGGATTGATGCTTTTGAGTTGATAGTGATAATCGTCATCCCTTAGGTCTGGAAGGTGGGCTTCCTTAAAAATTTCCTCCGCCCGCAGAGTGATGGTCGAAAATCCCCAAAAAACCTGCGCGTTATCTTTTTCCTTGATGGTAATGGGCGTTCTGATTGTTAGTCCGCTGCCTCCGCGCCTTTGGGGAAATGGCCCCGTAATGGTGGTAAGGTTTGCAAGGCGGGAATATTTTGCGTCATCTCGGTGAATGGGGTCAGTAAAGAGATTAGTGTTTTCCATATCACTGATTTGTGGATAGGAATAGGTGATAATGCCGTCTGGAGCGAGTTGGATGCTGGCAATACAGGAACTCGTAGAATACAGTGCTTCGGCAATGTCGTCAAAATGAGGAACCTGCCCTTTGTTCTTTATGATGTAAGACCGCCAGAATTGGGTGTTGTCAAAGTATTCGTTGAGCGTAGTGGTAAGGTTGACTACAACTTGCTCAATCAGATTTTTTGCATGTGTCCGCTGTTTTTCCCGCTCCGCAACCCAAAGCTGGCTGATGACAAAAGCGACAATAAACAGCATGATAAAAAATGCAACAATGGGAATGAGAAATGAGTTATTTTTCTTTATTTCGTCTCTTTGTTGCATTCCAGTCGGCTCTCTTTTTAATTATACACAAACATCCCAAATTTATCAAATTAAATTTCAACTTCCACCCTCAGCCCCCTCCTGAAATGCATGACGGTAGCTCGCTGCCGTCAGATTAAAAAACTACAAGGACGTAGTTTTTTAATCTGACATATTGACGAAAAATGTCAGACTGGATATGATAAAGATATCATTACTTTATATTTATAGGGGATTTCAATGGCTGTTATTAAACCGATGGTTCGCTCAAACATTTGTATCAATGCCCATCCGATTGGATGCGCAAAGGACACGGTACGTCAGATTGACTATGTGCTTTCTCAGAAGGCAAAGCGCGGAATCAAAACGCTGAAAGAGGGTGGAAAAGGCCCCAAGACAGTGCTTGTTCTCGGATGTTCTACCGGATACGGACTTGCAAGCCGCATTTCCGCTGCGTTTGAATACGGTGCGGACACCATTGGCGTTTCCTTTGAAAAAGAAGCGACTGAAACAAAGGGCGGTACTCCCGGCTGGTACAACAACATGCAGTTTGAAAAGTCTGCAAAGGCTGCCGGACTCAAGGCAACCACCTTTAACGCAGACGCATACAGCGATGAATGTCGCCAGACCGTAATCGACGAAATCAAAAAATGGGGAACTAAGTTCGACCTGATTATCTACTCACTGGCTTCTCCCGTCCGCACAGACCCCGATACAAAAGTACTCTACAAATCAGTCCTAAAGCCGATTGGCGAAGTCTACAAAGGACCGTCTTTGGACATGATGACCGGAAAAATGACCGACCTTGAGGCTCAGCCCGCAAACGAAGAAGAAATTGCCAACACCGTAAAGGTAATGGGCGGTGAAGACTGGGAACGCTGGATTAAGCAGTTGGGCGACGCAGACGTGCTGGCAGACGGTTGCCGCACTATCGCCTACTCATACATCGGTCCCAAACTGAGCCATGCAATCTACCGCGACGGAACCATTGGTGCTGCAAAGAAAGACTTGGAAGCCCGTGCAAAGACAATCGATGCACAGCTCAAAAAAATCGGTGGTGCAGCCTACGTCAGCGTGAACAAGGGACTGATTACCCGTTCATCTGCAGTTATCCCGATTGTCGTTCTCTATCTGGGCTGTCTCTTCAAGGTGCAGAAGGCACAGGGCAAGCACGAAGGCTGTATCGAGCAGATGGAACGCCTCTTTGCAGAACGTCTCTACACAGGTGCAAACAATGCTGCTGACAAGGTGCCGGTTGATGAAGAAAACCGCATTCGTATTGATGACTGGGAACTTGACCCCGAGACACAGAAAATCATTGACGGAAAAATGGCAAAACTCACTCAGGACACCATTTACGATGTTGTTGATTTGGACGGCATCCGCCATGACTTCCTCGCAATCAACGGCTTTGATGTGGAAGGCGTTGACTACGAAAAAGACTTGGCCCGCATGGATGTGATTGAGTAGAGGAAAGATTTTTATATTGTCCGCCAGTGTGTATGCGCCGGCGGACATTTTTTTTGCTTTTTAGTTTAGTGCAGAAAGGCTATAACGGCTGTCCGTGGCTCAGCCACCCTCGGTGCTGCGCACTCGCTCCGCGCCCGCTACCATCCGGGCTACTCAATCATGCCGATTTTTTTTAGCCAGGGCAGCAGTTTTTCGTCATTCCAGTGCTGGGCTTTCATAATGGCACTGTTTTTTTTCATGCCAAAGCCGTGGTCACCCTGTTGGTAGTGGACAAAAAGATGGGGAATGTTTTTTGCCGTAAGGGCGGCATCCAGACGCAGTGAATTTTCAAACAGCACCACGGAATCATCCTCGCAGGCAAGCAGGAATGTGGGCGGCATGTCATCGGGAATTTGCAGCTCCATGGAAAATCGGTCTTTGCGCTCCTGACTTTGGTCTTGATGCAAGAGGCTTTTGCGGGAACGCCTGTGGGCAATGTCGTCCTGCATGGAGACAACCGGATAGATGGGCATGACAAAATCGGGACGCACGCTCACCGCCGTGTATACTCCCAGTTTTTCCAGTTCGCTTTTTGTGCCAAAGGCACCCGCCATGGTCACCAAGTGTCCGCCCGCACTGTAGCCGATTGCGCCGATTTTTTCCGGGTCAATATTGTATTCGTCAGCGTGTTCGCGGATGTAGGCAATTGCCATCTGAATGTCCTCCAACATGGCGGGGTGATGGTGGTGGTTGTATGCCACCCGATAGCGGAGCACAAATGCACTTACTCCCACGGAATTAAACCACTCTTGAGAGGCAAATCCCTCGTGGGGCATACCCAGATGATGGTAACTTCCTCCCGGACAGATGACTACGGCAGCCGTTTTCTTTCCGTCCTGGCGCCTTACGACCGAAGGATAGAGAATCGTATCCCGCACATTTACTTCCATGCTAGGCACATCCTCCCAGAGAAAAATGCGCTCTCGGGCAAAGAGAAGTGTAAGTGAACAAAACAGCAACAGGGCAAGCAGGGGCTTTTTCATACATTCATTGTATAGCAAAAAAAAATATCTTAAAAGGGGAAAAGCCGTAAACCCACGGAAATCAATTTTTGAAAAACAGGGCTGTTTAAAATCTAAAATCTATGCTA
>CAKZZO010000137.1 GCA_937885175.1 uncultured Treponema sp. | reverse complement strand
TCTTATGAATCCCTCTAAAATTTGTTCGCTTTTACATGAAAATTGATTTCCGTGTAAAGCCGCTGTGAATAATTGAAATAAAACACATACTATGCTATACTGCCCTCAAATTCGTTTTGGGGGCTTTTTTATGAAGGTCGTTGTTATCGGTGCTCAGTGGGGCGATGAAGGAAAAGGCAAAATCGTAGATTATCTTGCCGAAGATGCAAAATATGTGGTGCGCTATGCAGGCGGTCCAAACGCAGGACACACCATTGTTGTTGACGGCAAGCAGTATGCACTTCATCAGGTGCCGTCCGGCATCCTCTATCCCGAAAAGTCTGTCTTTTTGGGCGCAGGCATGGTAATTGACCCCGAAGCACTTTTTAACGAACTTCAGATGCTCAAGGATAACGGCATTAACTGGGAAGGACGCGTTTTTATTTCTGACCGTGCCCACATCATTCTGCCGCGCTACCGCCAGATGGACAAAGACCGGGATGCAGCCCGCAAGCGTCCAATTGGTACGACTGGCCGCGGAATCGGCATTGCATACAGCGAAAAGGCTGAGCGTGACGGTCTGCGTCTTGCTGATTTGGACTGGCCTGAAAAAATGGCTGAATATGACGGTGAAGACAAGGCCTATCTGGACAAATACAAGGACAAGCTGATTGAAATGCGCGTTGACTTGACGGCAAGAATGTACGAGTTCCGCAATGACAATATTTTGTTTGAAGGTGCGCAGGGTGCCATGCTGGATATTGACAGCGGAACCTATCCCTATGTTTCTTCCGGCGCGTCCTGTGCGGCTGGAGCGGCGACAGGTTGTGGAATCGGTCCCCACGATTTGGACAATATCATGGGCGTGTTCAAGGCCTATCAGACCCGTGTAGGTAACGGCCCCATGCCCACAGAATTCAACAGCGAAAGCGAAGGCGAACTGTGCGAATACGTGCGCAAGACTGGCCGCGAATATGGCGTTACCACTGGTCGTGCCCGCCGTTGCGGTTACCTTGACCTGGTTGCCCTGCGTTATGCCTGCCGCGTAAATTCTCTGGACAGCCTTGTTCTGACCCACCTGGACATTTACGACACTTTTGACGAGATTGAAGCCTGTACTGCCTACGAGATTGACGGCAAACTGGTAACGGATTTTCCTGCCAGTGTACAGGCAATGGAAAAGGCAAAGCCTGTGCTGCAGAAGTTCAAGGGCTGGAAGGCAAGCCTGAAGGAATGTCGCAGCTATGAAAAACTGCCCAAGCCCGCCCGCGACTACGTGGAGTTCATCGAAGACTACTGCAAGACTCCGGTCAGCATCATCTCCGTTGGCTACGAGCGCGATGAGACCTTTGTCAGAAAGAATCCCTGGGCTTTGCGCTAATATTCTGTTACCGCAAGGCAACGGCAACCTTGAAAATTTATTTAAATAGTGCCCTTACTTTTTCCTTAAACTGGCGGCCGCGGTCAAACTCATTTTGGAACATGCCGAAACTGGTGGCGCCGGGGCTGAATACAACTACCTTATGGCCGAGGGCACCTTTGTGGGCAATGATGTCGGCCTTTAGTTTTTGGAGCATGTCATCCAAAGAATTGTACACGCCGTTGTGACGGATGCCGCAGGCGGTAAAGTCTGAGAGCATTTTGTCGGTGGCAGTGCCGGCGAGGAGGTAGGTTGCTGACGGCTGAATTGCCAGCGGATTTGAAAGGGTGTGCGCAATGGGCGACAAGTCCAGTCCCTTGTCGGTGCCGCCAGTGAGGAAGATGACTGGCTCGCCAAAGGCTTGGGTGGATTCTGCCGCCGCTTCGGGAACGGTTGCCGCACTGTCATTGTAGAAGCGTATTGTAAGCCCGCCGTTTTTCCATTCATGAAAGTATTCCAGTCGGTGTTCAATGCCGTTCCAGTGTCCAAGAATGTGCATGGTCTTTTCTGGCTCAACTCCCATTAGTTCCAGCACAAGGGCGGCGTTAAGCACGTTCAGGCGCATGTGTTTTCCGGGTACGATAATGTCTTTTAGAATGGTGTCGGTATCTTTGCCTTTTGCCTGGGCAGTCTTGCTCAAAAGCTTTGCAGGCAGACGACAGATTCCCGTGCCTTTTGCGTCCTGCCAGATGCCGTATACATTTGCCGGCAGTTTTTTCTTGCTGTAGCGCAGGACGCTTCCCTTCGTTTCTGCGGCAAAGATGTTTCCCCAGTTGGAAATCAAAGTGCCGCCGTCTGCCGCCGGATCATCGTCAAAGTCAAGAATCGTAAAGTCGTCTTTTGTCTGGTCGGCATAAATCAGTTTTTTATCCGCCACGTAGGCAAGCATACTGTGGTAAAAATTCTGGTGGTCGGGAATGATTTTGGTTATCAGGGCGATTTTTGGCTTGAGTGCCTTGCGGCCGCGTAAGTCTGCCAGTTGCCAGCTGGAAAGTTCAAGAACAACGGGAGTGGTGCTGTCGGTCTGGTCAAGAAAGGTGAGGGGGCTTACCGTGATGTTGCCGCCCAAAAAGGCTTTAAATCCTGCCTGACAGAGGCCGTAGTAAATGGCGCTGACGGTGGAGGATTTTCCCTTGCTGCCTGTTATGGCAATGATGGGAGCCTGGGTAAAATGCAGAAAAAGACTGATGTCCGTTTCGATTGCCTTTGTGGCGGCGAGGTATTTGTTTCCGTCGTATTTTACGCTGGGGTTTTTGATAACGCAGTCCGCATCTTCAAAGTCTTCGATTCTGTGCTCGCCAAGAACATAGTGCAGTCGGCTGTGGTCAAGGGAGGAATCTTCGTCCAGGGATTTTATGGTGGCGGCCAAATCTTCCGCTTTTTTCATGTCCGTTACCGTAACGGTTGCGCCATGCTTCAGCAAAAAGCGCACGCTTGCTTCTCCGCCGCCGTTTAGCCCCAGCCCCATGACGGTTACTTTTTTGCCCGCAATGTCAGCAGGACTTTTAAAATAGCAGCCCTGGGGATAGGTGTGGGGAACAGGTGGTAGTGGTTCGTTGGACATGAGCAGCTCCTTTTTTTGCTAGTCGCGGGAAGTCTTGAGGCTGCGCGTTGCCTTAAAGCGGTACTGAGCCTCTTTGAGCAGGACTTCAATCTGTTCTCCAAAGGCAAGACCTTCATGCTCGCAGAGTTTGGGAAACATGGAGATGGACGTAAAGCCCGGCAATGTATTAATTTCATTCAGAAAGATATCGCCCGTTTTTTTGTCCACAAAGAAGTCCACACGGGAAAGTCCGCTTGCGTCAATTGCCTTGTAGGCCTGAGCGGCAAGATTGCGGATGGTTTCTCTGGTAACGTCATCAATCTTTGCGGGAATCAGCAGTTTTGCACCCTTGGGGTCATTGTATTTTGCATCGTAGTCGTAGAATTCGTGGGAAGGAGCGATTTCGCCGGGTCCGTAGACCATTGTTTCTTCTGCCTTGTGGCTTCCGCTTGCAGTGGTGGGATTTCCCATGACGGAACACTCCAGTTCGCGGGCATTGATTGCTTTTTCAATGAGGATTTTGTCATCCCACTCAAAGGCTTCCAGAATGGCACCGTTTAAGTGACGCAAATCGTCCGCACGGCTTGCCCCATCGCTTGAGCCTGCGGCACATGGCTTTACAAAAAGCGGAAAGCCTAATTTTGTCTGAGCCTCTTCCAGCAGTTCATCGTATCTGGTGCTGGAAGCCAAATCGCTGCGGCGAATGCAGATGTAGGGTACAATGGGAATGCCAGCGCCTTCCAGAATGACTTTGGTCTTTTCCTTGTCCATGGCAACTGCACTTGCCAGAACACCGCAGCCCACGTAGGGAAGGTCTGCCATTTCCAACAGCCCCTGTACTGTGCCGTCTTCGCTAAAAGTGCCGTGCATTGCGGGAATGACAGCGTCAATGGGAATGGTATTTGCGCCCACTCTAAAAGCTCCCTTTTTTCCGCCTGCGGGAACAATGCTCACTTCCATGGCGGCGTCTTCATGAATCTGCAAGGTCGTCTTTTGGTCACGCTTGATTCGTGCCAGTTCTCCATAGTCCTGCATATACCAGCGGCCTTCTTTTGTAATGCCAATCAGCTTAAGCTGGTGTGCAGTCGTGTCGATGTTTCGTGCGATTGCTGTTGCAGAAATAAGAGAGATTTCGTGTTCGCCGGATTTTCCGCCGTATAAAAGTGCTATAGTCATAGTTCCCACCTGTTCTTTTTCCATAGTATAAAACGACTTTGCGCTTTATGCAATCGCCTGCCGGTGCCTACAGTGCAAGCGCAGTACAAAATCGAAAAGCGTGTCCGCCTACTTTTCCTACGCTTCCGCCCTTTTTGTCTGCATGGCAAATGTGCTTGCACCTGGCGTGATACTGCTTCTGGAAGGTCTTTAAAAAATTCTGGAAAAGGTGTAGGATTTTGGCATGCTTACCGTTGGAGAGTAAAGTATGAAGAGACGATTAGCTGCAGTACTTCCACTATTTCTTGTTTTGTTGCTCGCCTCCTGCGGAAAATTTCGCGGAGAGGTTACGATTCTCTACACGAATGATGTGCATACCTATATTGCAAACACCGTAAAGGATGCGGACGGAAATAACCTTCCGGGGCTTTCCTACGGTTCTGTTGCTGCCCTGCGCGATGACTTAAAGGCTCAGGGAAAGCATGTCGCCCTTATTGATGCGGGTGACCATGTGCAGGGTACGGCATACGGCGTAATGGACAGTGGCGCGCACATCATCAGCTTTATGAATGCCGCAAAATACGACATTGCCACGCTGGGAAATCACGAATTTGATTATGGTGTCCCCCGCCTCTTTGGAATCATCAAGGAAGCGCGCTTTCCCTATGTTGCCTGCAACTTCCTTACGGCGGACGATGACAAGACAGTTCTGGATGCCTATACCATCCTGCAGTTCGGAAAGACAAAAGTTGCCTTTGTGGGCATTGTGACCCCCGAATCCTATACAGATTCAACGCCCTCCAGTTTTATGGATGAAAATCGGACGAAGTTCATCTATAAGATTGGTGCAGGAGAAGACGGTCAGGAACTTTACGACATGGTTCAGAAGGCGATTGATGCGGCGGCAAAGAAGGCCGACTATGTGGTTGCAATCGGACATCTGGGTGACAATCCGAGTTCCGCTCCCTGGCGAAGCACTGATGTTATTGCCCATACTCATGGACTGGACGCATTTATTGACGGACACTCTCATTCTACCGTTGAGCATTTGCTTGTCAAAGACGATACAGGACACGATGTAGTTCTTACGCAGACAGGATGCTATTTTGCCGCCATCGGATGCATGACGCTCTCCAATGAAGGTGTTTCTACAAAACTGATTACCAGCTATGACCGCTCCGACGAAGCAATCAACGCAATGGTAAAGGACTGGATTACAGCGGTTGACAAAAATCTGAATGAGGTGATTGCTGTTTCCGATGTAGCTTTCTATGTCAACGCTCCCGACAATCCCAAAAAACGGCTGGTACGCAAGCAGGAAACGAACATGGGAGACTTTGTTACCGATGCTGTCTACTATTACTTTAACGAAATTGAGCAGATAAAATGCGATATGGCAATAGGAAACGGTGGTGGCATCCGTAATGACCTGCCCGCAGGTTCCTTTTCCTATAACTCTGCAAAAAAAGTGCAGCCCTTTGGAAATGTCATATGTCTTGTGGAACTGACTGGGCAGGAAATTCTTGACGCGCTTGAATTTGGCGCACGAAATGCAGGCGTTGGTGAAAACGGTGGCTTTTTGCAGGTTGCCGGCATAACCTATGCCATTGATACGTCTGTGCCCAGTGCAATTCAGACGACTGAAGGTATGTGGAAAGAATCGCCTGCCAGCTATCGGGTAAAAAATATACAGGTGTATAATAAAGAAAAGGCTGCCTATGAGCCGCTTGACCTTGCAAAACGCTACACGGTGGGCGGCATAAACTATACCCTTCGCAACATGGGAGACGGCTTTTCCATGCTGGCACATACCAAGCTTATAAAAGACTATGTGAGCGAAGACTATCTGATGCACTGCGCCTATGTAAAGGCATTTGCTAAAGGTGAGGATGGAAAGCCTCATGTCTCAACGGCAAGCAGTCCGCTCAAGGCCTACAAGAATTATCTGCTTGACTATGAGAACCCCAATGGCTCAGGACGCATTACGATAGGGTTTTAGACTGCGGCATTACCAAGGCAAACGCATTATAATCCATTCACAAGTAAGACAAAAAGGGCACAGGCGAATGA